>NZ_JAXDEQ010000014.1:0-163359 GCF_035065025.1 Pseudomonas sp. YuFO8 | reverse complement strand
TTGGCCAGAAGCCGAAGACGGCTTCCACGAATAGGCCTTATACATAGATGCAACGGGGCGACGGTTTTTTAAAAGCGGGTAGACAGTGGGGGCGAGTCCATACATAGGAGCTGGCTTGCCAGCGAAGAGGCCGTCACGATCAACATCAATGTTGTTTGATAATCCGCTTTCGCTGGCAAGCAAGCTCCTACAGGCATCGCATTTCATCGGCACCCAACGTGCCAAAGTCCCTGTAAACTCCGCCTCTTTACCCGAAGCTCAGGGAGTTCAAATGTCCGGCTCGATCCTTTATATCCACGGTTTCAACAGCGCGCCTGCGTCGAAAAAGGCCACCCAGTTGAGCGAAGTGATGGAACGCCTGGGCTTGAGCGACCAATTGCGCGTGCCGGCCCTGCATCACCACCCCCGCGAGGCCATCGGTCAGCTGGAGCAGGCGATTGAAGCGCTCGGACGGCCACTGCTGGTCGGCAGCTCGCTCGGCGGCTACTATGCGACTCACCTGGCCGAGCGCCATGGCTTGAAAGCCCTGTTGATCAACCCTGCCGTCAGTCCGCACCGGATGTTCGACGGGTTCCTGGGTACACAGAAGAACCTGTATACCGACGAGGCCTGGGAAATGACCCACGACCATGTGACGGCCCTCGCCGAGCTGGAAGTGCCGGCACCCCAGGACCCGCAGCGCTATCAGGTATGGTTGCAGACCGGTGACGAAACACTGGACTATCGCCTCGCCCAACAGTATTACCGGGCCTGTGCCTTGCGCATCCAGGCCGGTGGCGACCATGGTTTCCAGGGTTTTGCCGAGCAGCTTCCGGCCATGCTGAGTTTTGCCGGCATTGGCGCAGATTTGTATCAGGCGATTGATTTCACCGCGCTGTGAAACCTTGCCCCTATTTTCAATGAAAGACTGACGACGAGACCCCATGGCCACTCCCAGCGCTAGCTCTTATAACGCCGACGCCATCGAAGTCCTCTCGGGCCTCGACCCGGTGCGCAAACGCCCCGGCATGTACACCGACACCAGTCGGCCGAACCACCTCGCCCAGGAAGTCATCGACAACAGTGTCGACGAAGCCTTGGCCGGGCATGCCAAATCGGTGCAGGTCATCCTCCACGCCGATCACTCGCTGGAAGTCAGCGATGACGGCCGTGGCATGCCAGTGGACATTCACCCCGAAGAAGGCGTTTCCGGGGTCGAACTGATCCTCACCAAGCTTCACGCGGGTGGCAAGTTTTCCAACAAGAACTACCAGTTCTCCGGCGGTCTGCACGGGGTGGGTATTTCGGTGGTCAACGCCTTGTCGACCGAAGTCCGGGTGCGTGTAAAACGTGACGGCAACGAATACCAGATGACCTTCGCCGACGGTTTCAAGAAAACCGAGCTGGAAATTCTCGGTACGGTCGGCAAACGCAATACCGGCACCAGCGTGTTCTTCGCGCCGGACCCGAAATACTTCGATTCACCGAAATTCTCCATCAGCCGCCTCAAGCACGTGCTCAAGGCCAAGGCCGTCCTGTGCCCGGGGCTGCTGGTCAGTTTTGAAGACAAGGCCAGCGGCGAGAAAGTCGAATGGCATTACGAAGACGGCCTGCGTTCCTATCTGGTCGACGCGGTCAGCGAATTCGAGCGCCTGCCGGACGAGCCGTTCTGCGGCAGCCTGGCCGGTAACAAGGAAGCCGTGGACTGGGCGCTGCTGTGGCTGCCGGAAGGTGGCGACGCGGTGCAGGAAAGCTACGTCAACCTGATCCCGACCGCCCAGGGCGGTACCCACGTCAACGGTTTGCGCCAAGGCCTGCTCGACGCCATGCGCGAGTTCTGCGAATTCCGCAGCCTGTTGCCACGCGGCGTGAAGCTGGCGCCGGAAGACGTCTGGGAACGCATCGCTTTTGTGCTGTCGATGAAAATGCAGGAGCCGCAGTTCTCCGGCCAGACCAAGGAACGCCTGTCGTCCCGTGAAGCGGCGGCGTTCGTCTCCGGTGTAGTCAAGGATGCGTTCAGCCTGTGGCTCAACGCGCACCCGGAAACCGGCCTGGCGCTGGCGGAACTGGCGATCAACAACGCTGGTCGTCGCCTCAAGGCCAGCAAGAAGGTCGAGCGCAAGCGCATCACCCAGGGGCCGGCGTTGCCGGGCAAGCTCGCCGACTGCGCCGGGCAGGACCCGATGCGTTCCGAGCTGTTCCTGGTGGAAGGTGATTCCGCCGGTGGTTCTGCCAAGCAGGCGCGGGACAAAGAGTTCCAGGCGATCCTGCCGTTGCGCGGCAAGATCCTCAATACCTGGGAAGTCGACGGCAGCGAAGTGCTGGCCAGCCAGGAAGTGCACAACATTGCCGTGGCCATCGGTGTCGATCCGGGTGCCGCGGACATGAGCCAGTTGCGCTACGGCAAGATCTGCATCCTCGCCGACGCCGACTCCGACGGCCTGCACATTGCGACCCTGCTCTGCGCGCTGTTCGTCCAGCATTTCCGCCCGCTGGTGGATGCCGGTCACGTCTACGTCGCCATGCCGCCGCTGTACCGCATCGACCTGGGCAAAGAGATCTACTACGCCCTCGACGAAGCCGAGCGCGACGGCATTCTCGATCGCCTGGTGGCCGAGAAGAAGCGCGGCAAGCCGCAGGTCACCCGATTCAAGGGCCTGGGTGAAATGAACCCGCCGCAGCTGCGCGAAACCACCATGGACCCGAACACCCGGCGCCTGGTGCAACTGACCCTGGGCGATAATTTCGACGCGACCTCGGAAATGATGGACATGCTGCTGGCGAAAAAACGCGCTGGCGACCGCAAGACCTGGCTGGAGTCCAAGGGCAACCTGGCGGAGGTGCTGGGCTGATGCGGCTGGGCTTTGCCCTGGCGTGTGCGTTGCTGCTGACCTCGATGACGGTGTCTGCCAAGCCGACACCGCAGCTGCGCCTGTTGTCCGAGCACGCCGTGGACGGCATGCGCGGCGGCAACCTGTCCGGGCTGGCCCAGTGCGGCACGGAGTTGTGGACGGTCTCCGACCGCGACGACGACCAGATCTACCGCCTCGAGACGGGCGCGGGTGTCTGGCGTGCGGAAGCGGTGGGCATCGGCGTGCCGCCCGTGCCGGAAAGCGGCTTGCCCTGGGGCCTGCGTTCGCGGGCCTGGGTGTCGTCGTTCGTGCGTGGCGGTGACCTGGATTTCGAAGGGATCACCTGCGACAGCGCTGGCAATCGCTACGTGGTCAGCGAGTCCCATGCGGCGGTGCTGCAAATTCCGCCAACCGGGCCAACCTTCTGGCTGAAGATTTCGCCGCTCATGGTGCGCGAGGCGCGGGCCAGCGGTATGTTGCTGCGCTTTAATGCATTGTTCGAAGGCCTGGCGATCAATCCGCAAGGTGACCAGTTGTGGTTGGCTGCCGAGCGCGAGAGCCGCGGGTTGCTGCTGGTCAAGCGCAAGCAGACCGTCTGGGACTGCGATGGCGGCTGTGTGCTGCTGAGCGAAGGCGCAAAGGAGATGCAACCGGCACAATTTCCCAGCGCCAGGCCGATGCCCCGGGATTTTGCCGACCTGTCATGGTTCGACGGCAAGCTGTTTACCCTCGAGCGCAATGCGTACCAGATTTGCCGTCGTGATGCGGTGACAGCCAAGGTCGAGCGCTGCTGGTCGTTTGCCGATGAGGCGTTGCAGGAAAATCGTCGTTATCCCCAGGACTTTGCCCTGACGGAAGCCTTGATCGTGGACGCCGAGGGCGCCTGGATCGGCATCGACAACAACACCGGCGCCCGCGCCGATGGCGAGGTCCGTCCGATCGTCTGGCGCTTTGCTGTACCTGAAGGTGGCTGGAGTGCCAAGTCATGAGCCAGCAAACGCCGGGCAAACGTGCCGGTCGGGTATTGATGGTACTGGCCTGGTGCGCCGCTTTGTTTCTGGCGACGCGGTTTTTCGGCCAGTGGGAAGAGCGTCAGCAAAATCCGAATGTGGTCGTCAGCTCGGAACGCGGCGAGGGTTTCGTCGAGGTGAAACTGGTCAGCAATGGCCAGGGGCATTTCGTTGCCAGCGGCCATATCAATGGCCAGCCGGTGAATTTCATGCTCGATACCGGGGCGACCGATGTGGCGATCCCGGCGCAAATGGCCGAACGGCTGAAACTGGAACAAGGCTTCGGGGTGACCCTGAGCACCGCCAACGGTCGCACCGAGGGTTATCGAACCCGGGTCGACCGGCTGCAACTGGGCGATATTGTGTTGCGTGATGTGCGCGCCATCGTCGTGCCAGGCCTGGATGGCGAGCAAGTGCTGCTCGGTATGAGCGCGCTGAACAAACTTGAATTTACCCAGCGCGGTGGCACCATGCTGCTGCGCCAGACAACGAACCGATGAGGCCCGCATGAGCGACTCCCTTGATCTCAGCCTGGACGGTGTAGAACGCCGGTCACTGGCTGACTTCACCGAAAATGCCTACCTCAACTACTCCATGTACGTGATCATGGACCGTGCCTTGCCGCATATCGGCGACGGCCTGAAACCGGTACAGCGCCGCATCATTTATGCGATGAGCGAGTTGGGGCTGGACGCCGATTCCAAGCACAAGAAATCGGCGCGTACCGTCGGTGACGTGCTCGGTAAATTCCACCCCCACGGCGACTCGGCCTGTTACGAAGCCATGGTCCTGATGGCCCAGCCGTTCAGCTATCGCTATACGCTGGTGGATGGCCAGGGTAACTGGGGTGCGCCGGACGATCCCAAGTCCTTCGCCGCCATGCGTTACACCGAGGCACGGCTGTCGCGCTACTCCGAAGTGCTGCTCAGCGAACTGGGCCAGGGCACGGCGGACTGGGGCCCGAACTTCGACGGCACCCTCGACGAACCGCTGGTGTTGCCGGCACGTTTACCGAATATCCTCCTCAACGGCACCACCGGTATCGCCGTGGGCATGGCCACCGACGTGCCGCCGCACAACCTGCGCGAAGTCGCCAGCGCCTGCGTGCGTTTGCTCGACGAGCCCAAGGCCACGGTCGAACAGCTCTGTGAACACATCCAGGGTCCGGATTACCCGACCGAAGCGGAAATCATCACGCCGCGCGCCGACCTGCTGAAAATCTACGAGACCGGCCGCGGTTCGGTGCGCATGCGCGCCGTTTATTACATTGAAGACGGCGACATCATCGTCACCGCGCTGCCACATCAGGTTTCCGGCGCCAAGGTGTTGGAACAGATCGCGGCGATGATGCAGGCCAAACCCTCGAAAGCTCCGCAAATTGCCGATTTGCGCGACGAGTCGGACCACGAGAACCCGTGCCGGATCGTGATTATTCCGGGCGCCCGGAAAAACTTTGACCACGATGCGTTGATGCAGCACCTGTTCGCCAGCACCGAGCTGGAGTCGAGCTACCGGGTCAACATCAACATCATCGGCCTGGACGGCAAGCCGCAGCTGAAAAACCTGCGGGCCCTGCTGGTCGAGTGGCTGGAATTCCGGGTCCGGACCGTACGCCGCCGCCTGCAATTCCGCCTGGACAAGGTCGAGCGTCGCCTGCACCTGTTGGACGGTTTGTTGATCGCTTACCTCAACCTGGATGAAGTGATCCACATCATCCGTACCGAGGAGCAGCCTAAAGCCGCGCTGATCGAGCGTTTCGCCCTGAGCGAAATCCAGGCCGACTACATCCTCGACACGCGTTTGCGCCAATTGGCGCGGCTGGAAGAAATGAAGCTGCGTTCCGAGCAGGACGAACTGCTCAAGGAACAAGCCAAGCTGCAAGCCCTGCTGAGCAGCGAAGCCAAGCTGAAGAAGCTGGTACGCACCGAGCTGATCAAGGATGCCGAGACCTATGGCGACGACCGTCGCTCACCAATCGTCGAGCGCGCCGAAGCCAAGGCGCTGACCGAGCACGATTTGCTGCCGAACGAGAAAGTCACTGTCGTGCTGTCGGAAAAAGGCTGGGTGCGCTCCGCCAAAGGTCACGACATCGACGCCACCGGTCTCTCCTACAAGGCTGGGGATGGTTTCAAGGCGTTGGCGGCGGGGCGTTCCAACCAGTTTGCGGTGTTCATCGACTCCACCGGGCGCAGTTACTCGGTGGCGGCACACACCTTGCCTTCGGCCCGTGGTCAGGGCGAGCCGCTGACCGGCCGTCTGACGCCGCCGCCAGGGGCGAGTTTCGAATGCGTGCTGATGCCCGAAGACGATGCGCTGTACGTCATCGCCTCGGACGCCGGTTACGGTTTCGTGGTCAAGGGTGAAGACCTGCAGGCCAAGAACAAGGCGGGCAAGGCCCTGCTGAGCCTGCCGAACAACGCCAAGGTGATCCTGCCGCGTCCGGTGGCCGATCGTGAGCATAACTGGTTGGCTTCGGTGACCACCGAAGGTCGCCTGCTGATCTTCAAGATCAGCGATCTGCCACAATTAGGTAAGGGCAAAGGCAACAAGATCATCGGGATTCCCGGTGAGCGTGTGGCCAGTCGCGAAGAATATGTCACGGACATCGCCGTTGTGCCGGAGGGCGCCACTTTGGTGCTGCAGGCCGGAAAACGTACCTTGTCACTGAAAGCGGACGACCTCGAGCACTACAAGGGTGAGCGTGGTCGTCGTGGGAACAAACTGCCACGTGGCTTCCAGCGGGTAGATGCGCTGTTCGTCGAAAACCTCAATTAAGCGTCCTAGAGGCCTCGATCTACGATTTAACGCGTAGATCGACGCTTTGGCGCTGGAGTCGGAACGCATATTCACGGATGATATGGCCTTTCAAGCGCCGGCGTGGCCGAGCGTTCTTCATATTTATTGAGTATTTTCACTGTGATTAGCCTTGTGGCAATCACCTGGATGGGACGATGACTGCTCTGCGCCTTCCTTTTATTTTGATGCTCGCCGGCGTACTTGGCCTGGCGGGTTGCAGCGTTCACCAGCCGGTGTCGCTGTATCAACTGGACAGCGGAAGTCCGGTTCAGCCTGCGCAAAGCGCGGGCATGGCGGTTTTGTTGGGCCCGGTAACCGTGGCGGACTACCTGCAGCGCGAAACCCTGTTGCAGCGTCAGCCCGATGGCAGCCTGCAAGCCTCGGCCGACGGCCGTTGGGCTGGCAGCCTCTCTTCCGACATCGACCAGCTGTTGCTGCGTCAGGTGGCTGGCCACCTGGACAGCCAGCGTGTCGTGCTGGCGCCTGCGACCACAGGCTTCACGCCGGATGTCCAAGTGCTGTTGACCATCACGCGCCTGGATTCGGGGAAGTCGCAACCGGCGATTCTCGATGCGCAATGGCGTTTGATCGATCGTCGTGGCCAGGTGCGTGATAACCGCATCATTCACCTGCAGGAACAGCACGCCGGCAACACGGCGGCTCAGGTCCAGGCACAGGGTGTATTGCTGCAGAAGCTCGCTGAACAGCTCTCGGTAGCGCTCAAGCCACTGGCCAACCAGCCACCGATCGCCGAAGCACCACGCAAGCCGGCCGCCAAGCCTGCAGCACCGGCGGCGGAACAGGAAAAACAGCCGAAGATCCCGATGGCTGCGCCGATTCGTACGGATATGGAAGTGTTTCGCTTCTAAAGCTCGATGGATTGGAAACAAGGCCCGCGTTGATGCGGGCCTTGTTGTTTCTGCCGGTTGGAGATCTCTAGTGCCTGTCCCGGCCTCTTCGCGGGCAAGCCCGCTCCTACAGTGATTGATGTCGTACACAAGACCTGCGTTCGGCATGGAACCCTGTAGGAGCTGGCTTGCCAGCGATAGCGAAAGGACAGGCAACAAAAAAGCCCGCAGACGATCACTCGCCTGCGGGCTTCTTCATGACAGGGCTTTTACGCCCGACGTTCGTGCATCCGCGCCAGCTGTCGTTCCAGCATCGACGGATAAGGCTCCATCAGCCGCTCCACGCAGCAGGCGCCTTCAGGGCTTGCAATCGGGCGGATCCGTGCGCGCTGGCGGATCAACGCGTCGTCACTGATCTTGCGCTCCACCAGCAGCAGGTTGCGGCTGTGTTGCGACAGGGCCAGGGCATCCTGCGCGGCGTCGGTCAGCAACAGGTCGATCTGGCTCAGGCCGAACAACTCCTCGCCCAGAGTCAGGCCCAGCTGCAATTGCAAGGTGATGCCGCTGTCGGCGACTTCGATCTGCAATTGATGCCCCAGCGCTCGCAGCAGCTCACCACAGCAGATGGCGTTGGTCAGGTAATCGTCGCCACTGTCTTCGGCGTGGAACAGCATCAGGGTGCTGCCATCGTTCAGGGTGTGCAGTTCGCTCTGGTAGAGCGAGGCCGCCTGGTCGAGGCAGTCGCGGTAGCGCTTGAGCAGTTCTTCCAGGCGTGTCCGCGGCAGGCGTCGCAGTTGTTCCTGCGAGCCCAGCTGCACGGCCAGCACGGCGCTGTGCTGCGGCACGTTGGAAGCTACGGGTTTGGCCAGCGGTTTCGCCACACTGTCTGGCGCATCGAGCAAGTCTGCGAACGCATCGTCATCGTCATCGTCTTCAACGGTGCTGACGACACGCCGTGGCGCGGCTTTCATCGCGGCCATCGGGCGACTTTCATCGAAACTCGGATCACGCAGGTTGCGCACTTCGAAGCCCGGTTCGCCGTCGTCGTCATCGTCGTATTCGGGTTCCGGCTCGGGTTCCGGTTCGGCCGGTTCCGGCGCGAAGTCGGCATGCAGCTGGCGCGCCAGGTCGCCGATCTCGTCATTACGCTCGGTGGCCGGCGTGTATTCGTCGATGTTGCGCAGCCACACCCGCAATTGCAGCAGTGGTGTGGAGAGGTATCGACCCATGCGCAGGCTCAAGGCCAGGGACAGGGCCAGCAGGATCGCGCTCAAGATGCCCATGCTTTGCAGGCTGATGGTCATCGGCTGCTGGAACTGATCCATGTCCAGGCTGATGCGCAGCTGACCGGCGGTCACATCCTGGAACGTGATCTTGCTCTGGTACATGCCCTCGGCTTCGCCCAACAAACCATGCTTGGGACGCTGGCCGGCTTCGGCGAGGATGCGGTTGTCCACGCTGTAGATGGCGGCGTGGGCCACCAGCTTGTTCTTGGTCAGGTTGTTGAGCAGCACGTTGAGGCTGAGGATGTCGTTGGACACCAGCAGCTCGGTGGCCGAGGTGGCCGTCTGCATGGTCAGGCTTTCACCCAACGCATCCGCCTGCTCGTGCATGGCCTGCTTGAACTGCAAACCCATCACGCAGGCGTAGATCACCAGGGCCAGAGCGACCAGGATCACGTTATGGCTGGCAATGCGCAATGCAATCGGTACACGGCGGTGGCGCAGTGCACGGAAGATCAGCAGGAAGAAGTTATCGGTTTTTACTGGCGTGGGCCGGTTCACTTGAGCTCGGCTCTTTTGTCCGTGAAGTTGACGCGCAGTATAGCGACAGGCCCTAGGCCGTCAAAGCGCTCACGGTGCCCGATGGTCACTGAATGTGGGTAGAATGCGGTTTTTTTCCACCTGCGGGGGTGCGCCTTGCGCGAAATCGTCCTGATAAACATCACGGGAGTCGACCGTCCGGGTCTGACTGCGGCCATTACCGGCGTTCTGGCCCAGGGTGGTGTGAACATTCTCGACATCGGTCAGGCGGTGATCCACGACACCCTGTCGTTCGGCATCCTGGTTGAAATTCCTGATACCGAACAAGGCAAGTCGGTGCTCAAGGACATCCTGTTCAAGGGCTATGAGCTGGATCAACAGGTGCGTTTCACGCCGGTGTCCGAAGAGGATTACCAGCAGTGGGTCGGCAACCAGGGTAAAAAACGCCACATCGTGACCCTGCTGACGCGCAAGGTCACCGCCGGGCAATTGCAGGCCGTGAGTTCGATTACCGCCAAATATGGTCTGAACATCGACCATATCGATCGCCTGTCCGGGCGCATGCCGCTGGACACCCCGGCTGATAAAGGCAAGGGCTGCATCGAGTTTTCCGTGCGTGGCGAGGCGGCTGATCCGCAGGCGCTGCGGGCCGAATTTCTCAGCGTCGCCCAGGAACTGAACGTCGACATCGCCTTCCAGGAAGATTCGCTGTTCCGTCGTAATCGCCGCCTGGCGGTGTTCGACATGGACTCGACCCTGATTGAAGCCGAAGTCATCGACGAGCTGGCCAAGGCGGCCGGTGTGGGCGACAAGGTGTCGGAAATCACCGAGCGGGCGATGGCCGGTGAACTGGACTTCCGCGCCAGCTTCAAGGAACGCCTGGCGTTGCTCAAGGGGCTGGATGTCGGCGTGCTGGACTCGATCGGCGCCTCGCTGCGCCTGACCGAAGGCGCTGAAACCCTGTTCGCCGAACTCAAGCGCCTGGGTTACAAGACCGCCATCCTGTCGGGCGGCTTCACCTACTTCGCCAAGCAATTGCAGGCCAAGCTGGGTATCGACTATGTGTTCGCCAACGAACTGGAAGTGGTCGACGGCAAGGTGACCGGCGTGGCGGTCGAGCCGATTGTCGATGCCCAGCGCAAAGCGGATCTGCTGAAAGAACTGGCACACAAGGAAGGCTTGCGTCTGGAGCAGACCATTGCGGTCGGCGACGGTGCCAATGACTTGCCGATGCTGGCGATTGCCGGGTTGGGCGTGGCGTTCCGGGCCAAGCCGCTGGTCAAGCAGTCGGCGAAACAGGCGATTTCCACCCTTGGGCTGGATGGCGTGCTGTATCTGCTGGGCTTTCGCGATCGCGACGGACAACTCTAACAGCACCGCAAATCCACTGTAGGAGCTGGCTTGCCAGCGATGGGGACCTCAAGGACGCCATCGCCAGCAAGCCGGCTCCTACAGATTTGGGCTGCGCACTTATGCCTTCGGCAGCCCCATACCCTGACCCATCCGCACCGGCGAACCGGCCAGCAACTCTGCATCCCACTGCACTTGATCCGGCCCGAACAGCACGACAGCGGTCGAACCCAGTTTGAAGCGGCCCAGCTCCGCACCTTTTTCCAGGTGGATCGGCGCACGCGCGGTTTCGTCGTAGCGGAAGGTTTTCAGCTCGCGTTTCGGCGGCGTCACCAGCCCGGCCCACACGGTTTCGATCGACGCCACGATCATCGCGCCCACCAGCACCACGGCCATCGGCCCGCGCTCGGTGTCGAAAATGCACGCTACGCGCTCATTGCGGGCAAACAGTTCCGGAACGTTTTCAGCGGTGGTCTGGTTGACCGAGAACAGCCGACCCGGGATGTAGACCATCTCGCGCAGGGTGCCGGCCAGCGGCATGTGCACGCGGTGGTAGTCCTTCGGCGACAGGTAGATGGTCGCGAAATCACCGCCCATGAACGGCGCAGCGTTTGCCGCATCGCCACCCAGCAGTTCCAGCACACTGAAGCTGTGGCCCTTGGCCTGGAACACCCGACCGTGTTCGATCGGGCCGAGCTGGCTGACCGCGCCGTCGGCCGGGCTGAGGATGGCACCCGGAGTCTCGTCCAGCGGACGGGCACCGTCTTTCAATGCGCGGGTGAAAAACGCGTTGAAGTGCTCGTAGGCGGTGAGGTCTTCGACCAGCGCCTCGGACATGTTCACCTGGTAACGCTTGGCGAACCACGCGGTGAACGCATTCTTGAACCAGCGCATGCGGCATTCGGCGATGCAGCCGGCCAGTCGCGAGAGCAGGTTGTGGGGCAGCAGGTATTGGCTGACGATAAACAGACGCTTGTTCATTAACTGTCCTTAAAAACCTTAAATCTCTACGGGCGTGTCGGGGTGGTTGCCCCATTCGCCCCAGGAGCCGGCGTAGCCTTTGACCCGCGGATAACCGAGAGCCTTGGCCACCAGATAGGTGAAGCCAGATCGATGGTGAGTCTGGCAGTGGGTAATCACTTCTTTGTCAGGCGTAATGCCGAGCTGTTCGAGGATCTGCGGCATGTCGCTGCGGATGCGCAGCTGGCGAGACTTGTCCATGCCGGCGGTCCATTCGAAATTGACCGCGCCAGGGATGTGCCCGGCCTTGGCCGCGAGGACTTTCTCGCCGGAATACTCCAGCGGCCCGCGCGCATCCCAGATCGCCAGGTCGGCAGCGCCGAGACGGCTTTGCAGGTACTCGCGGGTGGCGATGGGTTCGTCGTGCAGGGTCAACGCGACCGGGCCGCCTGCAGGAGCGGGGACCTGGATCGACATGGGCATGCCTTCAGCCAGCCAGGCCGTCAGGCCGCCGTCGAGATAGTGGTATTGGCTGTGGCCAATGACATCCAGCAGCCAGATAAAGCGCCCGGCCCAACCGCCGCCTTCGTCGTCATAGACCACATAGACGGCATCGGGGTTGTGTCCCAGCTCACCGAACAATGCTTCGAGCGCCGCTTGCGGCGGCATCAGCCCCGGCGCGGGTGCCTGGCCGAGTTGTGTGCGTTTCGGATCGACAAACCGCGCACCGGGAATATGCCCTTCGGTGTAGCGGGCATGGCTGGTCAGGTCCACCAGGATCAGTTGGCGGGCTTCGAGGCGAGGGAGCAAGTCGCTCGGCTCGATCACCAGCGGCAAGCCAGAGAAGTCAGACATGTGAGGTCTCCAGGGCACAAAAGGGAGGATTGTAGCGCAGCCTTATTGGCCGCGCTGACTAAAGCTGTGCAGCGCTTTTTCGATGCATTGCGCGGTTTTGCCGAAGGCTTGCACGGCGATGTCCGAGAATGGCCCGCCACCCTGATCCGCCACGACGATCATGATCACTCGCCCATTGTTGAGCAGCGAGCGCAGCAACAGGTGCTCGCCGCTGAACTGGCTACGCAGGTTGTTGGGCAGCAAGGCGGAAAATTGCGCGTTGTTGAGCGGCGTCAGGCGTACCTGGGCCTGTTGCGAGAGCAGGCGTTGCAATAGCGCGCTTTGACTGACGTTAAAATTCAGCCCGGCCACTTCATCAGGCAGGCCGGCCGTCTGGTGCACACGCAGATTGGCGTGGGTGCGGTCGGCCATCAGGATCATCACCCGACGCATGCCACTGGCCACCAGCGCGTCGCGGGCAGAGGTGGTCAGGTGGATGGCATTGGTGAAACGACTTGGCTCGTGCAACAGCTCGGCACATTGTTTGCGCCATTTCGCCAGGTCGTCGGCAGTGGGTGCCGGGGCTGGCTGCAAACCGGCATGTACAGGGTTCGTACCCCATGGCCAGATCAGTGCGACAGCGGGATGCCAAAGATCGGGCATGGCGTGATAACGCGCACTGTTGGCGGCTTGCTGGTGCAATTGTTGTTGCACCTCGTCCATCGGTATTTGCAGGTAAAGGCCGGTCAAGTACTGCCAGCGCTCACTGTGCGGACTGTCCCAGGCCTGCTGCGCCGAGAGGGCCAGGCCGTTGGCCAATAACACCGTGTTGGCCGGTTGATTAAGCCAGCGACGCAGGGTCGGGTGGTCATCCAAGCGGTTCTGCTGGCGTAGCGGATGTTCGCTGTCGCGGGCAATGCGCAGCACTTTCACCAGTTCCCGTTGCTCGGTGAGCAGCAGTCGATAGCCCTGTTGCACCCAGATCGGCAGGTGCCAGAGATCCACCAGGGCCTGGCCGATTTCCAGCAGGCGCGCGCCAAACAGTTGCTGTTCGACTGCGCGCGCCGACTCGCCTTTATGAATGACCCGCAGCTCCCAGTCTTCGAGCAGCTGCGGATGCGTCATGGCAAGCGGCCACAGCGGCGACAGGAACAGCAGGCTGCCCCAGTGGATGTCCTGCCACAGGCGCGCCAGGCGGCCGGCAAAAAAACCGTTGGCCTGTTGGCTGGCGTGTTGGCTGATCATCTGCAACTGGCGCAGGGCTTTCGGGATCTCGGCCTGGGGCATTGCGGGCAATCGCGCGAGCAGCTCCTCGGTGCGCTTCAAGCCAAGGCGGTTGATGGCGACCTCAAGGTTTTCCGCAGGCTCGCTCATGGCGCCATGGCTGTGCCGGTTGGCTTCGCGAATCACGCTCAAGGCCAGGGCCGGGCTGCCCTGCATCAAGTCGGCGATGTTGCGCAGCGAGCTGCGACTGTCGCGCATGGCCCGGCACACTTGATCGTGACTGGCCTGCGGAACCGGCAGGCGCACGCCGTCGAGAAGCTTGACCCAGCCTTCGAGCGTGTTCGGTGTTGGCGTCGGGGCGTTCGTTTGTCTAGCCATGTCTGGAGGCGATCATCGTCAACAATACCTGGGCCCGGAGGGGGTCAAATTGGCTTTTCGCCTGAACTGGCTATAGTCTGGCGCAGTTTTGCCGATAAGTAGAAGAAGAGATTTTTTAACTTCCGAATATGACCTTGAACCCGACTCAGTAAGTGCTCTCCTACCTATGGCTAAAATTATCGGCATCATCGTCGTATTCGCGAGCGTGCTCGGCGGATACGTGCTCTCCCATGGCAAGATTGCCGCCCTGATCCAGCCTTTCGAGGTCATGATTATCGGTGGTGCGGCCCTCGGTGCATTCCTGCAGGCCAACCCCGGTTACATGACCATGCACGTGCTCAAGAAGTCCCTGAGCATGTTCGGTTCGCGTTTCAGCCATGCCTTCTATCTTGAAGTGCTGGGCCTGATCTACGAGATTCTCAACAAGAGCCGCCGCGAAGGCATGATGGCCATCGAAGCGGACATCGAAGATGCTGCGGCGAGCCCGATCTTCGCCAAGTACCCGACGGTCCTGAAGGATGAGCGCATGACCGCGTTCATCTGTGATTACCTGCGCATCATGTCCTCCGGCAACATGGCGCCCCATGAGCTGGAGGGCCTGTTCGACATGGAACTCTACAGCCTCAAGGAAGACCTGGAGCACCCGTCCCACGCGGTGAACGGCATCGCCGACGCCATGCCCGGTTTCGGTATCGTCGCGGCGGTCCTGGGTATCGTGGTGACCATGGCCTCGCTGGGCGAGGGCGACCAGAAGTCGATCGGTCTGCACGTCGGTGCGGCACTGGTGGGTACCTTCTTCGGTATTCTCGCCGCCTACGGTTTCTTCGGCCCGCTGGCGCATTCCCTGGCCCACGATGCCAAAGAAGAACTCAACGTCTACGAAGCCATCAAGGCCTCGCTGGTGGCTTCCGCCTCGGGCATGCCGCCATCGCTGGCCGTGGAGTTCGGGCGCAAGGTCCTGTACCCGGCGCACCGGCCAAGCTTCGCCGAGCTGGAACAAGCGGTTCGTGGTCGTTAAGTAATGGAAAATAACCAGCCGATAATCATCAAGCGCGTCAAGCGCATCGCCGGTGGGCATCACGGGGGCGCCTGGAAAATCGCCTTCGCCGACTTCGCCACGGCGATGATGGCGTTCTTCCTGGTGTTGTGGCTGTTGTCCACCGCCACCCCGGAACAGAAAATCGCCATCGCCGGCTACTTCAAGGACCCGATCGGCTTTTCCGAAAGTGGCACACCCTACATCATCGATCTGGGCGGCACGCCGACCATGGCGCCGGAAAATACCCTCAACCCCGAGGTGAAGACCCAGCCGCAGCCGGACAAGCTGACGGTCGACGTCGATCAGGTCGAGGGCATGGCCGAGACGGTGGAGAAGGAGCGTCTGGAACTGCTGCTGCAAGAACTGCAGAACAAGGTCGAAGAGAACCCGCAACTGCAGAAATTCAAAGACCAGATCCTGTTCGAAATCACCCCGGACGGTTTGCGCATCCAGATCGTGGACGCCGAAAACCGGCCGATGTTCGACTCGGGCTCGGCCCGCCTGAAACCGTATTTCGAAGACATCCTGCTGGCCATGGCCGACACCATCAAGGCGGTGCCGAACAAGATCAGCATCAGCGGCCACACCGATGCCACGCCGTACAGCGGCAGCGGCGAATTCGGTAACTGGGAGCTGTCGGCCAACCGTGCCAACGCCGCGCGCCGTGCGCTGGTGGCGGGCAGCTACCCGGAGGCACAGGTGGCGCGTGTGGTTGGTTATGCCTCGTCGGCCCTGTTCGACCGCGAGCATCCGTTCAATCCGGTCAACCGCCGTATCGACATTGTCGTGCTGACCAAGAAGGCCCAGCGTGCCATCGAAGGTTCGCAAGGGGCGGAACCTACTCCTGATGCGCCGCAAGATTCGGCTGCTCCAAATGCCGCACCGGCTGCGCCAGTCGATCCAAACGCGTTGCCAGCGGACAAGGAGCCGCTGCCGGCGCATGAGCTTCGGGAGCGTCTGAACCTGTTTGACGATCCTGCACCAAAACCGGGTGAGCCAGCCAAATCGGCTGAACCAACCAGGCAGTGACCGAAAAAAGCCGACAGCAATGTCGGCTTTTTGTGGGCGTTTCCTGCCTTAAAACCCACGGATGATTCTGGATTTGAGATCCGTGTGGAATCGGTCGGCGTTACTCCTGTTGACGCTGCGTGCCGATTCGCTGCCATTCACGGATTCCAGTGACATCGAACGCTTGAGCGTCGATTCGTTGCGATACGCATCGATAAAGAACTCGATATCTCTGTCGCTGGTCAGCTTCGGCCACTTATCGAGATACAGCGGCAGCTCTGTCGGGCCGGTCTTGAACGAGCAGATACGCCGATTTGTGATGGTCGCCTCGCCGATTTCGAATGGCACCCACCAGGACAGCGCGGTTTTCTCGGATACCACTGCCAGCAGGTGCGTGCATTCGCTGATGTTGCGGGTGATTACCCCGGTAATGTCGTCGGTGGTCTGGGATTCGGCATCCAGTACATCAAGGTAGGTCTTGATGTTGGCCTGCATCAGGCGCGTGTTGATGTTGATCGCATAAGCGCGATCCATGTGGCGGTAGCTGATAAACACTGGCATCAAAAATGTCCCTTGATCGCGAGTTCGCGGTAATAGGCGCCGAGGGCGGTGAGGCGGCAGCCGGTGGCGTGGATGGCGGCGTAGTACATATGTTCGGCGTCCACCGGTTCGATGAGACTGTGGCGGTTGCACTTTTGCAGCTGGGCAAAGACTTCGCCCTGTTCAGGGTTGAACTCGGGTTCGGTGGGTTCAAAGCTGGGGGTGAGGGGGTATATCGACTCTGCTTCGGCAAACCATTCAGGAAGTTTGCGCAGGATTTCCTTGGGGATCAGCGGCGAAACTTCGCGCAGGGAAATGAACTGCGACACGTTGGTCTTGAACACCGGGCGCTGTTCCCAGGCGTCGAGGGCGTTGTCGACAAACGAATAGAGGCTGCCGGGGGTGATCTTGCCCAGGATGTTCGCAGCTCCGCCGTGCAGGGCCTGGAGCAACAGTCCGGTGAACACGCCGTGCTGTGCGCCCTCCATTGCCGGCTCTGCCTTTTTGCAGGCGGTCAGAATGGTCATGCCTTCGCCAATCACGGCACACTCGCTGCGCAAGGCACGCAATTCGCCGGCCGAGCCGCTCTGGCAGCAATCGAGAATGATCACTTTGTTCTTGATCTTGGTGGCCTTGGTTGCCCAGTTGAGGATGTCGCTGAGGCGAATCCCATCCTTGGCGCTCTTGTAATCCTGCGGGATCAACATGCCTTCGTCGGTGTCGGTATCGAAGCTGCCGTGGCCAGCGAAATACAGCAGTGCGACATTGCAGTCCCCGGAAAACAGCTCGCGGATCTGGTCTTCGAGCTTTTCCCTGCCCAGGTAGTCCTCGGCGGAGGTCAGGACGATGTTCTTGAAGTTCGGATCGCCATTGGCGTCGGTCTTCAGCACGGAAGCCATGGCCATGGCGTCATTGCTGCAGCCGCTCAGGCGCGAAACGTGGGTGTAGTCGTTGATGCCGATAAAAAGTCCCTTGCGCATGGTTACACCGCCGTGTGCTGGCGAATGGCGCTGATGATGCTGTTGGTGTTCCACGCACATTCGGTGTGCGACGCGTCACGCACCACCTTGGAAATGCGGTCGGCGCCGAACGGCTTGATCGCAATGATGACCTTGCCCATGCGCCTGGCTATCTCGATTTCCTTGTTGATCCACTTGCTGTAGGTGGAATACATCCCGGCCATGATCAATACCGCCGAGCACGGGCGGATCTTGTCTTCGATGGCCTCCTCAAGTTGTTTGTCGGTTTTCGCGCCCACAATCGGCTTGTCGGGTGGCACCGAAAAGTTCTTGTACTTGAAGTCGGGCCGAGCGTTGAGCAAGCGCACGAGATTGTCGTGGGCGTGGGGGTAATTCCACGAGTGGCTGATAAACAAATGGTAGGTCTGCATGGGTATCCCTCGGTGTCGCTTGAGTGCGAAGAGGGTTTGAACCTAGGCGATTGCAGCGCGGCCACAAGGGATTGGCGCGAAAAGAGAAATGCCCTACAAGCGCGTGTGCACAAGCCTTACAGAAAGGTCTGACGTTTAAATGGAGAAGGGATCCAGCCGCCGGCCGCCCCGCTGTAGTCAGGGCGGCCGGCGCGTCTGTTTAGTAACCGTTTTCCGGCAGGCTGGCGATGATCGAGCGGTAGCTGTTCATCCGTTGCTGTTGCACGCGGCCGTCTTCCAGGGCCTTGAGCAGGGCGCAACCGGGTTCGCGGTCGTGCTTGCAGTCGCGGAAGCGGCAGGTGCCGAGCAGGTCGTTGAACTCGATGAAACCGGCTTCGACGTCGGCGCGGCTGACGTGGCCCAGGCCGAATTCGCGGATGCCCGGGGAGTCGATCAGCTCACCGCCACCGGGGAAGTGGAACAGGCGTGCGGTGGTCGTGGTGTGGGTGCCCTGGCCGGACAGCTCGGACAACGGGCCGACGCGGGTTTCGACCTCTGGCAGCAAACTGTTGACCAGCGACGACTTGCCGACGCCGGACTGGCCGACGAACACGCTGATGCGCCCGTCCAGTTGCTTCTGAAGCTGTTCCATGCCGTTGCCGTGGTGGGCCGATACTTCCAGCACCGGGTAACCCAGGGTGCGGTAGACCGCGAGCAAGGCGTTCAGGGCCGGGGCGTTGTGCTCGTCGATCAGGTCGAACTTGTTCAGCAGCAACAGCGGCTTGATGCCCGCATGTTCGGCGGCGACGAGGTAGCGGTCGATCAGGTTGGCATGGGGCTCAGGCAGCGGCGCAAACACGATGACAATCATGTCGACGTTCGCGGCTACCGGTTTGAGCTGGCCACGACTGTCCGGGCGGCAGAGTTCGGTATTGCGCGGCAATTGCGCCACGATCACGCCGATGCCCTGGTTGCCGGCACGCCAGACCACCTGGTCGCCGGTCACCAATGCGGGCAGGTTCGCCCGCAGGTGGCAACGAAACACCTGGCCGGCCAGCTCGCCATCACGGGCTTCGACTTCGACCTGCACACCGAAGTGGGCGATCACCAGGCCGTGTTGTTCCGGGCCCAGGTCGCCACCCTCTAGTGCCTCGACAGCCGAGGACTCGCGTTTGGCGGCGCGGGCAGCGCGTTCGCCCTGAATCTTTTCGATGCGCCAGTTTTGACGACGATTGAGTTGGCGTTTGGCCATGGGTGTTCCGTATCAAGAATGCAGCGATTAGGTAAAACGGCCGCGAGTTTAGCACGCCCGGCCACCGGCCTAGGCTAAACTGCGCAGCATTGCCTAGGAGCCGACTCATGCAAAACCCGCAGAACCTGATCTGGATCGACCTGGAAATGACCGGTCTGAACCCGGATACCGACGTCATCATCGAAATGGCCACTATTGTCACCGACAGCGACCTCAATACCCTGGCTGAAGGTCCGGTGATCGCCATTCACCACAGCGACGAAATCCTTGCCGGCATGGACGAGTGGAACACCCGTCAACACGGCGGTTCGGGCCTGACCCAGCGCGTGCGCGACAGTCGCATCAGCATGGCTGAAGCCGAAGCCCAGACCATCGCCTTCCTGGAAAAGTGGGTGCCGAAGGGCAAATCGCCGATCTGCGGCAACAGCATCTGCCAGGATCGTCGCTTCCTTTATACCCACATGAAATCCCTGGAAAGCTATTTCCACTACCGCAACCTCGACGTGTCCACACTCAAAGAGCTGGCTGCGCGCTGGGCACCGGACGTGCGTGACAGCTTCAAGAAGGGCAGCACCCACCTGGCGCTGGACGACATCCGCGAGTCGATCGCCGAGCTGCAGCACTACCGCCAGCACTTCATCAAGGCCTGATTGTGTAGCGTCTGTTATGGCCCTTTCGCTGGCAAGCCAGCTCCTACAGGTTTGCGCGGTTCTGTAGGAGCTGGCTTGCCAGCGAAGGGGGGCTTTGAAGACGCTATCGCCAGCGAGCCGCCCCCGACAGATGGCGGCGCCCTCTTTTGGTGCCTCGGCGAAGTGCGTAGACTGCGCGCCTTTTTGCAAGGATCGCCACCATGTTGCTGATGCTCTACCTGATCGCCATCACCGCCGAGGCCATGACCGGTGCGCTGTCTGCCGGTCGTCGCGGCATGGACTGGTTCGGCGTGGTGCTGATCGCGTGCGTCACGGCGCTGGGCGGTGGTTCGGTGCGCGATGTGTTGCTTGGCCACTATCCGCTGACCTGGGTGAAACACCCGGAATACCTGGTGCTGACCACTATCGCGGCGATGATCACGGTATTCACCGCGCGCTGGATGCGCCATCTGCGTTCATTGTTCCTGGTGCTCGACGCCGTCGGTCTGGTGGCGTTCACCCTGATCGGCTGCATGACCGCTCTGGAAATGGGGCATGGCATGTTGGTCGCGTCGGTCAGCGGGGTGATCACCGGCGTTTTCGGTGGCATCCTGCGGGACATCTTCTGCAATGATATTCCGCTGATCTTCCGGCGCGAGCTGTACGCCAGCGTGTCGTTCGCGGCGGCGTGGTGCTACATGTTTTGCCTATACCTGAACTTGCCGGGAGAGCAGGCGATCTTGATCACCCTGTTCGGCGGTTTCCTGCTGCGCTTGCTGGCGATCCGCTTCCATTGGGAAATGCCCAAATTCGTCTACAACGACGAGGCCTGACGCTCGGCGTGCTGCTGCAACGCCCACTCGACATGCTCGCGGACCAATTCGGACGGATGTTCACGCCTGGCCTTCAACGCTTCCAGCACCGGAATGGTTGAAGGCGCATTGCCGAGACCGACGGCCAGGTTGCGCAGCCAGTTCTCGTACCCTGTCCGGCGTAGCGGCGAGCCTTCGGTGCTGCTCAGGAATTTATCCTCGTCCCACATGAACAGCTCGGCCAGTTCGGCGTTGTCCAGGTTGTGCCGCGGCTTGAAGTCGCTTTCCCCGGACGGGCGGGCAAAGCGGTTCCACGGGCAGACGATCTGGCAATCATCGCAACCGAACACCCGATTGCCGATCAGCGGCCGCAGTTCCTGCGGAATCGCACCTTTGAGTTCGATGGTCAGGTAGGAAATACAGCGCCGGGCGTCCAGCACATAGGGCCCGACGAAGGCATTGGTCGGGCAGATGTCGAGGCAGGCGCTGCAGCGGCCGCAGTGTTCGGTGGCATGGGGCGGGTCCACTGGCAGCGGCAGGTCGACGAACAGTTCGGCGAGGAAGAAGTAACTGCCGGCCTTGCGATTCAAGACCAGGGTGTTTTTACCGATCCAGCCCAGGCCTGCCTGTTCGGCGATGGCTTTTTCCAGCACCGGGGCACTGTCGACAAAAGCCCGGAAACCAAACGGGCCGATTTCTGCCTGAATCTTGTCCGCCAGTTGTTGTACGCGTTTACGGATCAATTTGTGGTAATCGCGGCCCAAGGCATAACGCGAGACGTAGGCTTTTTCCGGCTGGGCGAGCAGATGCGCCATTCTGGTATCGCCCGACAGGTAGTCCATGCGCAGCGACACCACGCGCAAAGTGCCCGGCACCAGTTCTTCGGGGTGCGAGCGTTTGCTGCCGTGGGCGCCCATGTACTCCATTTCACCGTGGTAGCCGGCGGCGAGCCAGCGTTCCAGGTGCTGCTCATGCTCGGCGAGGTCGAGGCCGCTGATGCCGACTTGCTGAAAGCCCAGCTCGCGGCCCCAGTCCTTGATGGATTGGGCGAGGGCGGGCAAATCTGTGGTAATAGCGGGCATGAGGCGAGAGAAACCGGAGCTGAGGTGCGTATAATTCTGCCAGACATCGGAGCCCATAGACGCATGCCGCACGCTAAAGATGATTTACCCGACGCGCTGTACAGCGCCGCGCAGGTCCGCGGGCTCGATGCGAGCCTGATCGCGGCCGGCACACCGGGCTTCGAACTGATGCAGCGCGCCGCACGGGCCACCTGGCGGGCGCTGGTCCGGCAATGGCCGACGGTAAGCGAACTGACGGTGGTTACCGGTCACGGCAATAACGCGGGCGACGGTTATCTGGTCGCCGTGCTGGCCAAGCGTGCCGGGTGGACGGTACGGGTGCTGGCGGCGGGCGATCCGCAGCAACTGCGAGGTGATGCGGCTTCGGCCCATGCCGAAGCGGTAGCGGAGAAGGTTGTGATCGATGCATGGAGTGCGCAATCGGACTTGCGTGGAATCACTCTGGACGCATTGCTGGGTACCGGCCTCACTGGCGAGGTGCGCGAGCCGTACGCCAGTGTCATCGCCGCGATCAACGCCAGCGGCCTTCCCGTGGCGGCAGTGGATATCCCCTCGGGGCTTTGCGCTGATACCGGTCGCGTCCTCGGTTGCGCGGTGCGCGCCAATCTGACGGTGACCTTTATCGGGCTGAAACTGGGGTTGTTCACCGGTGACGCGGCGGATGTCGTGGGTGAGCTGGTTTTCAACGACCTGCACTCTGATCCGCAGCTGCTTGAGGGGGCGCCGACTACTGCCCGTCTCCTCATGGCTGGCAATCTGGCGCGCCTGGCCCCTCGGACTCCGGCTTCCCATAAAGGCAGATTTGGCCATGTCCTGCTGATCGGTGGCGATCGCGGGCTGGGCGGGGCGATCCTGTTGAGCGCGCAAAGTGCACTGCGCAGCGGCGCGGGCATGGTGTCGGTGGCGACCCGCCCCGAGCATGTGCCCGCTGCGCTGGCGCGGATCCCTGAGGCGATGGTGTTAGGCACAACGTCGGCCAATCAATTGATGGATTTGCTTCAAAAGGTGTCCGTGTTGGTGGTTGGCCCTGGACTGGGGCAGGGCGCCTGGGGACGAAGCCTGTTATCGGCGGCCGCCAACGCACCCCTGCCGCAAGTCTGGGACGCCGATGCGTTGAACCTGCTGGCCGAGGGCCGGGTCAGCTTGCCCAAGGGCTGTGTGATCACGCCGCACCCGGGGGAAGCCGCGCGGTTGCTGGGGCTCAGCACTGCCGAGGTTCAGGCGGATCGCCCGGCGGCGGTCCATGCACTGAGCAAAAAATACAACGCCGTGGTCGTGCTCAAGGGCGCCGGCAGTCTGATCGCCTGCCCTGACGGGCGGCTGGCCCTTTGTCATCAGGGCCATCCGGCGATGGCCACCGCGGGGCTGGGCGATGTGATGGCCGGTCTGGTCGGTGCACTGCTTGCACAGGGCATGGCGGCGTTTGACGCGACTTGCCTGGCGGTCTGGCTGCACGCCAACGCCGGTGAGCAACAAGGAAAATTCGGCCGTGGGCTGGCGGCCAGTGATCTGATACCAGCCATTCGTCAGTTGTTGGAGGAGCAAGCACCGTGTCTGAAGTAACCCTGTACCTGGCCGATGAGCAGGCCATGAGCGACTTTGGCGCACGCATCGCCCGTATCACCGAGGGGCATGGCCTGATCTTCCTTGAAGGTAATCTTGGCATGGGCAAAACCACCTTATCCCGGGGTATCATCCGGGGCCTGGGGCATGTCGGCGCGGTCAAGAGCCCGACCTTCACCCTGGTCGAGCCCTACGAGATCGGCGACATTCGCGCCTTCCATTTCGACCTGTATCGCCTGGTCGATCCGGAGGAGCTGGAGTTTCTCGGCATCCGCGACTATTTCGAAGACGATGCCCTGTGCCTGATCGAGTGGCCCGATAAAGGTGCAGGCTTTTTGCCAAAGCCCGACCTGACCATTACCATTAGCCCGCAAGACAGCGGGCGTTCGCTGAAAATTTTATCCCAGGGCTCGCGTGGCGAGGCCTGGTGTGCCGCATTGGCATTGGAATCCAAATAGATGATGGGGTTAGGTATGCGCTTTCGCGCGTTGGTGGCTGCCGTAGGGGTGTTGTTTCTGGCGGTGACCGTCGACGCTGTGGCCGAGACGAAGGTCAACAGTGTTCGCCTGTGGCGGGCGCCGGATAACACGCGACTGGTGTTTGACCTGACCGGCCCCGTGCAGCACAGCGTCTTTACGCTGACGTCCCCGGATCGCCTGGTCATCGACATCAATGGCGCGAGCCTCGGTGCGCCGTTGAACGTCAACAGCGCGAACACCCCGATCACCGCCATGCGCTCGGCACAGCGTACGCCGACCGACCTGCGGGTGGTCATCGACCTGAAAAAGGCCGTGACGCCAAAAAGCTTCTCCCTGGCGCCCAACGCCCAGTATGGCAATCGACTGGTGGTCGATCTGTTCGACAACCCGGCCGACGCCGCGCCGCCGCCAGCGCCGACCCCATCGGTCGCCACAGTGCCGGCCGTGCCGGTCACGCCCTCGGAGCCGGCCATCAAGTTGCCGCCAGCACCGGCTGGCAAGCGCGACATCATTGTGGTGATCGACGCCGGTCACGGTGGCGAAGACCCGGGCGCCTCCGGCTCCCGCGGTCAGCGCGAGAAAGACGTGGTATTGGCCATCGCTCGCGAACTGCAGCGCCAGGTCAATGGCATGAAGGGTTTCCGTGCCGAGCTGACCCGCACCGGCGACTACTTCATTCCTCTGCGTGGCCGTACGGAAATCGCCCGCAAGAAAGGCGCCGACCTGTTCGTCTCGATTCACGCCGACGCCGCACCCTCTACCGCGGCCTTCGGTGCCTCGGTGTTCGCCCTGTCCGATCGCGGCGCCACTTCGGAAACCGCGCGCTGGCTGGCCGACAGTGAAAACCGTTCCGACCTGATCGGTGGTGCCGGCAACGTCAGCCTCGACGACAAGGACCGCATGCTGGCCGGTGTGTTGCTCGATCTGTCGATGACTGCGTCCCTGACCTCCAGCCTGAACGTCGGCCAGAAAGTCCTGAGCAACATCGGCCGGGTCACGCCGTTGCACAAGCAACGGGTCGAGCAGGCTGGGTTCATGGTGCTGAAGTCGCCGGACATCCCGTCGATCCTGGTCGAAACCGGGTTTATCTCCAACGCCAACGAGGCCTCGAAACTGGCTGCCGCGAGCCACCAGCAGGCGCTGGCACGTTCCATCAGCAGCGGCGTGCGCCAGTTCTTCCAGCAGAATCCGCCACCGGGCACCTACGTTGCCTGGCTGCGTGACTCCGGGAAGATCGCCCAAGGCCCCCGTGACCATCGGGTCAACCCGGGCGAGACGCTGGCGATGATCGCCGTGCGTTATCAAGTGTCTCCAGCCGCTGTGCGCAATGCGAACAACCTGTCGAGCGATGAGCTGAAGGTTGGTCAGCACCTGACCATCCCGGGTAATGATCTGGCGGCCAAAGAATGAATCAGGTCGTGAACAACGGCGCTCGCATCGAGCTGCTCAGCCCGCGACTGGCGAACCAGATTGCTGCGGGTGAGGTGGTCGAGCGCCCGGCTTCGGTGATCAAGGAGCTGCTGGAAAACAGCCTTGACTCCGGTGCCAAGCGCATCGATGTCGACGTGGAGCAGGGCGGCGTCAAGTTGCTGCGGGTGCGCGACGATGGCAGCGGCATTTCCGCCGATGACCTGCCGCTGGCCCTGGCGCGCCACGCCACCAGCAAGATCCGTAACCTGGAAGACCTTGAACAGGTCATGAGCCTGGGTTTTCGTGGTGAGGCCCTGGCATCGATCAGTTCGGTGGCGCGCCTGACCCTGACGTCGCGCACCCGTGATGCCGACCAGGCCTGGCAAGTGGAAACCGAAGGCCGTGACATGGCGCCCCGGGTGCAACCTGCGGCCCATCCGGTGGGCACCTCGGTCGAGGTGCGCGACCTGTTCTTCAATACTCCGGCGCGCCGCAAGTTTCTCAAGACCGAGAAAACCGAATTCGATCACCTGCAGGAAGTCATCCGGCGCCTGGCGCTGGCGCGGTTCGACGTGGCCTTTCATCTGCGTCATAACGGCAAGACCATCCTCAGCCTGCACGAAGCCCACGACGACGCGGCTCGCGCCCGGCGCGTGGCGGCAATCTGCGGGCCGGGTTTCCTGGAGCAGGCGCTGCCGATCGAAATCGAACGCAATGGCCTGCACCTGTGGGGCTGGGTCGGGTTGCCGACCTTCAACCGCAGCCAGGCGGATTTGCAGTATTTCTTCGTCAATGGCCGTGCCGTGCGCGACAAACTGGTGGCCCACGCCGTGCGCCAGGCTTATCGCGACGTGCTGTTCAATGGCCGGCATCCGACGTTCGTGCTGTTTTTCGAGGTCGATCCAACGGGCGTCGACGTCAACGTGCACCCCACCAAGCACGAAGTGCGCTTCCGTGAAGGGCGCATGGTCCATGATTTCCTCTATGGCACCTTGCACCGTGCCTTGGGCGATGTGCGCCCGGATGATCAGCTGGCGGCGCCGGTTACCACGGCCATTGTCCGGCCTACCGGCCTCGAAGCCGGTGAGTTCGGCCCTCAAGGCGAAATGCGCCTGGCCGCCAATGCGCTGCTGGAGCAACCCCAGGCCCAGCCGTCGTTCAATACGCCAGCCGGTTCAGGCTCTGGCGCCGGATATCAGTATCAATACACTCCGCGACCGCAGTCAGCGGTTCCGGCTGCAGAAGCGCAGGCGGCCTATCGCGAGTTCTTCGCGCCGTTGCCCGAGGCCAACGCGGTTGCGCTGCCAGCCGGACAGGACGACATCCCGCCGCTGGGCTATGCGCTGGCCCAGCTCAAGGGCATCTACATCCTCTCGGAAAACGCCCAGGGGCTGGTGCTGGTGGACATGCATGCCGCTCATGAGCGGATCATGTACGAACGCCTGAAAGTCGCCATGGCCAGCGAGGGCTTGAGCGGGCAACCGCTGCTGGTGCCCGAATCCCTGGCGGTCAGCCAGCGTGAAGCCGATTGCGCCGAAGAACATATCACCTGGTTCCAGCGCCTGGGCTTCGAGCTGCAGCGTCTCGGCCCGGAAACCCTGGCCATTCGGCAGATACCGGCCTTGCTCAAACAGGCTGAGGCCAATCGCCTGGTGGGTGACGTGTTGGCCGACCTGATGGAATATGGCACCAGCGACCGGATCCAGGCGCACCTGAACGAACTGCTCGGGACCATGGCCTGCCACGGTGCGGTCCGGGCCAATCGGCGTCTGGCCCTGCCGGAAATGAACGGTCTGCTGCGTGACATGGAAAACACCGAGCGCAGCGGTCAATGCAACCATGGCCGACCGACCTGGACCCAGCTGGGCCTGGACGATCTGGACAAACTGTTCTTGCGCGGTCGTTGATGAGCCAGCTCCCTCCTGCGATTTTCCTGATGGGCCCGACCGCCGCCGGCAAGACCGACCTGGCCATCGAACTCACCAAGGTCCTGCCTTGCGAGCTGATCAGCGTCGATTCGGCGCTGGTCTACCGCGGAATGGACATCGGCACCGCCAAGCCATCAAAAGAGCTGTTGGCGGAGTTTCCGCACCGTTTGATCGATATTCTCGATCCGGCCGAGGCTTATTCGGCGGCGGATTTCCGTCGCGATGCCCTGCAAGCCATGGCCGAGATCACCGCACGGGGTAAAATTCCGCTGTTGGTGGGCGGCACGATGCTCTATTACAAGGCCTTGGTCGAAGGGCTCGCGGATATGCCAGCCGCCGATCCGGATGTCCGCGCACAGATCGAGGAAGAGGCCGCCCGCCTTGGCTGGCAGGCGTTGCACGATCAGTTGGCGATCATTGACCCGGTTTCTGCGGCGCGTATTCATCCGAACGATCCCCAGCGTCTGAGTCGAGCACTGGAAGTTTTTCGTGTTAGCGGTCAGAGCATGACCGAGCTACGCTTGCAACAATCTGCGCAAAGTACTGAAGCAGCCGCTTCGGGACGGCAACAATTGCCCTATACTGTCGCGAACTTGGCCATTGCTCCGGCGAATCGCCTGGTACTGCACGAACGAATTAAACAAAGATTCACCTTAATGTTGGAACAGGGGTTCATTGACGAGGTCGTAGCCCTGCGTAATAGAAGTGACCTGCATACCGGGTTGCCGTCTATACGTGCGGTAGGCTATCGCCAAGTCTGGGATTACCTGGATGGCAAGCTGACGTCAGCCGAGATGCAGGAGCGTGGAATCATTGCCACGCGCCAATTGGCGAAGCGCCAGTTCACCTGGCTTCGCAGTTGGGCTGATTTACACTGGCTGGACAGCCTCGATTGCGACAATCTGCCGCGCGCCTTGAAATACCTGGGGACCATCTCCATATTGAGCTGAGTCCTTGCAATTGCCGTCTATCCTTGGGGGTGGGGCGGCCAAAGCCATCTGTTTACCTATTTTTTTATTTTGAATCCTTAAAGGAGTGCGGCACATGTCAAAAGGGCATTCGCTACAAGACCCTTACTTGAATACTTTACGTAAAGAGAAAGTTGGGGTGTCCATCTACCTGGTCAACGGTATCAAACTGCAAGGTACGATCGAGTCTTTCGACCAGTTCGTTATCCTGCTGAAAAACACCGTCAGCCAAATGGTCTACAAACACGCTATCTCTACAGTAGTGCCGGTTCGTCCAATTCGTCTGCCTAGCGCAACCGAATCGGAAGCGGGTGATGCTGAGCCAGGTAACGCCTGATAGGAGTCTCCTTTGTTCTTTGAGCGCCACGGTGGTGGTGAGCGAGTCATACTCGTTCACTTGGATGGACAGGACCCTGAGGCGCGCGAAGACCCGCAGGAGTTTCAGGAATTGGCTAATTCGGCCGGCGCCGAGACCGTTGCGTTTTTTAACGTGCCGCGTCATCGGCCAACCGCCAAATTCCTGATTGGCAGCGGCAAGGTCGAGGAACTGCGCGACCTGGTCAAGGCCGAAGAAGCCGATCTGGTGATTTTCAATCACGTCCTCACGCCCAGTCAGGAACGTAACCTCGAACGTGTTTTCGAGTGTCGCGTGATCGACCGTACCGGTCTGATTCTCGATATTTTCGCCCAGCGCGCCCGTACCCATGAAGGCAAGCTCCAGGTAGAACTGGCCCAGCTTGACCACATGAGCACCCGGCTGGTTCGCGGATGGACTCACCTTGAGCGCCAGGGTGGCGGTATCGGCATGCGTGGCCCGGGTGAAACCCAACTGGAAACCGACCGCCGCTTGCTGCGGGTTCGCCTGCGCCAGATCAAGGGCCGGCTGGAGAAGGTGCGCAGCCAGCGCGAACAGTCGCGCCGTGGTCGTTCGCGTGCGGATATCCCTACCGTGTCGCTGGTGGGCTATACCAACGCCGGTAAGTCCACGCTGTTCAACAATGTGACGAAATCCGACGTCTACGCGGCTGACCAATTGTTCGCCACGCTGGACCCGACCCTGCGTCGTCTGGAACTGGACGATCTGGGGCCGATTGTCCTGGCGGACACGGTAGGTTTCATTCGCCACTTGCCCCACAAGCTGGTCGAGGCATTTCGGTCTACCCTCGAAGAATCGAGCAACTCCGACCTGTTGTTGCACGTGATCGATGCGGCGGAACCGGATCGCATGTTGCAGATCGAGCAGGTGATGGTGGTGCTGGGCGAGATTGGTGCCCAGGACTTGCCGATCCTCGAGGTCTATAACAAACTCGATTTGCTTGAAGGCGTTGAGCCACAAATCCAGCGCGACGAAAATGGCAAACCCCAGCGGGTCTGGCTGTCGGCGCGTGATGGCACTGGTCTGGAATTGCTTGAGCAAGCCATTGCCGAATTGCTTGGCAGTGATTTGTTTATCGGTACCCTGCGCTTGCCGCAACGATTCGCCCGACTGCGTGCGCAGTTTTTCGAACTCGGTGCGGTGCAAAAAGAAGAGCACGACGAAGAAGGCATCAGTTTGCTGGCCGTTCGTTTGCCCCGGGTCGAGTTGAATCGACTGGTAAGCCGCGAAGGATTGCAGCCGATGGAATTCATCGAGCAACACACTTTGCAATAAAAGCCTGAGAAAGCGGTTGTGCCGTGGTGACAGGCATTCTGTAGCATTGGTCGGCGCGCCGTGGGTGCGTCTTTGCTTTATCAGATGGAGAGCGCTATGGCTTGGAATGAGCCGGGTGGCAACTCGAATAATCAGGATCCTTGGGGTGGCAAGCGCCGCAATAACGGCGACCGCAAGGGACCACCAGATCTCGACGAGGCCTTCCGAAAGCTGCAGGAAAGCCTGAACGGGTTGTTCGGTGGTGGCAAGAAACGCGGGGATGATGGGGGCGGTTCGGGCAAGAGCGGCGGCTTCGGCGGCCTGCTGGGCATCGGCCTGGTCGTGTTGGCGGCCGTTTGGCTGTACAGCGCGGTCTATGTCGTCGACGAGCAGGAGCAAGCTGTGGTGCTGCGCTTCGGCAAGTACTACGAAACCGTCGGTCCCGGCCTGAATATCTACTTCCCGCCGATCGACAAGAAGTACATGGAAAACGTCACGCGTGAGCGGGCGTACACCAAGCAGGGTCAAATGCTGACTGAAGACGAGAACATCGTCGAAGTGCCGCTGACCGTGCAGTACAAGATCAGCAACCTGCAGGACTTCGTGCTGAGCGTCGATCAGCCGGAAATCAGCCTGCAGCACGCGACCGACAGCGCCCTGCGCCATGTGGTGGGTTCCACCGCGATGGACCAGGTGCTGACCGAAGGTCGTGAGTTGATGGCCAGCGAAATCAAGGAGCGCCTGCAACGCTTCATGGATACCTATCGCACCGGTATCACCGTCACCCAGGTCAACGTACAGAGCGCAGCGGCACCGCGTGAAGTGCAGGAAGCCTTCGATGACGTGATCCGCGCCCGTGAAGACGAGCAGCGTTCGCGCAACCAGGCTGAAACCTATGCCAACGGCGTCGTGCCGGAAGCCCGTGGTCAGGCCCAGCGCATCCTTGAAGATGCCAATGGCTACCGTGACGAAACCGTCTCGCGCGCCAAGGGTGAGGCCGATCGCTTCACCAAACTGGTCGCCGAGTACCGCAAGGCACCTGAAGTCACCCGCCAGCGTCTGTACCTGGACACCATGCAGGAAGTCTTCAGCAACACCAGCAAGGTTCTCGTGACCGGCAACAAAAATGGCCAGAGCAACCTGCTGTACCTGCCTCTGGACAAGATGGTCGAAAGTGGTCGCAGCACCAGCACCCAGGTGACCGGCGCGGCAGCCAGCAGCAATGAAGCGAATGCGCGTGCGGCAGCTGATCTGCAGCAACAGCAAGCACGTACCAGGGAGAGTCGCTGATGAGCAATAAATCGCTGATCGCCCTTATTGTCGGCGTCGTCGTGGCGATCGCTGCCTGGAACTGCTTCTACATCGTGGCTCAGACCGAGCGTGCGGTGTTGCTGCAGTTCGGTCGCGTGGTCCAGACCGATGTTCAGCCAGGCCTGCATGTGAAAGTGCCCTACGTTAACCAGGTGCGTAAATTTGACGCACGCCTGATGACGCTGGATGCACCGACGCAACGCTTCCTGACGCTGGAAAAGAAAGCCGTGATGGTCGATGCCTACGCCAAGTGGCGGGTGAAGGACGCCGAGCGTTTCTACACCGCGACTTCCGGTCTGAAGCAGATTGCCGACGAGCGTCTGTCCCGTCGTCTCGAGTCGGGCCTGCGTGACCAGTTCGGTAAGCGCACCTTGCACGAAGTGGTGTCCGGTGAGCGTGATGCGCTGATGGCGGATATCACCGCTTCGCTGAATAAGATGGCCGAAAAAGAGCTGGGCATCGAGGTTGTCGATGTTCGGGTCAAGACCATCGACCTGCCGAAGGAAGTGAACCGCAGCGTGTTCGAACGTATGAGCACCGAGCGTGAGCGTGAAGCTCGCGAGCACCGCGCCAAGGGTAACGAGCTGGCTGAAGGCATCCGTGCCGACGCCGATCGTCAACGCCGCGTGCTGCTGGCCGAAGCCTATCGTGAATCCGAAGAGATTCGCGGTGACGGTGACGCCCAGGCCGCTTCGATCTATTCCAAGGCCTACGGTCAGGATCAGGAGTTCTACGCGTTCTACCGTAGCCTGCGCGCCTACCGTGAAAGCTTCGCGAACAAATCCGACGTCATGGTCCTGGACCCAAGCAGTGACTTCTTCCACTACCTGGAAAAAGCCAAGCCTTGATACGACGTTGACCTGATTCATCCCGCCGGGCGGCTAAAACCTCTGGCGGGGTGATCCTTTGGGAAAACGTGTGTATGATGCGGCAGCCGGGAAATTCCCGGCTTTTTTGCGTCTGCACGTTTGATTGCTGTTTTGTGCAGGTGCCCGAGCTGAATGCTCGACAGGTTTTTCGAGGAAAGTGATTGGCGAAGCCGGTAGCAGGCGTTTCGCTTCGTTGCTCCTGCGTCCGATTTATGACCATGGGCTGATCATTTTCTGCTTCACTCAAGGCTCGGCCAAAGGCTGACCGCCCGGATACAGGGGAAGGCGTAATGGCAACGGTAGACCGCTGGCTTCTGCCAGATGGCATCGAAGAAGTACTGCCACCTGAAGCGGCGCGCATTGAAGTTGCGCGTCGTCAGGTGTTGGATCTGTTCCAGAGCTGGGGTTACGAGTTTGTCGTGACTCCCCATATCGAGTACCTGGAATCCCTGCTGACCGGCGCGGGCCAGGACCTGGACCTGCGGACCTTCAAGGTCATCGACCCGCAATCGGGCCGGCAGATGGGTTTCCGTGCCGACATCACGCCGCAAGTGGCGCGCATCGATGCGCACACCCTGCGTCGCGAAGGTCCGAGCCGCCTGTGTTACGCCGGCAGCGTGCTGCATGCCCAGCCGCGTGCCTTGTCGTCCTCGCGCAGCCCGATCCAGTTGGGCGCCGAGTTGTATGGCGATGCCAGCCCGAGCAGCGACGTGGAAGTCATCAGCCTGATGCTTGCCATGCTGCAACTGGCCGATGTGCCGGATGTGCACATGGACCTGGGGCATGTCGGTATCTACCGCGGCCTGGCCCGCGCCGCCGGTCTGTCCGGCGAAGTTGAACAACAGTTGTTCGATGCGTTGCAACGCAAGGCCATCGACGAGGTCATTACCTTGACCGAAGGCTTGCCGGCTGATCTATCGGGCATGCTGCGTGCGTTGGTCGATCTGTGTGGCGGCCGTGAAGTGCTGGCGGCCGCGCGTGAGCGACTGGCCAAGGCCCCGGCCCCGGTGCTGGCGGCACTGGATGACTTGCTGGCGATTGCCGAGCGTTTGTCCGTGCGTTTCCCGGAGTTGCCGCTGTACTTCGACCTGGGCGAGTTGCGCGGTTACCACTACCACACCGGTGTGGTGTTCGCGGTGTTCGTGCCGGGTGTTGGCCAGTCCATCGCCCAGGGCGGTCGCTACGACGACATCGGCGCCGACTTCGGTCGTGCCCGTCCGGCCACCGGCTTCTCCACCGATTTGAAAACCCTGGTGACCCTGGGGCGTGCTGAGATCGAGCTACCGTCTGGCGGTATCTGGATGCCTGACAGTACGGATGCGGCACTCTGGCAGCAGGTTTGCCAGTTGCGCAGTGAGGGTCAGCGTGTCGTCCAGGCGTTGCCTGGGCAGCCATTGGCCGCCGCCCGTGAAGCGGACTGCGACCGGCAATTGATTCAGCAGAACGGGCTTTGGCAAGTATCGCCACTGGCTTCTTGAGTTTTCCTGCCGGCTGCCGCCGGCACCAAGTTTGCGCGAATGAGGACAAGTGTTATGGGTAAGAATGTCGTAGTCCTGGGCACCCAATGGGGTGATGAGGGCAAAGGCAAGATCGTTGATCTGCTGACCGAACATGCTGCCGCCGTAGTGCGCTACCAGGGTGGCCACAACGCAGGTCACACTCTGGTGATCGATGGCGAAAAAACTGTCTTGCACCTGATCCCGTCGGGCGTACTGCGCGAAGGCGTGCAGTGCCTGATCGGCAACGGCGTGGTGGTTGCACCTGACGCCCTGCTGCGCGAGATCACCAAGCTGGAAGAAAAAGGCGTACCGGTGCGCGAGCGCCTGCGTATCAGCCCGTCCTGCCCACTGATCCTGTCCTTCCACGTAGCGCTGGACCAGGCCCGTGAAAAGGCCCGCGGCGAGCTGAAGATCGGCACCACCGGTCGCGGCATCGGCCCGGCCTACGAAGACAAGGTTGCACGTCGTGGCCTGCGTGTGGGCGACCTGCTCAACATGCCGCGCTTTGAAGACAAACTGCGTGAACTGGTGGATTACCACAACTTCATGCTGGTGGGTTACTACAAAGAGCCAGCCATCGAATTCGAAAAGACCCTGGCCGAATGCAAAGAATACGCGGAGCTGCTCAAGCCGCTGATGCTGGACGTGACTGCCGAGCTGCACGACCTGCGTCGCGCTGGCAAAGACATCATGTTCGAAGGCGCCCAAGGCTCCCTGCTGGACATCGACCACGGTACCTACCCGTACGTGACCAGCTCTAACACCACCGCTGGCGGCGTAGCGACCGGTTCGGGTGTTGGCCCCATGTTCCTGGACTACATCCTGGGCATCACCAAGGCTTACACCACGCGTGTAGGTTCGGGTCCATTCCCGACTGAGTTGTTCGACGAAGTCGGTGCGCATCTGGCTAAACAAGGTCACGAGTTCGGCGCAACTACCGGCCGTGCCCGTCGTTGTGGCTGGTTCGACGCCGTTATCCTGCGTCGCGCTATCGACGTGAACAGCATCTCGGGCATCTGCCTGACCAAGCTGGACGTGCTCGACGGTCTGGAAACCATCAACATCTGCGTCGGCTATAAAGATGCAGAAGGCAACGCCGTTGCCCCGACTGATGCTGACAGCTACGTGGGCCTGCAGCCTGTGTACGAAGAAGTGCCGGGCTGGACCGAGTCGACCGTGGGTGCCAAAACCCTGGAAGAGCTGCCAGCTAACGCCCGTGCTTACATCAAACGCGTCGAAGAGCTGATCGGCGCGCCGATCGACATTATTTCGACGGGTCCGGACCGCAACGAAACCATCGTTCTGCGCCATCCGTTCGCTTGATAAGCTGTTGATGTAAAACACAAAGGCCCCTCAATAGGGGCCTTTGTCGTATATGCCTGTCGAACGGCATGACCTTTGCTATTAGCTTTGCCTAAAGCGTCACTTTCGGGCGTGCCATCAATTTAATGGCGCTAATGCAGAGGGATTTCAAGTGTCGGCCGTTCTCTCATTGTTACAAAGCCGTTTGTTGCGGCCCGTATTCGTTACCCTTGGTATCGCCCTTTTGGTGCAGGTACTGGTGGCGGTCGCGCTGACCCGGAGCACTGTGACGGCGCTTGAAGCCGATCTCGGTCAGCGCCTTGGCGCGGACAGTCAAAAACTTTCCGGTGAGCTCGAGCAGGCGGGACGTGAAGTCACGTCGAGCCTCGACAGCCTGTCTGCCAGTACCCGTCAGCGCCTCACGGCTGGCTTGTCTACACGGCTGAAGGACGAGCAGGCGCAGTTGCGTGCGACCCTGGAAAAAGACCTGAAGGATTCCGCCAGCGACATGGCGCAGCTTCTGGCCTCGGTGGCTCCTCGTGCCATGTGGGACAACGACGTTCCGACCTTGTCCGAGTTCGCCCGTCGGGCTCAGCGCAACCCCAACGTGCTGTTCGTGGTGTATGACGACGCCACCGGCCAGCACCTGACGCGTTACCTCAACCGGGAAAACCCGATCAACAAGGCCCTTTTGGAAAAAGGCCAGGGCGAGCGTGCGCTGGACAAGGTGCTGGATGCGGCGAAGAACGATCCGTCAGTGTTCTACATCGAGGCCTCGATCAACCCGAACGGCGTGGAAATCGGCAAGGTCCTGATGGGCGTCTCGACGGCCTCGGTGGAGGCTGATCTGGCAGCCCTGGACAAGCGCTTCTCGGCCTTGATCGCCAGCGGCGACCAACTGGTGGGCGACAGCCTCAAAGGCGCGGCGGCCGACAGCGCAGCCGCCATGCGTGCGCGTCTGCAATCGGCCCAGTCCACGGCCGCTGAAATGAAAGCCAACACCACCAGCACCGTGCAGGAGGCCGCGGCAACCTTGCGCTGGCGTATCGGTGTGAGTCTGGCGGTGGTGGGCTTTGGTGTCCTGCTGTTGCTGGCGGTGGTGCTCGGCCGTCGAGTGGTCAATCGCCTGAAGATGCTGATTGTCGCCATGGATGACCTGGCGGCGGGTGAGGGCGATCTGACCAAGCGCGTGCAGATCAGCAGCAAGGACGAAATCGGTGATATGGCTTCGGCGGTCAATCGCTTTGTGGATAAATTGCAGCCGATCGTGCGCGAGGCGGGTGATGTCGCACAGCGTACCGGTGTGGAAATCGGTGCCATGACGTTGCGTAACGCCGGGGCCGATGCGGCGGCAGGCATGCAGCGCGATGAGGTGGCGGAAAGCCTGCGGGCCCTGTCGCGAATGGCGGATGAAGCACAGTCTGAAAGTCATGCCATGCAAGCGGCGTTGAAGCAGGTGGTGGATATTCGCCAGGCCACCGACGAAAACACCCGGACCTCGGCCAAAGTCGGCAACCTGATCGAAGCGTTGGCAGGCCAGGTCGAAACCGGCGCGCAAGTGATCGAGCGCCTGGCGCAGCAGAGCGAGCAGATCGAGGTGGTGCTGACGGTGATCCACGGGATTGCCGAGCAGACCAACCTGCTGGCGCTGAACGCGGCCATTGAAGCGGCGCGCGCTGGCGAAACCGGGCGCGGGTTTGCGGTGGTGGCGGATGAGGTGCGCGCATTGGCGAGCAAGACGCAAAGCTCCACCGGCGATATCCAGGCGCACATCGTGGCGTTGCAGCAAGGCGCACGCGAAGCCGTGGCGGCCATCGGCCAGGCCGGGCGTCAGGCCAGCGAGGGCCTGCTGGTCCTGCGTGACAGCGCGCGGTTGCAGCAATCGGTGCAGGCTTCGGTCGAGCAGGTGCACACGGCGATCGGCCTGGCGACCCAGGCCGCCGAGCACCAGGCCCGTGGGGCTCAGGCGGTGCGTGGTCGGGTCGAGACTATTCATGTGCAGGCAGAGAAGGCGGCCCAGGCGGTGGTGGAAACCACGGCCAGCGGCAAGGTGCTCGATGGCCTGGCGGCGCAGCTGAAAGCGAGCCTGGGGCAGTTCAGGGCTTGATGCCTTAAAGATCAAAAGATCGCAGCCTGCGGCAGCTCCTACAAGGGAATACGCGTTTCCCTGTAGGAGCTGCCGCAGGCTGCGATCTTTTGCTTTATCAGCGGCTCAAATACATCCGGGTCGTTAACAGGTACACGGGCAACCCCGACACCAATATCAACAATGCCGCATAAGGCGCCGCCGCCGCAAACTCCACGTTCGCGGTATGCGCCCAGACCTCGGTAGCCAGGGTATTAAGCCCGGTCGGGCTCAACAGCAAGGTCGCCGTCAGCTCCTTCATCGCATCCAGGAACACCAGCGCAAACGCCGCCCCCAACGCCGGGAAAATGATCGGCAACGTCACCCGGCAAAACGCGCTGAACGAAGACGCGCCCAATGTGCGCGCAGCCTCTTCCAGTTGCGGCGCCGCCTTGTTCAACGCCGTACGAATAGGCGCCTGGGCCAGCGGCAAGAACAGCAGCGCGTAAGCGATCAGCAGCAGCGCCGACGTCTGGTACAGCACTGGCACATAGTGCAACGCGAAATACACCAGGGTCAGCGCAATCACCAATCCTGGCAGCGCGTGCAGCAGATACGGCAAGCGTTCAGCCCAGATCGCCAGTTGGCCTTTATAGCGCACCACCAGCAATCCCACCGGCACCGCCAGGACAAGGCATAGCGCCGCGCCGCCCAATGACAGCGCCAGGGATGAAAGCAGCGCCTCACCGATGGCCGCCACCGGAAATGCCGCCGACGAGCCCACAGCCAGCCAGTAGACCAGCATCCCCAACGGGATGCCGCTGCCGATGATCGCCAGCAACAGGCAGTAAAGCTGCCCGGCCACCATCCAACGGCCCAATCGGACCTGTTCTGCCTGTCGCGCCGCACCCTGGCCGGTGCGCACGTGCCGGCCCTTACCGCGAACTCGCAGTTCCAGCCACAGCAACATCAGGCACAGCGCCAGCAGCACCGCCGAGAGCATCGCGGCGTTGGCGTTGCTGAACTCCAGCTCGAACTGCTGATAGATCGCGGTGGTGAAGGTTTGCAGGCCGATGATCGACAGCGCGCCGAATTCCACCAGCATGTGCAGGGCAATCAGCAGCGACCCCGCCAGCAGCGAAGGCCAGAGCAGGGGCAGGGTGACGCGGAAAAATACCCCCCAGCGATTCTGCCCCAGGGTGCGGGCAGACTCTTCCAGCGAGGGGTCGAGATTGCGCAGGGTGGCCGCCACCGGCAAAAAGATCAGCGGGTATTTGGACAGGCTCATTACCAAAATCGCCCCGCCGAGCCCTTCGAAATGCGCGCTCAGCGATACCCAGGTAAAACTGCTGACAAACGCTGGCACGGCGAACGGCAAGCACAGGATCACGCCCCACAAGCGCCGCCCCGGCAGATTGCTGCGCTCCAGCAGCCAGGCCAGCGACAGGCCAATCACGCCGCAGGCCAGCGTAACGCCGATCATCAGCGCCAGGGTATTGCGCAACAGGCCAAACACATAAGGCCGCCACAGCAAGTGCAGCGCCTCGGCCCAACCCGCTTGCCAGGCCTTCAGGCCGACGTAAGCCAAGGGCAGCAAGCTGAGCACCACCAGGAGCAGAACCGGCAGTACCAGCCAGATGGAAGGCCGCTTGCGCCCTGGCACGTACCGCCCATGAGTGGCGGAGGCGGATAGCGAGGCGCTCATCAGTTCAGGCCAACCTCGCGTTCAAGTTCCAGGGCTTCTTCGGCATTGCCCAGGTCGGCGGGCGTGACGTTCGGCGCTTGCAGCTCGCTGAAAGGCTTGAGGCCGCGATCCGATTGCATGCCTTTGTGCAGCGGGTATTCGGCGGTGGTCTGGGTGATCACGCGCTGGCCTTCTTCGCTGGCCATGTAGGCGAGCAATTGCTGGGCTTCTTTTGGATGTTTGCTGGATTTCAGCACGGCCGCACTCGATACGGTAATCAGGCCGCCAACGTCGCCGCCGGTGAAGTAATGCAGTTTCGAATCGAGCTGGCCTTTTTCACGCTGCAAGGCGAACCAGTAGTAGTTGTTCACCAGTACCGTCGCCACTTCGCCGTTTTCAACGGCTTTGAGGGCGACCATGTTGTTGCTGTAGGTCTTGCCGAAGGCGCGCAGGCCGGTCAGCCATTCTTCGGCTGCTTCCATGCCATGCACCTTGATGATCGCCACGGCTTGTTCCTGGAACGCGCCGCTGGTGGGTACGAAGCCGACCTTGCCCTGCCATTTTGGATCGGAGAACTCCATCACCGATTTCGGCAGGTCTTTTTCGTCGATCAGTTTCGGGTTGAACGCGACGACGCGCACCCGGGCAGTGACGCCAATCCAGGTGCTGTCAGCGGCGACATAGTCCTTGGGCAGGACCGCCAGCGTGGCGTCGTCGGCCTTGGCCAGCAGGCCTTGCTCGCCAAGCTTGTTCAGGGGCGGCGACTCTTCGGTGTAGATCACGTCGGCGGGGGAGCGATCACCTTCTTCGACGACCTGGCTGGCGAGCTGGTTGCTGCTGCCTTTGCGCACATTGACGTGAATGCCAGTCTTGGCTTCGAAGGCTTTGGCGACCGCGTCGCCGACTTCCTTGTGTTGGCCGTTATAGAGGGTCAGGGAAACGGGGTCGGCAGCCTGGGTGAGGGGAGTGGCGAGTGCCAGGCCGAGCAGGGTGGTGGTCAGGCCGCGGCGCAGGGTATTTCGAAACATCATTCGCAGGGTTCCTCACTGTCGCATTGCAAAAACTTGCAACAATGATAAACGATATTGTTTCTCAAATGGGCCTTGCGAGGCGCTTTGACCTTGTAGGAGCTGCCGCAGGCTGCGATCTTTTGATCTTAAAAACCAAAATCAAAAGATCGCAGCCTGCGGCAGCTCCTACAGGGGGCGTATGCTTTTCAAAGGCCAGAAACGCAAAAACCCGCTTTCGCGGGTTTCTGTGAAATCCAAGGCCGTAACCTTGAATTTGAATTGGTGCCCAGAAGAAGACTCGAACTTCCACGACCTTGCGGTCACCAGCACCTGAAGCTGGCGTGTCTACCAATTTCACCATCTGGGCATTTCGTCTTCAGCGTTGCCGCTGTTGATGTGGCGCACTATACGGAGCGCAATTTGATCTGTAAACCCCTGATTTAAAATTATTAAATCAGATCTCAAAAATGCTTGAACCAGATCTCGAAAATGCAAAAACCCGCTTTCGCGGGTTTTTGTGTGAGCCTTGAAATTGAACTAATCTCAAGCTCGAAATTGGTGCCCAGAAGAAGACTCGAACTTCCACGACCTTGCGGTCACCAGCACCTGAAGCTGGCGTGTCTACCAATTTCACCATCTGGGCAGTATCGGCAACGTTGTCCGTCGTCGATGGCGCGCACTATACGGAGCGTCTTTTTAACTGTAAACCCCCGACACCAAAAAAACCTGAAAAATTTCACCAGTGGTATTCAAATCAACATTCTGGTGTCGATACAGGGCTTTAGATGGGGCGTCTTAGCCTGAAATTTCCCGTTTCATTACGCCTATGCCAAACTAACCCGTATATAGACAAGGTGAAAACTCTCTAATGGCCGATTGGCAGTCCCTCGATCCCGAGGCCGCTCGTGAAGCGGAAAAATATGAAAACCCCATTCCTAGCCGCGAACTGATCCTTCAGCACCTTGCTGATCGGGGTTCGCCTGCTAACCGCGAGCAACTGGTCGAAGAGTTTGGTCTGACCACGGAAGACCAGATCGAAGCCCTGCGCCGCCGCCTGCGCGCCATGGAGCGCGATGCTCAGCTCATCTATACCCGTCGCGGCACCTATGCGCCGGTGGACAAGCTCGACCTGATCCTGGGCCGCATCAGCGGTCACCGTGACGGCTTCGGTTTCCTGGTGCCGGACGACGGCAGCGACGACCTGTTCATGAGCCCGGCGCAAATGCGCCTGGTGTTCGACGGCGACCGTGCACTGGCGCGTGTTTCCGGGCTGGACCGTCGCGGGCGCCGCGAAGGCATGATCGTCGAAGTGGTGTCCCGTGCCCACGAGACCATCGTCGGTCGCTATTTCGAAGAAGGTGGTATCGGTTTCGTTGTCGCGGATAACCCGAAGATCCAGCAGGAAGTGCTGGTGACGCCGGGCCGTAACGCCAACGCGCAGATCGGTCAGTTCGTTGAAGTGAAGATCACTCACTGGCCGACGCCACGCTTCCAGCCGCAAGGCGACGTGGTCGAAGTCGTGGGCAACTACATGGCGCCGGGCATGGAAATCGACGTTGCCCTGCGCACCTACGATATTCCTCACGTCTGGCCTGACGCCGTGCTCAAGGAAGCCGGCAAGCTCAAGCCGGAAGTCGAAGAGAAAGACAAAGAGAAACGCATCGACCTGCGTCACCTGCCGTTCGTCACCATCGACGGCGAAGATGCCCGCGACTTCGATGACGCGGTCTACTGCGAAGCCCGTCCGGGCAAGCTGCGCCTGTTCTCCGGCGGCTGGAAGTTGTACGTGGCGATTGCCGACGTATCCAGCTACGTGAAGCTCGGTTCGGCGCTGGATGCCGAGGCGCAGGTTCGCGGCAACTCGGTGTACTTCCCCGAGCGCGTGATTCCGATGCTGCCTGAGCAGTTGTCCAACGGCTTGTGCTCGCTGAACCCGCAGGTCGATCGCCTGGCCATGGTTTGCGAGATGACCATCTCCAAATCCGGCGAGATGACCGACTACTGCTTCTATGAAGCGGTGATCCACTCCCACGCCCGCCTGACCTACAACAAGGTCAGCGCGATGCTGGAAACGCCGAAAGCCACCGAGGCGCGCAAGCTGCGTGGCGAATACACCGATGTGGTGCCACACCTCAAACAGCTGTATTCGCTGTACAAGGTGTTGCTGGCCGCTCGTCATGTACGTGGCGCGATCGATTTTGAAACCCAGGAAACCCGGATTATCTTCGGTTCCGAGCGCAAGATCGCGGAAATCCGTCCGACCATCCGCAACGACGCGCACAAGCTGATCGAGGAATGCATGCTGGCGGCCAACGTGGCCACCGCCGAATTCCTCAAGAAGCACGAGATTCCTGCGTTGTACCGCGTGCACGACGGCCCGCCACCGGAGCGCCTGGAAAAACTGCGCGCCTTCCTCGGCGAGCTCGGCCTGTCCCTGCACAAAGGCAAGGACGGCCCGTCGCCGAAGGATTACCAGGCGTTGCTGGCCGGCATCAAGGATCGTCCGGATTTCCACCTGATCCAGACCGTGATGCTGCGTTCGCTGAGCCAGGCGGTGTACAGCGCCGATAACCAGGGCCACTTCGGTCTGAATTACGAGGCGTACACCCACTTTACTTCGCCGATCCGCCGCTACCCGGACTTGCTCACGCACCGGGCGATCCGCAGCGTGATCCATTCGAAGCAGGACACTCCGCACGTTCGCCGTGCCGGTGCGATGACCATTCCGAAGGCGCGCATCTATCCGTACGATGAGGCGGCCCTGGAGCAGCTCGGCGAGCAGTGCTCGATGAGCGAGCGCCGTGCCGACGAAGCGACCCGCGATGTGGTGAACTGGCTCAAGTGCGAGTTCATGAAAGATCGCGTGGGCGAGTCGTTCCCGGGTGTGATCACTGCCGTCACCGGCTTTGGTCTGTTCGTCGAGCTGACCGACATCTACGTCGAAGGCCTGGTGCACGTCACTGCGCTGCCGGGCGACTACTACCACTTCGACCCTGTGCACCACCGCCTGGCCGGTGAGCGTACCGGTCGCAGTTTCCGCCTGGGCGACACCGTTGAAGTGCGGGTCATGCGCGTCGACCTCGACGAGCGCAAGATCGACTTCGAGATGGCTGAAAAAACCATCAGCGCGCCGATCGGCCGCAAAAAGCGTGGCACCGAAACCGCAGCGCCTGCAGCGAAAGCCGAAGCAGAGCCGGCCCCGGCGAAAACCGGTCGTCGTCCTGCCAAGGAAAAGGCAGTCGAGGCTTATCGCCCGAGTGATGCGGCGGCGAAAAACGCTGAAGTGCGCAAGAGCCGTGAAATGAAGCAGGCGTTGCTCGCCGGCGCGAAAAGCGGCGGTAAAGCGGCGTCTGCGGGAAAGACCGGACGGTCGGCGCCTGAAAAGGCTGCCGGCGGCAAGCCAGCCAAACCGAGCAAACATCGTAAAGGCCCGCCAAAAGCGGGCTCGGCTCCAGCCAAGAGTGGCGGGGCGCGTAAACCTAAGGCCAAGCCATGAGTCAGTTGGAAAAAATCTATGGCGTGCATGCTGTAGAAGCGTTGTTGCGTCATCACCCGAAACGCGTCAAGCAGATCTGGCTGGCCGAAGGTCGCAATGACCCTCGGGTCCAGACGCTGATTGAGCTGGCCAACGAAAACCGCGTCCAGGTCGGCCAGGCCGAGCGCCGCGAAATGGACGCCTGGGTTGAAGGCGTGCACCAGGGCGTGGTCGCGGACGTGAGTCCGAGCCAGGTCTGGGGCGAGGCGATGCTCGACGAGTTGCTTGATCGCACCGATGGCGCGCCGTTGTTGCTGGTGCTCGACGGTGTGACCGATCCGCACAACCTTGGCGCCTGCCTGCGTTCCGCCGATGCGGCGGGCGCGCTGGCCGTGATCGTGCCGAAGGATAAGTCGGCGACCCTGACGCCGGTTGTACGAAAAATCGCCTGCGGTGCCGCGGAAGTGATTCCGTTGGTGGCCGTGACCAACCTGGCGCGCACCCTGGAAAAACTCCAGCAGCGTGGTTTGTGGGTTGTCGGTACGGCCGGGGAAGCCGAGGTCAGCCTGTATGACCAGGACCTGACCGGCCCGACCATCCTGATCATGGGCGCCGAAGGCAAAGGCATGCGTCGCCTGACCCGCGAGCATTGCGACTACCTGGTGAACCTGCCGATGGCCGGTAGCGTCAGCAGTCTCAACGTGTCCGTGGCGACGGGCGTATGCCTGTTCGAAGCGCAGCGCCAGCGCAGCGTCAAAGCCAAGGCTGCCGCCAAAAAATCCTGAGCTGAACGCACATCCGTTGTAGGAGCTGGCTTGCCAGCGAAAGCGGAGCAACATTCAGCAACGATGCTGGATTGAATGCCGCTTTCGCGGGCAAGCCCGCTCCTACAGTGTTTTGTGGTGTGGCATGAATTGGGGGTTGTTCAAATAATCACCAATTCCCTTGCGCCTCCCACGCCCCTTCTCTACAATTGCGCCCCTTGCTGTGATGGCAGGCACCCACGTGTCTAGCGTCCTCAAGTCCATAAGTGTCATTCACTCCTTGTCTGACCGCTTTTGAGCGGCAGGCTACAACCCGTAAGGAGCATTCATGCGTCATTACGAAATCATCTTTTTGGTCCACCCGGATCAAAGCGAGCAAGTCGGCGGCATGGTTGAGCGTTACACCAAGCTGATCGAAGAAGACGGCGGCAAAATCCACCGTCTGGAAGATTGGGGCCGTCGTCAACTGGCCTACGCAATCAACAATGTTCACAAGGCTCACTACGTGATGCTGAACGTTGAGTGCACTGGCAAGGCCCTGGCCGAGCTGGAAGACAACTTCCGCTACAACGATGCAGTGATCCGTAACCTGGTCATCCGTCGCGAAGAAGCCGTTACCGGCCAATCCGAGATGCTCAAGGCTGAAGAAAACCGCAGTGAGCGCCGTGAGCGTCGCGACCGTCCTGAGCACGAAGGCGCTGAAAGCGCTGATAGTGATGACAGCGACAACAGCGATAACGCTGACGAGTAATCCACGGACCTTTTAAGGAGCCTATCAAATGGCACGTTTCTTCCGTCGTCGTAAATTCTGCCGCTTCACCGCTGAAGACGTGAAAGAGATCGATTACAAAGATCTCAACACTCTGAAAGCCTACGTATCCGAGACCGGCAAAATCGTTCCAAGCCGCATCACCGGTACCAAAGCACGTTATCAGCGTCAGCTGGCCACCGCTATCAAGCGCGCCCGCTTCCTGGCCCTGCTGGCCTACACCGACAGCCACGGCCGCTGAGACCGGGCAGTCGACACGTAGCAAAGGATTGAATGTATGCGTGCCTTAGCTGAGTTCATCATGCGGGGCCGTATGCAGGCCACTCTCGTAGTGGCTGGATGCGCGGCATTGCCGTTGTTGTATTGGTTGGGTGCTGCCGCCGGATGCCTTGTGCTCCTGCGGCGCGGATTGAAGGACGCCCTGGGCGTTCTTGCTCTGGGACTGCTGCCGGCATTGATCTGGTGGCTTTACTCCGACGACCCACGGGCACTTCTGGTGCTGCTGGGGTCTGCGAGCCTTGCGTTGGTTTTGCGCGCAAGCGAGTCCTGGAACCGCGTGCTGCTGGTCAGCATAGCGATGGGAGTGGTGTTTTCAGTGGTGCTGGGGATGGCTTTTGGTCCCCAGATCGAGATGCTGGCGCAGGCTTTGATAAAAGTCATGCCGTCGCTACTCGGTGATGTCTACCAGCAGATGTCGGTAGACGAGCAAGCGCGTTTCGCGTCCCTGATTACACCGATCCTGACCGGCCTGATTGCGGCCCTGTTGCAAATCGTCAGTGTGCTGAGCCTGATTGTCGGGCGCTACTGGCAGGCGTTGTTGTACAACCCCGGTGGTTTTGGTCGCGAGTTTCGCGCCGTCCGAATCCCGCTGGGTCCCGCGATGTTGCTGCTGGCGGGCATGGTTGTGTCACCGAATCTCGGTGTCCAGATGTCCATGCTTGTACCGTTGTGCAGCGTACCGCTGGTTTTCGCCGGGCTGGCCCTGATTCACGGGCTGGTGGCGCAAAAGCGACTGGCCAAATTCTGGCTGGTGGGGTTGTACGTCACGCTGTTGCTGTTCATGCAGCTGATCTATCCGTTGCTGGTGGTCCTGGCCATCGTCGACAGCCTGATTGATTTTCGCGGTCGTCTGGCGCCGAAAGACGCCGATGATGCGAACGGTGAAGGTTAAAAGTTAAGAGGATTTTCACATGCAACTGATCCTTCTGGAAAAAGTCACCAACCTGGGCAACCTGGGTGACAAAGTGAACGTTAAGGCTGGTTACGGTCGTAACTACCTGCTGCCTTACGGCAAAGCTACCGCTGCGACCCCAGCCAACCTGGCTGCGTTCGAAGAGCGTCGTGCCGAGCTGGAAAAAGCCGCAGCAGATCGTAAATCGTCGGCTGAAAGCCGCGCTGCCCAACTGGCCGAGCTGGAAGTGACCATCACTGCCACCGCTGGCGACGAAGGCAAGCTGTTCGGTTCGATCGGTACTCACGACATCGCTGACGCACTGACCGCCTCCGGCGTTGAAGTAGCGAAAAGCGAAGTTCGTCTGCCGAACGGCACTATCCGTAACGTAGGTGAATTCGACGTAGCCGTGCACCTGCACGCCGAAGTTGAAGCCACCGTACGCGTTGTCGTGGTAGCAGCTTAAGCAGCACTTGTCGGCTGGCACCCTCGGGTGCTTGCCGGTAACATCGGGCACGATCCTGTTCACAGGTCGTGCCCTTTGTCTTTCTGGTAACACCTGTTTTCAAACCCCTGCTTTTCCTTAACAAACCAAGTGGCCATGAACGAAATTTCCGCTCCTGAGCAATACGATCTGCAAACCGCCGCGCTGAAGGTGCCGCCGCATTCCATCGAAGCCGAACAGGCTGTACTCGGTGGTCTGATGCTGGACAACAACGCTTGGGAGCGCGTGCTCGATCAAGTCTCCGACGGCGATTTCTATCGACATGACCACCGTCTGATCTTCCGTGCGATCGCCAAGCTGGCCGATCAAAACATGCCGATCGACGTCGTGACCCTGTCCGAGCAACTGGACAAGGAAGGCCAGACGTCCCAGGTCGGCGGCCTTGGTTACCTGGGCGAACTGGCGAAAAACACGCCATCGGTCGCCAACATCAAGGCCTATGCGCAGATCGTTCGTGAGCGGGCCACCTTGCGCCAGCTGATCGGCATCAGCACCGAAATCGCCGATAGCGCGTTCAACCCGGAAGGCCGTACCGCCGCCGAGATTCTCGACGAGGCCGAGCGGCAGATCTTCCAGATCGCCGAGGCCCGGCCGAAAACCGGTGGCCCGGTGGGTGTGAATGACCTGTTGACCAAGGCCATCGACCGCATCGACACCCTGTTCAACACCGACAACGCCATCACCGGCCTGTCCACTGGCTATACCGACCTCGACGAGAAGACCAGCGGCCTGCAGCCGGCCGACTTGATCATCGTCGCCGGCCGTCCGTCCATGGGTAAGACCACCTTTGCCATGAACCTGGTGGAAAACGCCGTGTTGCGCAGCGAGAAGGCGGTTCTGGTTTACTCGCTGGAGATGCCAGGCGAATCGCTGATCATGCGTATGCTGTCGTCCCTGGGGCGTATCGACCAGACCAAGGTCCGTTCCGGTCAGCTGGAAGACGACGATTGGCCACGCCTGACCTCAGCGGTCAACCTGCTCAACGATCGCAAGCTGTTCATCGACGATACCGCGGGCATCAGTCCGTCGGAAATGCGTGCGCGGACCCGGCGTCTGGTGCGTGAGCATGGCGAAGTCGGCCTGATCATGATCGACTACCTGCAGCTGATGCAGATCCCGGGTTCCAGCGGTGACAACCGGACCAACGAGATTTCCGAGATCTCCCGGTCCCTGAAAGCCCTGGCCAAGGAATTCAACTGCCCGGTGGTGGCACTGTCCCAGCTCAACCGTTCCCTGGAACAACGCCCGAACAAGCGCCCGGTGAACTCCGACTTGCGCGAATCCGGAGCGATCGAGCAGGACGCCGACGTGATCATGTTCGTGTATCGCGACGAGGTGTATCACCCCGAGACCGAGCACAAGGGCATTGCCGAGATCATCATCGGCAAGCAGCGGAACGGGCCGATCGGCTTTATTCGCCTGGCCTTTATCGGCAAGTACACGCGGTTCGAGAACCTGGCGCCGGGTAGCTATAACTTCGACGACGACGAATAAGTTTTATGGCGTCCTGAAGGGCCCCATCGCTGGCAAGCCAGCGCCTGCAGGGCGCGCGTCGTACCTGTAGGAGCAAGCTTGCTCGCGATAGGGGCGACGCAATTTCCGACCACAGCCGTCGGAATTGGTCAAAATTTGTGCTATATTCCGCGCCCGCGAAATTCAATGAAAGCCAACACCGGTTATCGACATGCAAGCAGCCAAGCCGTTATTTGACTATCCCAAGTACTGGGCCGAATGTTTCGGGCCAGCGCCATTCCTGCCCATGAGCAGGGAGGAGATGGATCAGCTTGGCTGGGATTCCTGCGACATCATCATCGTCACCGGTGATGCGTACGTCGATCACCCGTCGTTCGGCATGGCGATCATCGGCCGACTGCTGGAGTCCCAGGGCTTCCGCGTCGGCATCATTGCCCAGCCGAACTGGCAGTCCAAAGACGACTTCATGAAGCTCGGCGAGCCGAACCTGTTCTTCGGTGTCGCGGCCGGCAACATGGACTCGATGATCAACCGCTACACCGCCGACAAGAAAATCCGTTCCGATGACGCCTACACCCCGGGCGGCATGGCGGGCAAACGTCCGGACCGCGCGAGCCTGGTGTACAGCCAGCGCTGCAAGGAAGCTTACAAAAACGTGCCGATCGTTCTTGGCGGCATCGAAGCGTCCCTGCGCCGCATCGCCCACTACGATTACTGGCAGGACCGGGTACGCAACTCGATCCTGATCGACGCCTGCGCCGACATCCTGCTCTACGGCAACGCCGAGCGTGCGATCGTCGAAGTCGCCCAGCGCTTGTCCTACGGTCACAAGATCGAAGACATCACCGACGTGCGCGGCACCGCGTTCATCCGTCGTGACACACCAAAAGACTGGTACGAAGTCGACTCCACGCGCATCGACCGTCCGGGCAAGATCGACAAGATCATCAACCCGTACGTCAACACCCAGGACACCCAGGCCTGCGCCATCGAGCAGGAAAAGGGTCCGGTTGAAGACCCGCAGGAAGCCAAGGTCGTGCAGATCCTGGCAAGCCCGAAGATGACCCGCGACAAGACGGTGATCCGCCTGCCTTCGGTAGAAAAGGTCCGCAACGACGCGGTGCTCTACGCCCACGCCAACCGCGTGCTGCACCTGGAAACCAACCCGGGTAACGCCCGTGCCCTGGTCCAGAAGCACGGCGAAGTCGATGTCTGGTTCAACCCGCCACCGATTCCGATGACCACTGAAGAAATGGACTACGTGTTCGGCATGCCTTACGCCCGTATTCCGCACCCGGCGTACGGCAAGGAGAAAATCCCGGCCTACGACATGATCCGTTTCTCGGTGAACATCATGCGTGGCTGCTTCGGTGGCTGCACATTCTGCTCGATCACCGAGCACGAAGGCCGGATCATCCAGAACCGTTCCCACGAATCGATCATTCGCGAGATCGAAGAAATTCGCGACAAGGTCCCCGGTTTTACCGGCGTGATTTCCGACCTGGGTGGCCCTACCGCGAACATGTATCGCATCGCCTGCAAGACCCCGGAAATCGAATCCGCGTGCCGCAAGCCATCGTGCGTGTTCCCTGGCATCTGCCCGAACCTGAACACCGACCACTCTGCCCTGATCAAGCTGTACCGCAGCGCCCGTGAATTGCCGGGTGTGAAGAAGATCCTGATTGCCTCCGGCCTGCGCTATGACCTCGCGGTCGAGTCGCCGGAATACGTTAAAGAGCTGGTGACCCACCACGTCGGTGGTTACCTGAAGATCGCCCCGGAACACACCGAGGAAGGTCCGCTCAACCAGATGATGAAACCGGGCATCGGCAGCTATGACAAGTTCAAGCGCATGTTCGAGAAGTACTCCAAGGAAGCAGGCAAGGAGCAGTACCTGATTCCGTACTTCATCGCTGCCCACCCGGGCACCACCGACGAAGACATGATGAACCTGGCGCTGTGGCTCAAGGGCAACGGTTTCCGTGCCGACCAGGTACAGGCGTTCTACCCGTCGCCGATGGCTACCGCCACCGCGATGTACCACTCGGGCAAGAACCCGCTGCGCAAGGTCACCTACAAGAGTGACGCGGTGACCATCGTCAAGAGCGAAGAGCAGCGCCGTCTGCACAAGGCGTTCCTGCGTTATCACGACCCGAAGGGCTGGCCGATGCTGCGTGAAGCATTGACCCGCATGGGCCGCGCCGACCTGATCGGGCCGGGCAAGAACCAGCTTATCCCGCTGCACCAGCCGTCCACCGACAGCTACCAGAGCGCCCGTCGCAAGAACTCGACGCCGGCCGGCAGCCACAAGGTTGCAGGGGAAAAGACCACCAAGATCCTGACCCAGCACACCGGCCTGCCACCACGCGCCAGCGATGGCGGCAACCCGTGGGACAAGCGTGAGCAAGCCAAGGCGGCGGCATTCGCCCGCAACCAGCAGGCGGCCAAGGAGCGCAAGGAAGCGGCCAAAGGCAAAGGGCCCAAGCCTGCGCGCAAGCCGGTTGTGCCGCGCTAAGCTGCGCTTGAGCTGAACAGAACGCCAACCTTCGGGTTGGCGTTTTGCATTGCGTACTGCACTGATCCCTGAAATGTGTCGGGCGACTGGCCTCTTCGCGAGCAAGCCCGCTCCCACAGGTTCTGTCGCGAACACATAATCGCAGGCAAGCTCAACCACTGTGGGAGCGGGCTTGCTCGCGAAGAGGCCGGTACAGCCAACGCTGAAGCAGGGTGACTACCCCGATCGCCACATTTACGTGCAACTCTCTCAAACCAATTTCCCGCATCGCCCGATTTTGGTGCTGTACTGCCTCCTGTAACGGGAGAAAGCGCCAGCACTGCGCGATGGCATAAGTCTTGCGCGCTTTCCAATACGCTTAGGGCTCGCAGGAGGCACGCCGTGTCGATTCATGTCGCATTGCATCACGTCACACATTATCGCTATGACCGCGCTGTCGAGCTGGGTCCGCAGATTGTTCGCCTGCGTCCGGCCGCCCACAGTCGCACGCGGATACTCTCCTATGCGCTGAAAGTCTCGCCCGAACAGCATTTCATCAACTGGCAGCAGGACCCCCAGGGTAATTACCTGGCGCGGTTGGTGTTCCCTGAGAAAACCGACGAGCTGCGCATCGAAGTCGATCTGCTGGCGGAAATGGCGGTGTTCAATCCGTTCGACTTTTTCCTCGAGCCCTACGCCGAAAAGATCCCATTCGCCTACGCAAGCGACGAGCGCAAGGAATTGGCCCCGTACCTGGAAACCCTGCCCCTGACGCCAAAGTTCCAGGCTTATCTGGACGGCATCGACCGCACACCATTGCCGGCCGTGGATTTCCTCGTCGCGCTCAACCAGCGCCTGAGCGAAGACATCAACTACCTGATCCGCATGGAGCCGGGGGTGCAAACGCCCGAGCACACCCTGGAGCAGGCTTCCGGCTCCTGCCGCGATTCGGCATGGCTGCTGGTACAGCTGCTGCGCAACCTGGGGCTGGCCGCGCGTTTTGTGTCGGGTTACCTCATTCAACTGACCGCTGACCTGAAAAGCCTCGATGGCCCTTCCGGGACCGAAGTGGATTTCACCGACCTGCACGCCTGGTGCGAGGTGTATCTGCCCGGTGCCGGCTGGATCGGCCTGGATGCGACCTCGGGGCTGTTTGCCGGTGAAGGACACATACCATTGGCCTGTAGTCCCGATCCGTCCTCTGCGGCACCGATCAGCGGCTTGGTGGAACCGTGCGAGTGCGAATTCAGCCACGAAATGTCGGTGGAACGGATCTGGGAAGCTCCGCGGGTCACCAAGCCTTACACCGAAGAGCAGTGGCAGGCGATCCAGGCCCTTGGCCGGCAGATCGACGCCGACCTGTTGGCGGGCGATGTGCGCCTGACCATGGGCGGTGAGCCGACGTTCGTGTCCATCGATGACCCGGACGGCGCCGAGTGGAACACCGCGGCACTGGGGCCGACCAAGCGCCAGCTGTCCGCCGAACTGTTCCAGCGCATGCGTAAACGTTATGCCCCGCAAGGCCTGGTGCATTTCGGCCAGGGCAAATGGTACCCCGGCGAGCAACTGCCACGCTGGTCGCTCAATTGCTATTGGCGCCGCGACGGTGTGCCGATCTGGCACAACAGCGCGCTGATCGCCGACGAGCAGCAGGATTACGGCGCCAATGGCGAAGTGGCCGGGCGTTTCCTGGCGAGTGTCGCCGAGCGGTTGAAAATTCCGACACGTTTTGTGTTCCCTGCGTACGAAGACAATTTCTATTACCTCTGGCGCGAAGGCACTTTGCCGCAGAACGTCAGCGCCGAAGACTCGCGACTCGAGGAGCCCCTGGAGCGCGCGCGGTTGCGCAAAGTCTTCAGCCAGGGCCTGGACAAGGTGATTGGCCAGGTCCTGCCGCTCGCGCGCACCGCCAAGGGCGATCAATGGCAAAGCGGGCGCTGGTATCTGCGTGACGAGCACTGCCGCCTGGTGCCGGGCGACTCGCCGCTGGGGTATCGCCTGCCACTGGGCTCACAACCGTGGGTGAAGGCGGCGGAGTATCCGTTCATTCACCCCAACGATCCGAACCAGGATTTCCCGCCGCTGCCTGACACCGGGCAACTGCAGCGCCAGGGCACGGCGGCGCTGATTGAAGATCGGCCACCGAAGATCGATGAGTCCGCCGACTGGCTGACCCGCACCGCGTTCTGCGCCGAAGCGCGGGAAGGCCGGTTGTACCTGTTCCTGCCGCCGCTGGAGCGGGTCGAAGACTATCTGGAACTCGTCGCAGCCATCGAAGCCACCGCCGAGGAGCTGCATTGCCCGGTGTTGCTGGAAGGTTACGAGCCGCCGAGCGATCCGCGCCTGAGCAACTTTCGCATCACCCCTGATCCGGGCGTGATCGAAGTCAACGTGCAGCCTTCGGCGACCTGGGACGAACTGGTTGAACGCACCGAGTTTCTATATGAGGAAGCGCGCCAGACCCGACTCACCACCGAGAAATTCATGATCGACGGCCGGCATACCGGCACCGGTGGGGGCAACCACTTCGTACTGGGTGGCGCGACTCCGGCTGACTCACCGTTTTTGCGGCGTCCGGATTTGCTGCGCAGCCTGATCAGCTACTGGCATAACCATCCGTCGCTGTCCTACCTGTTTTCCGGGCTGTTCATCGGGCCCACCTCCCAGGCCCCGCGTATCGACGAAGCACGCAACGACGCCTTGTATGAACTGGAAATTGCCTTCGCCCAGATGCCCGAGGTGGGCGAGGAGTGCGCGCCCTGGCTGGTGGATCGATTGCTGCGCAACCTGTTGATCGACGTGACCGGCAATACCCATCGCGCCGAGTTCTGCATCGACAAACTTTATTCGCCGGATGGCGCGACCGGTCGCCTGGGCTTGCTGGAGTTGCGGGCCTTTGAAATGCCGCCCCATGCACGCATGAGCCTGGCCCAGCAGCTATTGCTGCGGGCGTTGGTCGCACGGTTCTGGCGCGAGCCTTATGCGCCGCCGAAACTGGCGCGCTGGGGCACGGAGCTGCACGACCGATTCCTGTTGCCGCACTTTATCGAACAGGATTTCGCCGATGTTATCGTCGACCTCAATGCCGCCGGTTATCCGGTGCGGGCAGAGTGGTTTGCGGCGCACCTGCAATTCCGCTTTCCCAAGGTCGGCGACTACGCCGTCAATGGCATCGAGCTGGAACTGCGCCAGGCCCTTGAGCCGTGGCATGTGCTGGGCGAGGAGGGCGCGGTCGGTGGCACGGTGCGTTACGTGGACTCGTCCCTGGAGCGCCTGCAGGTCAAGCTCAGCGGACTGCCGCCGCAACGCTACCTGCTGACCTGCAACGGCATACCTGTGCCGTTGCAGCCCACCGGGCGGGTTGGCGAGTTCGTCGCCGGGGTGCGCTTTCGTGCCTGGCAACCGGCCAACTGTCTGCAGCCGACCATCCCGGTCCATGCGCCGCTGGTGTTCGACCTGCTCGACACCTGGATGGGCCGTTCGCTGGGCGGTTGCCAGTACCACGTCGCCCATCCGGGCGGGCGCAATTACGAGACCTTGCCCGTCAACGCCAATGAAGCCGAGAGTCGGCGAATGGCGCGTTTTTTCCGTATCGGACACACGCCGGGGAAACTTCCGATACCGAATATGGAAATTAACGACGAGCTGCCGATGACACTCGATTTGCGACGTTTCTAATTCGTACGCGACGCCCGGATTTTTCGTCTATCCGGGTGTCATGAGCGTGCGTTAGTCTGACCGTTCATTGCTGTCTGCCGAGCTTTCCATGCCTGACCTGCTAGACCGCTACCCGCTGACGGCGGGCACCTATCACGAATTGCTCGACGACAGCGGGGCCGTACGGCCGCACTGGCGTCGGCTGTTCGACCAGTTGCAGCGCAGCACGCCCGCGCAGTTGGTGCAGCGTCAGGCGCTGCTGGCCCGGCAGATCCAGGAAAACGGCGTCACCTATAATGTCTATGCCGATCCCAAGGGCGCCGATCGACCCTGGGAGCTGGACTTGCTGCCCCATGTGATTGCCGCCGATGAGTGGGAGCAATTGTCCGCCGGCATCGCCCAGCGTGCGCGCCTGCTCAATGCCGTGCTGGCCGATCTCTATGGCCCGCAACGCTTGATCGCCGAGGGTCTGCTGCCGGCCGAGCTGGTCTTTGGCCACAACAATTTCCTCTGGCCCTGTCAGGGCATCCAGCCGCCTGACGGCGCCTTTTTACATCTGTACGCCGTGGATCTGGCGCGTACGCCCGATGGCCGCTGGTGGGTAACGGCGGACCGCACTCAGGCGCCGTCCGGAGCTGGCTACGCCCTGGAAAACCGCACTATCGTGTCCCGGGCCTTCCCCGAGTTGTACCGTGACCTGAAGGTGCAGCACCTGGCCGGATTTTTCCGCACCCTTCAGGAGACCCTGGCCCGCCAGGCGCCCAGCGATGAAGAGGCGCCCCTGGTGGTCCTGCTGACGCCGGGGCGTTTCAACGAAAGCTATTTCGAACACCTGTACCTGGCGCGGCAGCTCGGCTATCCGCTGGTGGAGGGCGGCGACCTGACGGTGCGTGATGCCACGGTCTACCTGAAGACCCTGAGCGGCCTGCGTCGGGTTCACGCGATCATGCGTCGGCTCGACGACGACTTCTGCGACCCGCTGGAATTGCGCACCGACTCCGCCCTGGGCGTACCAGGGCTGCTTGAGGCCGTGCGGCAGGGGCGGGTGCTGGTGGCCAACGCCCTCGGCAGCGGGGTGCTGGAATCGCCGGGCTTGCTGGGTTTCCTGCCGAAGATCAATCAATTCCTGTTTGGCGAAGAGCTGATCCTGCCGTCCATCGCCACCTGGTGGTGCGGTGAAGCGCCTGTGCTGGCCCAGGCCCTGGAAAAACTGCCGGAACTGCTGATAAAGCCAGCATTTCCGTCCCAGAGCTTTGCACCGGTGTTTGGTAGGGATTTGAGTGAATTACAGCGCGATGAGCTCGCCGAGCGCATGCAGGCGCGCCCTTATGCCTATGTTGCGCAAGAACTTGCCCAGCTGTCCCAGGCGCCTGTCTGGCAGGCCGAGGATGGGCAATTGCAACCCCGGGCCATCGGCATGCGTGTGTATGCGGTGGCCAGTCACGAAGGTTATCGGGTGTTGCCAGGTGGTTTAACCCGTGTGGCCGCCGAGGCGGATGCCGAAGTGGTGTCGATGCAGCGGGGCGGTGCAAGCAAAGACACCTGGGTGCTGGGGAATCGCCCACCCAGCGGCGAACAGTGGAAAACCCAACGCAACATCGGCGTGCATGATCTGGTGCGTCGCGATCCGTATCTGCCCTCACGGGTCGTGGAAAACCTGTTCTGGTTCGGCCGCTACTGCGAACGCTGCGATGACAGTGCACGGTTGCTGCGCATCATGCTGGCGCGGTATGTCGACGGCGATGACCCACAGGCCCTGGACGCCGCGGTTGATCTTGGCGAGCGACTGAACCTGCTACCCGATGAAGGTGAACTGCCCGAACGGTTGCTGGCCGCGATACTCGGCGCTGACTGGCCGTTCAGCCTGCGTTCCAACCTGCAGCGTTTGCAATGGGCGGCCTCGCAGGTGCGGGGCAAGCTCTCGCGGGAAAACTGGCAGGCGCTGGTGGAGTTGCAACGCGAAGCGATGGAACTCGAGACCGAGGAGCCGGACTTCGGTGAGCTGCTGGACTTCCTCAACCGGCTGGTGATGTCCCTGGCGGCACTGTCCGGTTTTGCCCTGGACGACATGACCCGGGACGAGGGCTGGCGATTCCTGATGATCGGCCGGCGCATCGAGCGCCTGCAGTTTCTCAGTGGCAGCCTGGCGGCGTTCCTGCGAGGCGCCGGGGCTTTCGATCAGGCGGGGCTGGAATGGTTGCTGGAGCTGGGCAACAGCAGCATCACCTATCGTTCGAGGTACCTCGCGGTGGCGCAATTGATCCCGGTGCTCGACCTGTTGTTGCTCGATGAGCAAAACCCGCATGCGGTACTGTTCCAGTTGAAATTGGTGACCCGCACGCTCAAGCACCTGTGCGACGATTTTGGTACCCCTCGCGAGGCGGGCCTGGCGCAGTTGGTGGAGCGTCTGGCGCGTTTCGACCTGGCCTGCCTGGAGAACCCGTTGTTTGGCGCCACCAGCGTGCGCGCCGCCATCGAAGGGCTGGCCGATCTGCTGCAAGAAATCGCCGATGCCAGCGGGCAGGTTTCGGATCGCCTGGCCTTGCGTCACTTTGCCCACGTTGATGATGTCAGCCAGCGCACGGTGTCCGTCTGATGAGCGCTCGCTACCAGATTTTCCACGATACCCATTATCACTACGACAGCCCGGTGTCCCTGGCCCAGCAGCTGGCGCATCTGTGGCCCAGGCCTTGTGCGTGGCAGCATTGCTCCGATCAGCAACTGCAGATCAGCCCGGACCCGACGTCGCGCCGCGATGAACTGGATGTGTTCGGCAATCCGCTGACCCGCCTGGCGTTCGAACGTCCCCATGATGAACTGCTGGTCAACGCCAGCCTGACGATCGAAGTGCTGCCCCGCCCCGTGGTCGACTTCAATCGGTCTCCAGCGTGGGAAGCCACCCGCAGCGCGCTGACCTACAGCAGCCAGCCGCTTGCGCCCGAAATGCTCGAAGCCTGCCGTTACCGGTTCGAATCCCCTTATGTGCATCTGAAGCGCAACTTCGTCGAGTTTTCCGAGAGCTGCTTTCCGGCAGGAAGGCCGCTGTTGCTCGGCGTCCAGGCCTTGATGGAGAAAATCTTCAGCGAGTTTACTTTCGATGCCGAAGCGACGCAGGTCGCGACACCTTTGGTGGAAGTGCTGGAACGCCGGCGTGGGGTGTGCCAGGACTTCGCGCACCTGATGCTCGCTTGCGTGCGCTCCCGTGGATTGGCCGCGCGTTATATCAGCGGCTACCTGCTGACCCAGCCACCACCCGGCCAACCGCGATTGATCGGTGCCGATGCTTCCCATGCCTGGGTGTCGGTGTATTGCCCGGTGTCGGGATGGGTGGATTTCGATCCGACCAACAATGTACAACCGGCGCTGGAGCACATCACCCTGGCCTGGGGCCGGGATTTCTCCGATGTGTCGCCGTTGCGTGGGGTCATTCTGGGGGGCGGCAACCATGATCCGGAAGTCCGCGTCACAGTGATGCCATTGTAGGAGCGGGGGTCAGCAGCAAAGCTGCCAACCCCGGTCACAGATCCGTGGGCCTGATCAGATCATCCGGCCCGGAGGGACTCAGGCGTCTGGCGCCTGATCTTTCGGTGCGTCAACATCGTCATCTGCCGCAACTTCACCGTCAGGGTTCAGTGCCGCTTCGTCAGCCATTGCTTTCTTGCGCTGAAGTTTTTCCTCTTTCTTCTGTTCCTTGGCCAGGTCTCTCTGACGTTTGGCGAAGGAGTAATTGGGTTTGGCCATGGGCGATCCTCTGGGGTCGAAGGTGAGGTTTGAGCGGCGCGTATTCTGCCCTGTATCGGTGCCAAGTCGTTAGTCGGGTTTTTGCTCGACCCACTTGGGCGGTACAGTCGGCTGCCAGCGATCGAGGGCGTCGAGCAGCGTCTGCGGCGATTCGCTCACCTGCAGCATGTCACGGTGTGCTGCGCGAACGAAGCCTTCGCCGACGATGTGATCGAGAAAACCGGTGAGTTTGCTGTAGAAACCATTCACTTCCAGCAAACCCAGCGGTTTGCCGTGGTAGCCCAATTGGCCCCAGGTCCAGACTTCGAACAATTCTTCCAGGGTGCCCAGGCCGCCGGGCAGAGCGATGAAGGCATCGCTGAGTTCGGCCATCCGCGCCTTGCGCGCATGCATACCGTCGACCACTTCCAGGCGGGTCAGGCCGCTGTGGCCGATTTCCTTGTCCTTGAGACTCTGCGGGATGATGCCGATCACTTCGCCGCCGGCCGCCAATGCCGCGTCGGCAACAATGCCCATCAGCCCCACGGCGCCACCGCCGTAGACCAGGGTCAGCTTGCGTTCGGCCAGTGCCTGGCCGAGGGCCACGGCTGCTTCACGATAAGCCGGGTTGGTGCCAGTGCTGGCGCCGCAGAAAACACAAACGGATGCTAGAGACATGCTTTACTCCAGGGTCGATCAGGGCCACAGAGTAAAGGCAGGCGCGCTGCGCTCCAAGGGCTAAACTTCGCGCCTGGGCGTTTCGCAGGTTCCGCTGGCACCGCAGGCATAGGCGGCGAGCAAGCTGCACAACAGGCTGTTGATGGACATGACAGACGCTCCGAAAAATGAGGACGGTCTGATGATAGGGCCGGGGCAGACGCCTGGCTGGTAGATTGTCTCGATCGGTCTCATAGCCCGAAAGTTGTATACAATTTTTGCTTCAGGTCATAGGAACTTGCGAAGTTTTCAGGCAGTCTTCTGTTCATTCGCATTTTTCATTCACCCTGCCTTGGAGATTCACCATGTTTGCCAAACTTGTTGCGGTATCCCTGCTGACACTGGCCAGCAGCCAATTGATGGCTGCCGAGTGCGAGACCACCATTGATTCCACCGATCAAATGTCCTTCAGCACCAAGGCCATGGAAATCGACAAGAGCTGCAAGACCTTTACCGTCAAGCTGACTCACTCCGGCAACCTGCCGAAGAACGTCATGGGCCATAACTGGGTGTTGAGCAAAGAAGCCGACATGCAGCCGATCGCCACCGACGGCCTGAGCGCGGGCATCGACAAGAACTACCTGAAGGAAGGTGACGCGCGCGTTATCGCCCACACCAAGGTCATCGGCGCCAAGGAAACCGATTCTGTGACCTTCGATGTGTCGAAGCTCGATGCCAATGAAAAATACGGTTTCTTCTGCTCGTTCCCAGGCCACATCTCGATGATGAAAGGTACGGTTACCCTGAAGTAATCGAAATGCGTACAAAAAAAGCGTCCACCTGGGACGCTTTTTTTGTACTTGTAGGAGCTGCCGAAGGCTGCGATCTTTTGATCTTGCTCTTGAACAAAGTCAAAAGATCGCAGCCTCGTTTCACTCGACAGCTCCTACAGGTGTCGGCAGCTTACGGCGCAAACGGCATCACCCGCTTGTGATGGGTCTTGTTGTACGTATTGACGATGATCTTGAACGCTTCCTCACGCACCGGCTCACCGTGCAGGAAGGCGTCAATCTCGGCATAGGTCACGCCATGGGACGCTTCATCTGGTTTGCCCGGTGACAGGTCTTCGAGGTCGGCCGTCGGGATTTTCTCCACCAGCGATTCCGGCGCACCGAAGCTGCGGGCGATGGCGCGGACCTGGTTTTTCACCAGGCCGCTCAAAGGTGCCAGGTCGCAGGCACCGTCACCGAATTTGGTGAAGAAACCCATCACCGCTTCCGCCGCGTGGTCGGTGCCGATCACCAGGCCATGGGCTGCGCCAGCGATGGTGTACTGGGCGACCATGCGCATGCGCGCCTTGGTGTTGCCGAGCACGAAATCCACCGACACCGCGTGCTTGCCTTCGAACGCCGCGACTTCGTTGGCCAGGGATTTGACTGCCGGGCCGATGTTCACCGTGTGGCGCTCGTCCGGTTTGATGAAGTCCACCGAGGCCTGGGCGTCATGTTCATCGAACTGGGTTTCGTACGGCAGGCGCACGGCGATGAACTTGTAACTGTCGTCACCGCTACGCTCGCGCAGTTCACGCATGGCGCGCTGGGCCAACAGGCCGGCGGTCAGGGAGTCGACACCGCCACTGATGCCCAGCACCAGGGTCTTGAGCCCGGAATTGACCAGGCAATCCTGGATGAAGGTAATCCGCCTTGCGACTTCCGCTTCGAGGGCGGCTTCGTCGGCGAACGGCGGTTGTACCTTGAGCTGTTCAGCAATCTCACGCTGTACGGCTTGCATGAATTCACTCCTTGCTAGAGGGGGCAGGAACTTGGAAAACGTGTCGCAAATAGGCGACGAAATTCGGGTCTTTGCAGTGAGTCTTGCCGGGCTCGTCGGAGATTTTTGCCACCGGCGCGCCGTTGCAGGCGGTCATTTTAAGCACGATGCTCATGGGTTCGACACCTGGAATGTCACAGGTCAGGTTGGTGCCGATGCCGAAGCTGACATTGATACGACCCCGCAGCGCGCGGAATATTTCCAGTGCCCTGGGCAGCGTCAGGCTGTCGGAGAAGGTCAGGGTCTTGCTCATCGGGTCGATGCCGAGCCTGTGGTAGTGCGCAATGGCCTTTTCCGCCCAGAGCACCGGATCACCGGAATCGTGGCGCAAACCGTCGAAGAGCTTGGCGAAAAACAGGTCGAAGTCGCCGAGGAAGGCATCGAGGGTAATGCAGTCGGTCAGGGCGATCCCCAGCAGGCCGCGGTATTCGCGGACCCAGCAATCGAGGGCGGCAATCTGGCTGTCGATCAGCCGCGGGCCGAGTTGCTGGTGGGCCATGATCCATTCGTGGGCCATTGTGCCCAGCGGCTTCATGTCCAGCTCCCGGGACAGGTGCACGTTGCTGGTGCCGACGAAACGCCCGGGGAAGTCGTGCTTGAGCACGTTCACAACCTCTTCCTGCACCCGGTACGAAAAGCGCCGGCGCGTGCCGAAGTCGGCTACCTGAAACTCGGACAATTCGTCGCCGCTGGCGTTGGCGGTCAGCCAGTCGAACTTGCGATAGAGCTGCTCGCGGGCCTGCTCCAGGACGATTTCCCGATAGCGATAGCGGTTACGCACTTCGCTGACGATCGCCAATATCGGCACTTCGAAGAGGATCACATGCAACCACGGACCACGCAGGCGGATGAACAGTTCACCGTTTTCGATACCGGTGTGGAGGTAGCGCAGGTTGAAGCGAAACAGCCCGAGAAAACGCAGGAAATCCGGCTTGAGGAAGCTGATGCGCTCCAGAAAACCCAATTGGTCGGCGCTCAGGCTCAGTTCGGCCAGCCGTTCGATCTGGAAACGGATCTCCGCCAGATAGGGGCGCAAATCCTCGCTGTTACGGCAACGAAACTCCCATTCGACTTCTACGTTCGGGTAGTTGTGCAGCACCGCCTGCATCATCGTCAGTTTGTAGAAGTCGGTGTCGAGCAGGTTCTGCACGATGCGATCGGCAAACACACTCTCGCTCATAACGGGGGGTTCTCCACATGGAATAAGGCTAGTGGCGCATAACGATGATAGGGATTGCCAGTAATTTTTTAGTCTGCATCGGATCCCAGTGGGAGCGAGCTTGCTCGCGATAGCGGACTGACAGTCAATTAAAGTGTTGAATGTAATGACGTCATCGCGAGCGAGCTCGCTCCCACAGGGATGGCGTGCAACGCTAAATTTCCGGGCTATCAACCTGCTCCAGCATCCACTTCACGAAATCGCGCACCTTGGGCACTTCCGCCGAGTGTTCCGGGTACGCCAGGTAATAGGCGTCGGTGCTGGGCATTGCATGCTGCCAGGGAATGACCAGTTTGCCGTCGGCCAGTTCCTCTTCCACCAGGAACCTTGGCAGCAGCGCCACCCCGCAGCCGACCTGCGCCGCGCGGATGCACATGTAGAAAGTTTCAAAACGCGGGCCGTGGTAGCTGTGTTCAGTGTGGTAGCCCTGGCTGTCGAACCAGTCGTGCCAGGCCTGGGGGCGGGAGGCGTTTTGCAGCAGGACCAGGTCGGTGAGTTGCGTCGGGTCGGTGAACGGCGTGTCGGGCAGGCTGCCTGGCGCACACACGGGCACCAGCTCTTCGCTGAACAGTTTCAGGCATTCTGTACCGGGGCGTGAACCCTGGCCGAAGTAGAACGCCAGGTCGCTGCGCCCTTGCAGCAGATCGTCGGCTTCCTGTTCGTTGCACAGGTCCAGGTGGATCGACGGATGACGCAGGCGCCAACCCTTGAGGCGAGGCACCAGCCAGCGAGCGCCGAAGGTCGAGGGTGTGGAGACGCGCAGGACTTCGGTTTCACCGCCGTAGGAACGCAGGTAATGGGTCGACATCTCAACCTGGGTGAGGATTTTTCGTACTTCCACCAGGTACAGATCACCGGCTGGCGTCATTTGCAGGCGTCGGCGAACCCGGCGAAACAGCAGGTGCTGCAACAGCTCTTCCAGTTGCGCCACCTGTTTACTGACGGCGCTCTGGGTCAGGTTCAGCTCTTCCGCGGCCCGGGTGAAGCTCAGGTGGCGGGTCACGGCCTCGAAACACTGCAGCGCAGCGATCGAGGGCAAATAGCGTTTGTTCAGCATGGGCGATCCTTTTTGCTTGTCTCTTTATTGCCAGCAATGCACAGCATGAATAAACGGAATGATATCTCTCTTAATGGTCGTTTGTTGAGTAACCTCGGGAGCGCTAAAACTACAGGTCTGATCAGTCGTGATTCGGCGGCTGCACACGTTCCGTTTTTTGCTTGAGGAGTGACCCATGGTTGCCGCATTGCTTGATCGTCTTGGTGTAAATCCGGCCCTGTACCAGAACGGCAAGGTGCCGGTGCATTCACCGATCGATGGCAGCACCCTTGCCACCGTCAACTGGGAAGGTGCCGCTGAAGTCGAGCAGCACATCAGTCGTGCAGATCATGCATTCGAACTGTGGCGCAAGGTGCCGGCACCGCGTCGCGGCGAGCTGGTGCGTCAACTGGGTGACATCCTGCGCGAATACAAGGCCGATCTCGGCGAGCTGGTGTCCTGGGAAGCGGGCAAGATCACCCAGGAAGGCCTGGGTGAAGTTCAGGAAATGATCGACATCTGCGACTTCGCCGTCGGCCTGTCCCGTCAACTGTACGGCTTGACCATCGCCTCCGAGCGTCCTGGCCACCACATGCGTGAAACCTGGCACCCGCTGGGCGTCGTCGGCGTGATCAGCGCCTTCAACTTCCCGGTTGCGGTCTGGGCTTGGAACGCTGCCCTGGCGCTGGTTTGCGGCAACCCGGTGATCTGGAAACCGTCGGAAAAGACTCCGCTGACCGCACTGGCCTGCCAGGCGCTGTTCGACCGCGTGCTGAAGAACTTCAGCGATGCGCCGGCGGGTCTGAGCCAGGTCATCATTGGCGGCCGCGATGCCGGCGAAGCCCTGGTCGATGACCCGCGTGTCGCACTGGTCAGCGCCACCGGCAGCACCCGCATGGGCCGTGAAGTGGCGCCGAAAATCGCTGCGCGTTTCGCTCGCAGCATCCTCGAATTGGGCGGCAACAACGCGATGATCCTCGGCCCAAGCGCCGATCTGGACATGGCCGTACGTGCGATTCTGTTCAGCGCCGTCGGCACTGCCGGCCAGCGCTGCACCACGCTGCGTCGCCTGATCGCTCACGAGTCGGTGAAAGAAGAAATCGTCACCCGCCTCAAGGCCGCCTACTCCAAGGTGCGCATCGGCCATCCGCTGGAAGGCAACCTGATCGGTCCGCTGATCGACAAGCAAAGCTTCGACAACATGCAGGACGCGCTGGAGCAGGCCCTGAGCGAAGGCGGCCGGGTGTTCGGCGGCAAGCGTCAGCTGGAAGACAAATTCCCCAATGCCTACTACGTTTCGCCGGCCATCGTCGAAATGCCGGAGCAGAGCGATGTGGTCTGCCATGAAACCTTCGCACCGATCCTGTACGTGGTCGGCTACAGCGATTTCAACGAAGCCCTTCGCTTGAACAACGCCGTGCCGCAAGGCCTGTCGTCGTGCATCTTCACCACCGACGTGCGTGAAGCCGAGCAGTTCATGTCGGCAGTGGGCAGTGACTGCGGCATCGCCAACGTCAACATCGGCCCGAGCGGGGCGGAAATCGGTGGTGCCTTTGGTGGCGAGAAAGAGACCGGTGGTGGTCGTGAGTCCGGTTCGGATGCATGGCGCGGGTACATGCGCCGTCAGACCAATACCGTGAACTACTCGCTGGAGTTGCCGTTGGCGCAGGGTATTACGTTTGACTGAATCTCGAGTCAAACAATGATCCCCTGTGGGAGCGGGCTTGCTCGCGAATGCAATCTGTCAGTCGACATTATTGGTGGCTGACATACCGCTTTCGCGAGCAAGCCCGCTCCCACACTGATTTGTGTGTTGGTTAGGTTTCTGTTGGAGTCTGGCAATGCCGTTACGCGAAGAGTGTCTGTGGGAAAAATTGACGCCACAAAGGCCCGACAATACGGCGCTCAAGGGTGAAGTGAAAGTCGATGTCTGCGTCATAGGCGCCGGTTTTACCGGGCTGTCGGCGGCGGTGCATCTGCTGGAACAGGGCAAGACAGTGTGTGTGCTCGAAGCCCATCGCGCCGGGCATGGCGGCTCGGGGCGCAACGTCGGGCTGGTCAATGCCGGCATGTGGATTCCACCGGACGAGATCGAAGCCGGGTTTGGCGAGGCGGTGGGCAGCCAGCTCAACCGCATGCTCGGTGCAGCACCGTCCCTGGTGTTCAGCCTTGTGGACAAATACAACATCGATTGCCAATTGCGCCGCGAAGGCACGCTGCACATGGCGCACAACGCCCGTGGCGAAGCTGACTTGCGCAGTCGTGAAGAACAATGGAAACGCCGTGGCGCGCCCGTCGAGCTGCTGACGGGGCAAGCTTGCGAGCAAGCGACGGGCACCAAAAAAATTGCCGCGGCATTGCTCGATCGCCGTGCCGGCACGCTTAACCCAATGGCCTACACAACGGGATTGGCCAAGGCGGCCATCGGCCTGGGCGGTCAGTTGTTCGATCATTCCCCGGTCACCCGCCTCGAACGCCAGGGACAGCGCTGGTCGGTGCAAACCGCGCAGGGTTCCGTCCTGGCCGAACAGGTGGTGATCGCTTCCAACGCCTACACCGAAGGCGACTGGACCGAGTTGCGGCGCAATTTCTTCCCCGGTTATTACTATCAGGTGGCCTCGGTGCCTCTGACCGAAGACGCCGCGCAACAAATCCTGCCCGGTGGCCAGGGGTCCTGGGACACCCGCCAGGTGCTCAGCAGTATCCGCCGGGACAAAGACGGGCGCCTGCTGCTCGGCAGTCTCGGCAATGGCAACCAGAAGCCGGCCTGGTTTCTCAAGGCCTGGGCCGATCGGGTGCAGCAGCATTACTTCCCCTACCTCAAACCGGTGGAATGGGAGTGCACCTGGACCGGTTGCATCGCCTTCACCCCCGATCATCTGATGCGCCTGTTCGAACCGGCGCCCGGTTTAGTGGCAGTCACCGGTTACAACGGCAGGGGTGTGACCACGGGGACGGTGGTCGGCAAGGCCTTTGCCGATTACTTGTGTAACGGAAATCCTCAAGCGCTACCGATTCCCTTCGCGCCCATGCAGCCATTGGCCGGGGTGGGGTTGCGCAGCTGTCTGTACGAGGCGGGATTTTCGCTGTATCACGCGGGCCAGTGCTTGCGGATCGTGATCTGAATGTTGATTTTTGTAGTCGAAAGCGGCGCTTTTTCGATCAGCAGCTAGCCTGTAATGGTGCGGGTTGTAGCAGTCCCGCACCGGTAGTGTGCACTTCGGTGACGCACGTTGTTACAGGCTGGTTGCACGTCGTTTAGTGCCGCGGTTGCAATGATGGCGCAGGCGGGTTGCGCCTCAAAAAAATAATGGTTTTACCTTCCGCGGTTTAGACGGTTGCACGCCCAATGAAAATGGGCCCGAGACAGTCGAAATAATAATAAAGCAGCGACTTTTTTCAGAATAAAAAACCGATGGCACGGCCCTTGCTCTGAGCAGTCAGTGAAGTCGCAGTGCCAATTAAAAAAACCATGGAGCACCACCTCATGTCCCAGACGTTTTACAAGAAAGGTTTTCTGGCCCTCGCAGTGGCAGCTGCGTTGGGTGTTTCTGCGTTTGCTCAGGCCGACATCAAGATCGGCGTAGCGGGACCCATGACGGGCGCCAACGCGGCATTTGGCGAGCAGTACATGAAGGGTGCACAGGCAGCAGCCGATGCGGTGAACGCAGCGGGCGGCGTCAACGGGGAAAAAATCGTACTGGTCAAGGGCGATGACGCCTGCGAACCGAAACAGGCTGTGACGGTCGCCAAAGACCTGACCAACCAGAAAGTCGCCGGCGTGGTCGGTCACTTCTGCTCCTCCTCGACCATCCCGGCTTCCGAGATCTACGACGAAGCAGGCATCATCGCAATCACTCCAGGTTCCACCAACCCACAGGTAACCGAACGCGGCCTGAGCTCCATGTTCCGCATGTGCGGTCGTGACGACCAGCAAGGCATCGTGGCCGGCGACTACATCGTCGACGTGCTCAAGGGCAAGAAGGTTGTCGTGCTGCACGACAAGGACACCTACGGCCAAGGCCTGGCTGATGCCACCAAGGCCCAGCTGGTCAAGCGCGGTGTAACGCCAGTGCTGTACGAAGGCCTGACCCGTGGCGAGAAAGACTTCAGCACCATCGTGACCAAGATCCGCGGTGCCGGCGCCGACGTCGTCTACTTCGGTGGCCTGCACCCGGAAGCCGGTCCTCTGGTTCGCCAACTGCGTGAACAAGGCCTGAAAGACGTCAAGTTCATGTCCGACGACGGCATCGTGACCGACGAGCTGGTGACCACCGCTGGCGGTCCGCAATTCGTCGACGGCGTGCTGATGACCTTCGGTGCCGACCCACGCCTGCTGCCAGACAGCAAGACCGTGGTAGACGCCTTCCGCAAGGCCGGTACCGAGCCTGAAGGCTACACCCTGTACGCCTACGCTTCGGTCCAGACCCTCGCGGCGGCCTTCAACGGCGCCAAGTCCAACAAGGGCGAAGAAGCGGCTGCGTGGCTGAAGAAGAACACGGTCAAGACCGTCATGGGCGATAAGACCTGGGACAGCAAGGGCGACCTGAAAGTCTCCGACTACGTGGTTTACCAGTGGGACAAGGATGGCAAATACCACCAGCTGGAAAAACAGAAGTAAGGGCTGACCCGATCAGCTGAACCCCACTGATCCTTTGTAGGAGCGGGCTTGCCCGCGAATGCGCCCGTTCAGTCGACATCAATGTTGGCTGGAACACCGCTTTCGCTGCGATGCGGCGACCCGACAAGCCAGCTCCTACAGGGGGACGTGGTGTCCAGCCTGATCGTGATTGACATTGCTCCGACGTAAATCTGTATTTTCCTTAGAAGAACCGCACAGCCACATGTGCAGGTTCTCATTGCGTGAGATTGCGTTATGGATGGTATTTTCCTGCAGCAACTGGTCAACGGCCTCACCCTCGGGTCGGTCTATGGCCTGATCGCCATCGGCTACACAATGGTCTATGGCATCATCGGCATGATCAACTTCGCCCACGGCGAGGTTTACATGATTTCCGCTTACCTCGCGGCAATCAGTCTGGCTCTGCTGGCATACTTCGGGATTGAATCCTTCCCTCTGCTGATGCTCGGCACACTGATCTTCACCATCGTCGTCACGGCGGTGTATGGCTGGGTCATCGAGCGCGTCGCCTACAAACCCCTGCGTAACTCCACCCGACTGGCACCGCTGATCAGCGCCATCGGTATCTCGCTGATCCTGCAAAACTATGCGCAGATCGCCCAGGGCGCCAAGCAACAGGGCGTTCCCACGTTGCTCACGGGGGCCTGGCGTGTCGAGGTCGGCACAGGTTTTGTGCAGTTGACCTACACCAAGGTGTTCATTCTGGTCGCCGCGTTTGTCGGGATGGCCGCGCTGACCTACATCATCAAGTACACCAAGCTCGGCCGCATGTGCCGTGCAACCCAGCAAGACCGCAAGATGGCTTCGATCCTGGGGATCAACACCGACCGGGTGATTTCCTATGTGTTCATCATCGGTGCAGCGATGGCGGCCCTGGCCGGCGTGCTGATCACCATGAACTACGGCACGTTCGACTTCTATGCCGGCTTCATCATCGGCATCAAGGCGTTCACCGCCGCGGTGCTCGGCGGCATCGGCTCACTGCCAGGCGCCATGTTGGGCGGGATCATCCTCGGGATTTCCGAGTCGCTGTTCTCGGGCCTGGTGAACTCGGACTACAAAGACGTTTTCAGTTTCTCGCTGCTGGTTCTCGTTCTGGTCTTTCGGCCCCAAGGCCTGCTCGGCCGTCCTCTTGTGTCGAAGGTGTAAGCGATGTCCTCAACCACTAAAAAAACCATTGATCTCAAAAAAAGTCTGGTTGACGCGATTCTTGCCGGCCTGATCGCCCTGATCGTGTTCGGGCCGATTGTCGGGGTTGTCCTCGATGGCTATGGCTTCAATCTGGAAACCAGCCGCGTGGCGTGGATTGTCGCCATCGTCATGGCCGGTCGTTTTGCCTTGAGCATGTTCCTGCAAACCCCCAAGGGCTTGAGCATCCTCGAAGGTTTTGAAAGCACCGGCTCTGGGGTGCATGTACTGGCACCCGACTACAAGTCGCGGTTGCGCTGGATCATCCCGCTGATGATCGTCCTCGCCGTGGTGTTCCCGTTTTTCTCCAACTCCTACCTGCTGGGCGTGGTCATCCTCGGGCTGATCTACGTGCTGCTGGGCCTGGGGCTGAACATCGTAGTCGGCCTGGCCGGCCTGCTCGACCTGGGTTACGTGGCGTTCTACGCCATCGGTGCCTACGGCCTGGCGCTCGGTTATCAGTACCTGGGGTTGGGCTTCTGGACGGTGCTGCCGCTGGCGGCGATCGCCGCCGGGCTGGCTGGTTGCATCCTCGGTTTCCCGGTACTGCGCCTGCACGGTGACTACCTGGCGATCGTGACCCTGGGTTTTGGTGAAATCATCCGGTTGATCCTCAACAACTGGCTGTCCCTGACCGGCGGCCCGAACGGCATGCCGGCACCCCTGCCGACCTTCTTCGGCCTGGAATTCGGCAAGCGCGCGAAGGATGGCGGCGTGCCGTTCCATGAGTTCTTCGGCATCGCCTACAACCCGGACGTGAAGTACTACTTCATCTACGCAGTGTTGTTCCTGGTGGTTCTGGCCGTGCTGTACATCAAGCATCGCCTGGTCAAGATGCCGGTTGGTCGCGCCTGGGAAGCCCTGCGTGAAGACGAAATCGCCTGCCGCTCCATGGGCCTGAACCACGTGCTGGTCAAGCTCTCGGCCTTCACCATCGGCGCATCGACGGCGGGCCTGGCCGGCGTGTTCTTCGCCACCTACCAGGGCTTCGTCAACCCGACCTCGTTCACCTTCTTCGAATCGGCCCTGATCCTCGCCATCGTGGTCCTCGGCGGCATGGGTTCGACCATAGGCGTGGTCATTGCGGCCTTCGTCCTGACCGTGGCTCCGGAACTGCTGCGTGGCTTCGCCGAATACCGCGTGCTGCTGTTCGGCATCCTGATGGTGTTGATGATGATCTGGAGACCGCGTGGCCTGATTCGGATCAGCCGTACCGGTGTGACCCCGCGTAAAGGAGTAGCGCCATGAGCGAAGTCGTACTCTCCGTAGAGAAGCTGATGATGCACTTCGGCGGCATCAAGGCGTTGAATGATGTGAGCCTGAAGGTCAAGCGCAACTCGATCTTCGCCCTGATCGGCCCCAACGGTGCCGGCAAGACCACGGTGTTCAACTGTCTGACCGGGTTCTACAAGGCCTCGGGCGGCAAGATCGAACTCAATGTGCGCGGGCAGCAGACCAACGTCATCAAGTTGCTCGGCGAATCGTTCAAGCCGACCGATTTCGTCTCGCCAAAAAACTTCATCACCCGGCTGCGCTACAAAATGTTCGGCGGCACCCACCTGGTGAACCGGGCGGGCCTGGCGCGGACGTTCCAGAACATTCGCCTGTTCAAGGAAATGTCGGTGCTGGAAAACCTGCTGGTGGCCCAGCACATGTGGGTCAACCGCAACATGCTGGCCGGCATCCTCAATACCAAGGGCTACCGCAAGGCCGAAAGCGATGCGCTGGACCACGCCTTCTACTGGCTGGAAGTGGTAGACCTGGTGGACTGCGCCAACCGCCTGGCCGGTGAACTGTCCTACGGCCAGCAACGCCGCCTGGAAATCGCCCGGGCCATGTGCACCCGTCCGCAGATCATCTGCCTCGACGAACCGGCCGCCGGCCTCAACCCTCAGGAAACCGAAGCGCTGAGCGCGATGATCCGGCTGCTGCGCGACGAGCACGATCTGACCGTGGTGCTGATCGAACACGACATGGGCATGGTAATGAGTATTTCCGACCACATCGTGGTACTGGACCACGGCGTCGTCATCGCCGAGGGCGGCCCCGACGACATCCGCAACGACCCGAAAGTGATTGCCGCCTACCTGGGCGCCGATGAAGAGGAAGTGGTATGAGCCAACCCATCCTCGAACTCAAGGACCTGGATGTGTTCTACGGGCCGATCCAGGCCCTGAAGAACGTTTCGCTGCACATCAACGAAGGGGAAACCGTCAGCCTGATCGGCTCCAACGGTGCCGGCAAGTCGACCCTGCTGATGTCGATCTTCGGTCAGCCGCGGGCGGCGGACGGGCAGATCCTCTACCAGGGCGTGGACATCACCCACAAATCATCGCACTACATCGCCTCCAACGGCATCGCACAGTCGCCGGAAGGGCGGCGGGTGTTCCCCGACATGACCGTCGAGGAAAACCTGCTGATGGGCACCATCCCTATCGGTGACAAGTACGCCAAGGAAGACATGCAGCGCATGTTCCAGCTGTTCCCGCGGCTCGAAGAGCGGCGCACCCAGCGTGCGATGACCATGTCCGGTGGCGAGCAGCAGATGCTGGCCATCGCCCGGGCCCTGATGAGCCGGCCGAAATTGCTCTTGCTCGATGAGCCGAGCCTCGGGCTGGCACCCATCGTGGTCAAGCAGATCTTCGCGACCCTGCGGGAACTGGCCAAGACCGGCATGACCATTTTCCTGGTCGAGCAGAACGCCAACCATGCGCTGCGGCTGTCGGACCGGGCCTATGTGATGGTCAATGGCGAGATTCGCATGACCGGTACCGGCAAGGAGCTGTTGGTCAATGAGGATGTGCGTAACGCGTATCTCGGCGGGCACTAGGCCTTAGCGTCCAATAAAAACGCCCTGACGAAACCAGGGCGTTTTTTTTCGCCCGCGCAAATTCTGTAGGAGCTGTCTCGTGCAACGAGGCTGCGATCTTTTGATCTTGTTTTTAAAGATCAAGATCAAAAGATCGCAGCCTTCGGCAGCTCCTACAAGAGCGGCGGTGTGAGGTAAAGGGAAATTGTGGAAAACAAAATTGAGGACCTCCGAAAGCGCGACATAAAGCCGCTGCAAATAGTTGTTTTGTCACGGTTTTGACTTGTCCCCGTTTGCTGTGGAACTGGCTGTGAATAACGTGGGAGTAGCTGTCTGAACGCCTTTGAATACGTGGCCTGCAGCGCTATGGTTGTTTTTTGACCAGGCATTTTTTCTGGCCTTCAAGGCGGCTTTGTCAACCTTTTTCTTGGTGAGGAAAGTGTGGTCCAATCCAGTGAGCAAGCCTGTGGATAAGTCTGTGGTTAAACTCTGGAAAGACTCGGCTGAGGGCCGTGGTTACTGGCTTGGAGCCACCGCGGGCTTGACCGCCCGGTCGGGAAATTGACCCCTGGCTGCACAGCAGGCCAATGTGGGTCAAGCAAAAAAGTTTCAAATCAGCCCGCAAAGCCTTGTGGATAGCGGCTTTCAGCTTTTCCACTTGCCCCCAGAGACTGTGGACCGGCTTGTGGATAACGTGCGCGCACATGTCTGCAGGCCACGGCCGGCAAGGCGTTGCAAGCTTTGCTCGTTTTTTGTACAGATAGCACGCAGGTTGCCGCTGTGCGCAAGGCCGGGCATGCTGCCTGCTGATTTTCTATTCCAATGGCTGCCGATCAGCCGTAGCAAGGAGAACACCATGTCCAACACCCTGTTTATCACCGGCGCGACTTCCGGTTTTGGTGAAGCCTGTGCCCGACGTTTTGCCGAAGCCGGCTGGAAACTGGTGCTGACGGGGCGTCGTGAAGAGCGCCTCAACGCCCTGTGCGCCGAGTTGTCGAAGCAGACCGAGGTGCATGGCCTGGTGCTCGATGTGCGCGACCGCAAGGCCATGGAGGAAGCCATTGCCAACCTGCCGCCGTCCTTCGCCAAGCTGCGCGGACTTATCAACAACGCAGGCCTGGCCCTGGGTGTCGACCCGGCGCCCAAGTGCGACCTGGACGATTGGGACACCATGGTCGATACCAACATCAAAGGCCTGATGTACAGCACGCGTCTGCTGCTGCCGCGCCTGATCGCCCATGGCCGTGGCGCCGGCATCGTCAACCTGGGATCCATCGCCGGCAACTACCCTTACCCGGGCAGCCATGTGTATGGCGCGAGCAAGGCGTTCGTCAAACAGTTCTCCCTGAACCTGCGCTGCGACCTTCAGGGAACCGGCGTGCGGGTCAGCAACATCGAACCGGGGCTGTGTGAGAGCGAGTTCTCCCTGGTGCGTTTCGCCGGTGACCAGGAGCGTTATAACGCCACCTACGCCGGTGCCGAGCCGATCCAGCCGCAAGACATTGCCGACACCATTTTCTGGGTCCTCAATGCCCCGGCGCATATCAACATCAACAGCCTGGAGCTGATGCCGGTGAGCCAGACCTGGGCCGGGTTTGCGATTGATCGCAGTGGTGGCAAGGCGTAAGACCGCGTTATGGCCAATCGCGAGCAAGCTCGCTCCCACAGGTATTGCGCCTAACCCTGTGGGAGCGGGCTTGCTCGCGAAGGGGGCGGAACAGACAGCGCCGGACATCAGCTAGACTCCTCATCCAACACCCCGCCGCACCCTGCGGCTCAAAGGTTCGAGGAGACCATGTGAGCAACCGAGGCGAGCAGGCGCTGCTCAAGCAATCGACCTTCCTGATGCTGGCCGTGGCGATCGCCGGTATCGTCACCGGCGTTGTCTCAGGCGCCCAATCCATCCTGTTCGATGGCTTCTTCTCGCTGATCGCGACCTTTATCAAGGTGCTGATGCTGATCACCGCAAAATTGATCGCCAAGGAAAGCAACCAGCGTTTCCAGTTTGGTTTCTGGCATCTGGAACCCATGGTGCTGCTGATCGAAGGCAGCTTCCTGTTGCTGATCGCCATCTACGCGTTTCTCAACGGTGTGTTCGGCATCATCAATGGTGGCCGCGAGATTGAGCTTGGGCTGGTGATCGTCTACGCGGCGGTGTTTACCGTCGTTGAGTTCGCCTATTTCTTCTACGTGCGCCATCGCAATCGAAAACTGAAATCAACGCTGCTGCAATTCGACAACATCAGCTGGCTGGTAGACGCGATGCTGTCGGCAGGCTTGCTGGTGAGCTTTCTCGCCGCACTGTTGCTCAAAACCCAGGGTTACGCCGAGTGGGCGGTTTATGTCGATCCGCTGATCCTGATCCTGCTGGCCCTGAGCATGCTCGCGCCGGCTTTCAGGATTCTTGGCCCGGCATTGCGTGATGTGCTGGGAATCGCCCCGGATCAGCTGGACGACAAGGTGAATCAGGTGCTGGCGGAGGCGAAGATCGAGCATGGTTTCGACGACTACGTTTCCTACGTGCAGAAACACGGCCGGGCCTGTTTTATCGAGATTCACATCGTGTTGCCGACGGATTACCGGCTGCACAGCGTGGTGCAGCTGGATGCGCTGCGAGAGGAAATTTCCGCGAAGCTCGGCAAGCCTGATGCGGCGAGGTGGCTGACCATCAGCTTTACCGGGGACAAGAAGTGGATCGCGTAAATCCTGTAGGAGCTGCCGCAGGCTGCGATCTTTTAGCTGTCAGTCGAGATACTCAGCCAACCCACGGTAACAAGTCGCCAAGTGATAAGGCGTAGTCGACGGCATGTCCCGACGGCTCACTTCACCCTGCTCGTCCCGGCATTCATACCAGCCACCCGCGTGCAGCGAGCGCTGTTGCAACGCCTGCAACTGGCGAAGTACCGCAGCCTCGCTGCCCGGCCGCAGGGTCAATGCACGCAGGTACTCGGCCTGGGCCCAGATTCGCTGCGTCGCGTCCCGAGAACAGCCGTCCGGCCCCAGGTCGAGCATGGCCCGCACGGCACCGGTCTGTGGATCGACGCCCAATTGCTCGGTGAAGGCAAAGGCGCGCTCCAGCGAAGCGTGCAAGGGTGAACCGCGCAGCAACTCGGACGACTCCAGCAGGAAATACCACTCGAACTGATGCCCCGGTTCGAACCAGTTATCCACAGCACCCAAGGGTTTTTCCATCAACACGCCGTGCTGCGGATCGATAAAACGCTGCTGCATCCCTGTGCATAAGTCGACAAGCGCCTGCTGCACGGCGAGGTCTTCACGCACTGCCAGCGTGGCGAGGAAGGCTTCAGCCAGGTGCATCAGCGGATTCTGCAGCGGTCCGCTGTTCAGCGATGACCAGTCACGATCCAGGCTCGCTTCGTAGAGGCCGTCGCCGCTGGCGAAACGTTGCGCGATCACTTCCAGGGCGGCGTTGAGCACCGATTCCACCAGCGGCTCGCGGACTTTGTCCCAGTAATGGGCGCAGGCGAACAGAATGAAGGCGTGGGTGTAGAGGTCTTTACGCTGATCCAGCGGCGCGCCCTGGGGGTCGATGCTGTAGAACCAGCCCCCGTGCTCGGCATCGTGGAAGTGCCGCTGCAAGGAACGGAACAGCGCCGCCGCGCGTTCCTGCGCGCCGGGCACCTGGTCGATCAGGCTGGCGAACAGGTACAACTGCCGCGCGCAGGCCATGGCCCGGTAGCGTTGCGGGGGCAGCGGCGTGTGCTCGGCGTCCAGCGCCTCATAGGGCAGCGCCATGTCGGCATTCCAGCCGGGGCCTTGCCAAAGCGGCACGATCACGTCCTGGAAGTGCTGTTGCACCGAGGCAAACAGGGCGGTCAGTTCAGGCTGGGAGGCGGAGCGGGAAACAGGCGGCATTGGCTGGCGTCGTCACGGCAGGGTTGATTGCGCGACATGTTAGCAGGCCTGAGGGATGTGGTGTCTGTCCGGCCGCCTTCGCGAGCACAATCGATAGAGAGCTAGCCGGCCAACAACCAGACTCCGGTCGCCGCCGAAGCCGCACCCGCCAGTCGAACCAGCGGCGCCGCCACCTGAGGCAACACCCGCACCATCACATAACCGGCGGTATGCAGCGCTGCGGTCGCCGCCACAAACCCTGCCGCATACGCCCAAGGACTCGACATGTCCGGCAATTCCAGGCCATGGGCCACGCCATGGAACAATGCGAACAGTGCAGTGGCACCCATCGCCAGACTCAAAGGCGGACGCACCGCCAAGGCAACCGCCAGGCCCAACGCCAGCACAGACGCAGCAATCCCGCCTTCCATTACCGGCAGTTCCAACCCTTCAAACCCCAGCATCCCGCCAATCAGCATGGTGCCAACGAACGTGCACGGCAGCACCCAGCGCGCAGCACCTTGCTGCTGCGCCGCCCACAAGCCAACCGCGAGCATCGCCAACAGATGATCGAGGCCACCGATCGGGTGGCCAATACCGGCGATCAAGCCATTGTCACCGTGCCCCGGGTGGGCCAGCGCAATGGCCGGTGTCAACAGCAGGGCCATGGCGCCCAGAATGCGTTTGAGTGTCATGCAGAAGCTTCCTTGTTGATAAGTCATGGTCAGGCTGCCGTCAGCAGGCCCTGGCGTTCGATGAAGGCGATGATCTCTTCCAGGCCCTGGCCGGTCTTCTGGTTGCTGAACACGAACGGCTTGCCGTTGCGCATGCGCGTGGTGTCGCTGTCCATCAGGGTCAGCGACGCACCCACCAGCGGCGCCAGGTCGATTTTATTGATCACCAGCAGATCGGATTTGCAGATCCCCGGTCCGCCTTTGCGTGGCAGCTTGTCGCCCGCGGAAACGTCAATCACGTAGATGGTCAGGTCGGACAGCTCCGGGCTGAAGGTGGCCGAGAGATTGTCGCCACCGGATTCCACCAGGATCAGGTCGAGCCCCGGGAAGCGGCGGTTCAACTGATCCACGGCTTCGAGGTTGATCGAAGCGTCTTCGCGGATCGCCGTGTGTGGGCAGCCGCCGGTTTCCACGCCGATGATGCGTTCCGGCGCCAACGCTTCGTTGCGCACCAGGAAATCCGCGTCTTCGCGGGTGTAGATGTCGTTGGTCACCACGGCCAGGTTGTAGCGTTCGCGCAGGGCCAGGCACAGGGCCAGGGTCAGGGCGGTTTTGCCGGAACCGACCGGGCCGCCGATGCCGACGCGCAAAGGTTGGGTGTTCATGTGATTCTCCAAAATGAAAGGCCCTAGGAACGGAACAGGCGGCTGTACTGGCGCTCGTGGGCCATACACGCCAGGGACAGGCCAAACGCGGCGCTGCCATAGTGTTCGGGGTTGATTCGGGTAGCGTCCTGCTGGGCTTGTTGCAGCAGCGGCAGCAGTTCACTGGTCAGGCGCTGCGCGGCCTGCTGGCCCAATGGCAGGGTTTTCATCAGTACCGCCAGTTGGTTTTCCAGCCAGCTCCAAAGCCACGCGGCCAGCGCATCCTGCGGGCTGATCTGCCAGGCGCGAGCGGCCAGCGCCCAGCCCAGGGCCAGGTGGGGTTCGGGTCGTTGCTGGAGAAAGGCGCGCGCTGCTGAATCAAGCTCAGGCAGGCCGTTGAGCAACTGCTGCAAGGAGTAGCCCATTTGCCGGCTTTCCTGATGCAGCTCGCGGGTTTCCCGGCTGGCGCGGTGTTCTTCGCAGCGCTGCAGCAGTTCGCTCCAGTTTTCCTCGGCCGCCGCCACGCAATGGGCGAGTAGCAGCGGCGCCTCGAAACGGGCGAGATTGAGCAACAGCTGATCACTGATCCAGCGGCGCGCGCTGTCGGGATCGTGCACACGGCCGTTGTCCACGGCCATTTCCAGGCCCTGGGAATAGCTGTAGCCGCCAATCGGCAACTGCGGACTGGCCAGGCGCAGCAATGCCCATGCAGGGTTCATGGGCGCACGCCGAACTGGTGCAGTTTTGGCGGGTAGTTGAAGTCTTCATCACCGTGACGCGAATGATGATGGCCGCCGCCGTAGGCGCCGTGTTCAGGTTGAAACGCAGCTTCGATGGGCTCGGCCTCGGCGCCGAGTTGTTCGAGCATGGCCTTGAGCACGTAGTCGTCGAGCAGGCGCAACCAGCCGTCGCCCACTTGCAAGGCCACATGGCGATTGCCCAGGTGATAGGCGGCACGGGTCAGTTCGAAGGCATTGGCGCAGGTGACGTGCAGCAATTGCTCGGGACGGGCACAGACACGGACAACGCGGCCATCCTCGGCTTGCAGACATTCGCCGTCATACAAGGGCGATTGACCCCGCTCCAAAAACAACCCGACGTCTTCGCCCTGGGCACTGAAACAGCGCAAACGGCTTTTGCTCCGGGCTTCGAAGGTCAAGTGAAGTTCGGCGGCCCAGTCGGGTTGAGGGTCGATTCTGCGATGAATCACCAGCATCGGAAAGCTTCCAGCAATGGACAATGCTCAGGCTAGAGCAAGGGGCTTGCCAATCCGGGGATGCGTAGGAAATACCTGTAGGAGGCGTAGGAAAAGTTTCTGGGTGTCGAGGGTTTTGGCTGAAATTGGTGCACGGTTTTTTCCATGTGCACCAGGTTGAAGCCAGTCAGGTGTTCTTTCGCGGTGCTTACTCGGTACTGCCGAGCCCCTGCCAATGCTTGAGGCCGATAAAGATGAACCGCAGCTGTTGGGTAATCTTTGCCTGGGGCGTCAAGTGCTCGGGCAGCGCCTCGACCGGCGGATCGATAATGTCCGGCAAGGTGGCGAACACGCTTTTGACGATCAGGTCGGCCATGACGCTCAGGCCGGCCATGTCCAGGTGTTGCAGTTTCGGCATCAGGGACAGGTCGGCGGCCAGGTCCGAACTGATGTTTTCGCGCAGTCGACCGATGGCCAGGCGTACCGGTAACGAGCCACCATACTGTTCCCTGGCCAGGAACAGGAATTGCGAACGGTTGGCTGACACCACATCGAGAAAAATCCGCACGGACGCGTCGATGATGCCGCCCATGACGAACTCGTTGTGGCGCACCAGGCGAATGGTTTCACGGAAGGTCTGGCCGACCTCGCTCACCAGCACCAGGCCGAGCTCATCCATGTCGGTAAAATGCCGGTAGAAACCGGTGGGGACGATTCCGGCGGTTTTCGCCACTTCGCGCAGGCTCAGGCTGCCGAATCCTCGGCCGCCCTCCATCAAATGGCGGGCCGCGTCCATCAAGGCGTTACGGGTTTGTTGTTTCTGTTCGGCGCGGGGCAGCATCGCAAGGGCGTTTTCTGAAAAGGACTGCGGCGCACTCTAGCAAATCGGCTTTGCCGGCGTCGAATGACAGAGGGAATCAGGCGGGGAGGTACGGCTTCGATAAACGGAACAGCCAGAAAGTCAAAAGCCCAATCCGGTGATTGGGCTTTTTTTCGGGGCCGCCATGGGCTCAGCTCATAGCGCTGTTGCGTTCGATGACACGGTCACCACCGCCTTCGGCAACGGTTTGACCTGGGGTACGGTCGGAACCATCAGCGGCAACGGTTTGACCTTGTGGAGTCTGGTCGTAGCCGTCCTCTGCAACAGTTTGACCTTGTGGGGTTTGATCGTAGCCGTCTTCAGTGATCAGGCCTTTTTCTTTCAGGCGATCGTTACCACCTTCGGCAATAGTTTGACCTGGAGTGCGGTCGGAGCCATCAGCGGCGACGGTTTGGCTGAACACCGAGTGAGTGTCTTTGACTTGCGGGGTAGCCTGGTCGGCGGCTGGCAGTGCAAAAGCGGTGCTGGCCAGCATTGAAAGTGTAAGGCTAAGCAGAAGTTGGCGTTTCATGATGGGGTGCTCCGTAGGAGTGCGATAAATTGGGTACGAGGGCAATGCTACTCTCGATAAGTCGATATAAAAGTTCATAAACGCAATGTTAATAATCAACGGAATTGATTGTTCTCTACAGCCCTTGTAAACCGGGCCTTTGCGACGCACTGCGGTGGGTATTTTCGACTCGCCCGCGCCACGCAAAAGTGCGTCGCCGGTAACGTCGGACGGGAGGAGGGGGCCGCGTTGAACACCGTCAATTGCGGCTAAATCGGCTTTTCCATTAAACCTGCGGGCCATTTTCCAGTCGTAGATTGCATGATGGGCCGGTTCTGGCCCTGCGTTTCTCCTGAGCATCGCGATCGTGGCGCTCAGCCGTATCAGGAGCTCTGTGCAATGACGCGCACCCGTAAGATTCTCGCCTGGACCCTGGCCAGCTTCGTTGTGTTGTTGGCCGTGCTGGTGCTGATCATCGTGTTCTTCGACTGGAACCGGATCAAACCGCCCCTCAATGCCAAGGTGTCCGAAGAACTGCACCGCCCCTTCGCCATCAACGGCAATCTGGCGGTAGTCTGGCAGCGCGAGCCCGACGAGGGCGGCTGGCGGGCCTGGGTGCCCTGGCCGCACGTGGTGGCGGAAGACCTGAGCCTGGGCAACCCGGACTGGTCGAAGGCACCGCAGATGGCCAGCCTCAAGCGCGTCGAGCTGCGCATATCGCCCCTGGCCTTGTTGGCGCAGCGCGTGGTGATCCCCCGCATCGACCTCACCGAACCCAATGCCGAGTTGCAACGCCTGGCCGACGGTCGTGCCAACTGGACCTTCAAGTTCGACCCGAAAGACCCGAACGCCGAGCCCTCACCCTGGGTGTTGGATATCGGCGCGATCGGCTTCGACAAGGGACATGTCACCCTCGACGACCAGAGCCTGAAAACCCAACTGGACCTGCTGATCGACCCCCTGGGCAAGCCGATTCCCTTCAGCGAAATCGTCGGCGACAAAGCGGCGAAAACCGTGTCCGAGCAAGGCGCTGCGCCCCAGGATTACGCGTTTGCCCTGAAGGTCAAAGGCCAGTATCACGGCCAGAAACTCACGGGTCAGGGCAAGATCGGCGGCTTGCTGGCGCTGCAGGACGCGGCCCGGCCGTTTCCGCTGCAGGCGCAAGCGAAGATTGCCGATACCAGCGTCGAGCTGGCCGGCACGCTGACCGATCCACTGAATCTGGGCGCCCTGGATCTGCGCCTGAAACTGGCCGGCGCCAGCCTGGGCAACCTCTATCCCCTGACCGGCGTGACCCTGCCGGATACGCCGCCCTATGCCACCGACGGCCATCTGATCGCAAAGCTGCATGAGCCGGGCGGTGCGGTATTTCGTTATGAGGAATTCAACGGCACGATCGGCGCGAGCGACATCCATGGCAGCCTGACCTACGTCGCTGGCAAGCCACGGCCCAAACTCAGCGGTTCGCTGCTATCCAATCAATTGTTGTTTGCCGACCTGGCACCGTTGATCGGCGCCGACTCCAATGCCAAGCAGAAAGCCCGCGGCGGCGAGAGCAAACAGCCGGCGGACAAAGTACTGCCGGTCGAGGAGTTCAAGACGGATCGCTGGCGCGACATGGACGCGGATGTAGAATTCACCGGCAAGCGCATCGTCCATAGCGAAAAGTTGCCATTCAACGACCTCTACACGCACCTGGTGCTCACCGATGGCGTACTCAGTCTGGAACCGCTGCGATTCGGCGTGGCCGGTGGCAAGCTGGATGCGCAGATTCGCCTGAACGGGCACACCGAACCGCTGGAAGGCCAGGCAAAACTGACCGCCCGGGGCTTCAAGCTCAAGCAGTTGTTCCCGACCTTCGAGCCAATGAAAACCAGCTTCGGCGAACTCAATGGCGATGCCGACATTACCGGGCGCGGCAACTCGGTGGCCAAGTTGCTGGGCAGTGCCAATGGCAAGCTGAAAATGCTGATCAATGACGGCGCCATCAGTCGTGAGTTGATGGAGTTGGCCGGGTTGAACGTAGGCAACTATGTGGTTGGCAAGATCTTTGGCGACAAAGAAGTGAAGATCAACTGCGCCGCTGCCGATTTCGATATCAAGAGTGGTCTGGCCACTACGCGGTTGTTCGTCTTCGATACCGAGAACGCGATCATTTACATCGATGGCACGGCGAACATGGCCACCGAGCAGCTGGACTTGACCATCACGCCGGAATCCAAGGGCTGGCGGCTGATCTCACTGCGTTCGCCGCTGTATGTGCGAGGCAAGTTCATCAAGCCCGACGCTGGCGTGAAAGCCGTACCCTTGATGTTGCGTGGGGCCGGGATGGTTGCACTGGGTGTGATTGCCGCGCCGGCGGCGGGGTTGTTGGCGTTGGTTGCACCAAGTGGCGGAGAACCGAATCAGTGCGCGCCGTTGCTGGAGCAGATGAAGGCGGGTAAAGCACCGAAGTCCGTCGAAAGATAGAAGCCTGTTTAGGAGCGCACGCTAATGGTGTCGAGTTTGCCAATAGCGTGCGGGTCGTATGGCACATAAGTGCTAGTTTGACGAGGAGGCAGCATCAAGGTGAAATAGTCTTGTTTTAATTTTGCTGCCGAGCTTTTCAATTACGGTATTTCGAATGTTGGCATAGTTTTCTTCGCCCAGAAAAGTAATCCACTGGTTGATTTTCGGTGTGCCATTTATTTTACTCGATGGCAGTTCTTCGTCGAAAATGGAAACGTCAATGCGGCCACTAGTCTCGAAGCGAATCAGCGATGATATGACCATTCCGCCATCGCAAACAATGGTCAGAAGAGGGCAGATTGTCGTGGTTGTCTGTTTGACGCTGTTATCTGTTGTTTGGAGTCTTTTTTGTATTGCAGACAGGATTTCGGAATCATTTGGTAAGTGTTTTATTTCAGAGAGACATTCGGTCATCTTATCCAGCTGAGTGGCTGATAGATAACGGGATAAAGCAAGTTTTGCAAGGCTTGAGATGCTCGCTGATTGCACTTTGGGGTTTTGAGTGCCGTCGCTTTTAAGTAGCCATGATAGTGATCCCAAGAGTTTTTTGTACGAGTGGAACCAGTCATCTGTAGCAATGCCCTTCGGATTTGAAACCAGATGCGCTAGCAAGCTGGAATTCAAAATGTCACTTTTGAAAGAGTTTGAATGCTCTCCAAAAAACAAAGTGACGTTTCCATCGACAATATAGATGTCCAATGTAGTGTCGGTCATAGAGTTTTTCGCTTTCATTATAATTGAAATAGCTCGTGAGGACTCGCGAGCTACTATTCGAGAATATTTATCAGTCCATGTTCGGAATGTCGGCAAGTGCGTTTTTGGCGGTAGCGCCGATTTTATCAAGAACAGCTTGACGTATCCCCGCATAAACGTCCACGTTGAGGTATACGGCCTGTGCGGCTGTTTTTATTCTTGTTTCCTGGGTTGTTGACTTCCACCAAAGAATACCTCGACTGCTTTCACGTACGTTCAGGGTATTGCAGTTAAGAATCATCATTGGGTAGCCTTCCTTGGTCTCCCAAATCGGTGACATGTCAAATTTTGCGTCAGATCCGACATTGGCTGTACCGTTATAAATATCAACCAGGCCGTCACTTTGTTTGATTTTTGCCAAGCCTTTACCAGCCAGTTCCGCTAGTTTTGAAATGTTAGCGCCTACAAAGCCTTGCATCACATACAGAGCCACGGTGTCCATTGTCAAACCGCTACGTTTAATTGTCTGCTCTTTTAATTGTGAGGCTTGGGTAATCCAGCCGAGCTTTTGCAAAGTGTCGACGTAATACTTGTACCACTGGTATAGCTCTTTTTGCGGGTCGTAAAGTTTAGTGGCTGCATGTTGTACTAATTGCTTGCAGCTATTGACGTCTCTACGATTTTGTTCGCCAGTGCCCGCCATGAATAGGTTGACCATTTCATTTCCAACGGTTCCGCTTGGCTTGTTTGGATCAATCGGAACTTCAGGTGCGAAAGCTCGAATGGTTGGCATGCTGGCTGCGGGCAGAGGAGGCAGAGAGTCCAGAAGTTCAAGTCTTTGTTCGATGTGCATGTCTATAGTCCTTTATAGTTTTTGAACAGAGTGTTTGTCTGTTGGTTCAATATAAAGAACTACGTGTTGATGTCTAGCGAGTCTTTGTAACTCTATGCTGTTAGTTTTTTTATGCGGGTGCAGCAGGTGGTGAAGTAAACTTTGTGGAGGGTTTAAGCAAGCTGTCTAGTTGTTGAAGGTTTTTTAATTTTCGTTGTATTCGGTCTGCAGGTTGCACTACGAGTGTGATATTTTATGTCCAGGGGACTCAAAGTCCAAGTTGCCGCCAGGCAATAGTCCGGACATTCGAGCTTCCTCCCGCAACCACGCAAAAAAATCACGCACCGGTGGATGTCGCTCACGTCCCGGTACACACAGTGCGCTGTAACCGGCACCATCAACCTGGATTTCCCCCCGATAAGCCATCAGCAACCCACTGGCCACGCTTTCTGAAATCAGGATATTACTCGCCAGCACCAGGCCCTGACCGGCAATCGCCGCTTGCAAGGCGTAATGTTCTTCATCGTATTCGCGCACGGTGGGCTGACCCGCCAACCAATCCTCGCCGGACTGTGCGCACCAGGCTTCCCAGCCATGGGCGTAGAGCTTGGAATTGTGCCAGCGCACGCTGATCAGCGTAGGCGTGTGATGGGTAGCCAAGGCCACTTGTTCCGGCGAGCCGTAAACTCCGAAAGACTCGTCGAACAGGCAAAGGCCATACAGGTTCGGATAGTCATCGAGGCTGTAGCGCACCACCAGGTCGACACTGGCGTCCTGATGCAGATCGATCACTTCGCAATGGGTGTCCAGGCGCAGGCTGATGTTGGGGTGTCGAGCATAGAATCGGCCCAGGCGCGGCACCAGCCACAGGGCGGCGAAGGCGGCGGTGGTGGAGATCGTCAGGTTCGTGCCGCTGCGGTGCGGACGCAGGGTGTCGACGCTTTGCGCCACTTCCAGCAAGGCGCCGTGCAGGCTGTGGAACAGCCGTTCGCCACCTTCGGTCAGGCGCACCTGGCGTGGCAAGCGTTCGAATAGCGCCACACCTAGCCAACTCTCGAGCGAGCGGATCTGGTGAGACACCGCCGTCGGTGTCACTGAAAGCTCCTCGGCGGCGGCCTTGAAACTCAGCAGGCGCGAGGCGGATTCGAAAGCGCGCAGGGCGGTCAATGGCAATGAGGCAAACATGATATCTCCATGGATGAAATAGATTCATCCGGACTGACTTTTGTTCAGTTGTAGTGGGCAGCAGTGAGTTACAAGCTGCAAGCCACCCGCAATTTGAGTTTAGTCCCAAGGAGAGTCAGATGAGCACAGTTCTTGCGATTCATGCCAGTCCACGAGGGGATCGTTCGCACTCCCGGCGTTTGGCGGAAGTGTTTCTGTCGGCTTGGCAGGCCCGTCACCCGCAATCGAAGCTGACCCGCCGCGAAGTCGGCCGAGCGTTGATCCCACCGGTCAACGAAGCGTTCGTGGCCGCCGCGTTCTATCCCGAACCCGACGCGCGGCCCCTGTCGATGCAAGCGGATCTGGCATTCAGCGACACGCTGGTCGGCGAGTTGCTCGGACATGACGTGCTGGTGATTTCCACGCCGATGCACAATTTCAGCGTGCCCAGCGGCTTGAAAGCCTGGATCGACCAGATCGTGCGGCTCGGGCTGACCTTCAATCACACCCTGGATAACGGCATCGCGCAGTACGAGCCACTGGTGCAGGGTAAAAAGGCCTTGATCGTGACCAGTCGCGGCGGTTTCGGCTTCGGTCCGGGCGGCGAGCTGGAGGCAATGAACCATGCCGATACGCTGCTGCGCACGGCGCTGGGATTCATCGGCATCACCGATGTCACGGTGGTCGCCGCCGAAGGCGAAGAGTCCGAGGCGCGCACGTTCCAGGTCTCCGCCGCCGAAGCAGAGCAGCGCTTGCTGGCGCTGGCCAGGGAGTTCTAGATGGCCTGGCTGTTTTTGCTGATCGCCGCCGGGTTCGAAGTGACCTTCGCCATGGGCATGAAGTACGCCGAGGGCTTTACCCGGCTCTGGCCCTCGCTGATGACCATCGTGGCCGCGGTGGGCGGGATTTATTTTTTGACCCTGGCCATGCGCGAGTTGCCGGTGAGCATCGCCTACCCGATCTGGACCGCCATCGGTTCCCTGGGCACGGTGTTTCTCGGCTTTGCCTTGCTCGGTGAGAGCCTGACCGCGGTCAAGCTGCTGTCGGTCGGGCTGATCGTGGCAGGTGTGGTGGGACTGAAGTAGGGCAGATGTCCTAGACTGGTCGTCGGTTTGTCATGTTCGCTGGCGAAGCTTGGCGGATGTCTTGCATCCGCTATGCATCACCTCACGATCACAAGGATGTCTCGCCCATGTCGCAAGGTTTGGCCACGCGTTACCCATTGGTGCTGGTCCCGGGAATGCTCGGGTTCATCCGTTTGGTGCTTTATCCGTACTGGTACGGGATCGCCGAGGCATTGCGCCGTGGTGGTGCGGTGGTGTTTGCGGTGCAGGTTTCGCCGCTCAACTCCGATGATGTGCGCGGTGAGCAACTGCTGGCGCGGATCGAGGAGATTCTGCGCGAGACCGGTGCCGGGAAGGTCAACCTGATTGGCCACAGCCAGGGGTCGCTGACCGCCCGCTACGCAGCAGCCAAACGCCCGGACCTGATCGCCTCGGTGACCTCGGTGGCGGGGCCCAATCATGGTTCGGAACTGGCGGACTATCTGCACAAGCACTATCCGCATGACAGTGCCATGGGGCGGCTGGTGAGCTTTTTCATACGGTGCGTCGCGGCGCTGATGTGCCTGCTGGAAACCGGCTATCGCGGACCGAAGTTGCCTGTGGATATCCACGCTTCCCATCATTCGCTCACCACTGAGGGCGTGGCGCTGTTCAATCAACGTTATCCACAGGGGCTGCCTGAAACCTGGGGCGGGCAGGGGCCGGAACAGGTGAACGGCGTGCGTTACTATTCCTGGTCCGGGACCTTGCAGCCGGGCAAGACCGATCGCGGGCGCAACCTGTTGGACGGTACCAACCGCAGTTGTCGTTTGTTTGCCAGAACCTTCGTTCGCGAGGCCGGGCATTGCGACGGGATGGTCGGGCGGTATTCCTCGCACCTGGGGACGGTGATTGGCGACGAGTATCCGTTGGACCATTTCGACATCGTCAATCAGTCGTTGGGGCTGGTGGGGAAGGGGGCGGAGCCGATCCGATTGTTTGTCGAGCATGCGGCTCGGTTAAAGGCTGCCGGTTTATAAGATCAAAATCAAAAGATCGCAGCCTGCGGCAGCTCCTACAGGGGGAATGCGTTCCCGCAGGCTGCGACCTTTTTGGCTCAGGCAACGCTGACCTTGCGGCCCAATACGGTGGTCCAGCGCTCGGAAAGAATCACCCCGCCCAACGTCAACATCCCGCCCACCAGGTGATAAAGCGCCAACTGCTCATGCAGCACCACCGCCGCAATCAGCGCGGTAATCAACGGCAGTAAATTGAAGAACAGCGTGGTCCGGCTCGGCCCCAAACGTACCACGGCCTGCATCCACGCCAGCGGTGCGACCATCGAGGCCAGCAGGCAGGCGTAAAGCACCAAGGGGATGTTCTGCAAGGTCAGGCCGGTTTTCGGTGAGGCGAGAAACAGCGGAAACAACACCACCACCGCGACCAGCACCTGCAAGTACAGCAGCACCAATGGCGGCAAGCGCAGCTGCCATTTTTTCAGCAAGGTGCTGTAGATCGCGTAGGCCAGGGTGGCGATCAGCATCATCGCGTCGCCCAGGTTCACCCCGTGTTCCAGCAGCACGCCCAGGCTACCGGACGAGACCACCACCAATACCCCGGCAAACGACAGCACCGCACCGGCCAATGCGCCGATGGTCAGGCGTTGGCCGAGGCTGATGATCGCCATGGCCAGCGACATCAAAGGCATCAACGACAGGATGATGCCCATGTTGGTGGCGGAGGTCAGGCTCGCGGCGAAGTACGCCAGGCTTTGGTAAACCGCCATGCCGAGCACGCCGAGGACAAAGATCTTGCCCAGGTTCGGGCGAATAGCCGGCCAGTGGGCAATCACCGATTTGAGCATGAAGGGCGTGAACAACAAGCCGGCCAGCAGCCAGCGGTAGAATCCGATCTCGGCGGGGAAGATCGCCCCGGCCGACATTTTGGTGATGACGGTGTTGCCGGCCCAGATGAAAATGGCCAGCAGGGGATAAGCGTATTGCATGGGGAAAACCAGAACGTTGATAAGGGGTAATTATCCCTTGTCTGGTTACAGGCCTATACTTCAATACAGACAACCGACCGCCAATTCCGGACAGCATGACCAGTAAACACATCGACCTGCTGGATTTCAGCGAGTTACCCGCCCCGGTGTACTTCCGCTACGCCGATTTCGATGCCCATCGCTTTGCCTCGGCCCATCGGCACCCGTGGGGCACGCTGGAGTATTCGGCCCATGGCGTACTGCACATGGAAATCGGCGGCAGTCGCTTCATGTCACCACCGCAATACGCCGTGTGGGTGCCCCCCGAGACCGAGCACAGCTTCTACAGCAACCAGCCGATCAATTATCGCGCAGTCTGCCTGGCGCCCACCCTTTGCGCTGATCTGCCACAAGAGGCTTGCACACTGGCCATCAGCGACATCCTCAAGGCAATTCTCAAGGACTTTGCCGCCCGGGACGTGAAGATCCCCAAGCAGGCCGCGGACCAGCGCCTGGCCCAGGTGTTGGTGGATCAACTGCAGCAAGCACCGGTGCATGAGTGTTATCTGCCCTATGCCAGCAGTAGCCGATTGCTTGGAGTCCTTGAGGCACTGCAAGCCGAGCCTGGGGATAACCGGCCCTTGGCAGACTGGGCCGCACAGATTCATGTCAGCGAACGCACGCTGGCGCGGCAGTTTGTCCGCGAGTTGGGCATGAGTTTCGGTGAGTGGCGCCAACGCCTGCGCTTTCTGACGGCGATCGAGGCGCTGGACAGTCACCGCAGCATTCAGGACGTCGCCTTCGACCTGGGCTACAGCACCGGCTCGGCGTTCATCGCCATGTTCCAGCGCCAGGCCGGGTGTACGCCGGAGCAGTATCGACGCAGCCACCTGGAGACAGGATGAAGGTGTTACAGGTGTTGTCTACACTCCAGTGCAAGACCGTTCCCCCTCGGTGCGGTGACAAGGAGAACACTCCATGACGATGTTGCGCGCCCCTTTGCTGCTGATCGGTTTGCTCCTGTGTTCCCAAGGTTTTGCCGCCACTGACCAACAGAACAAGATGACCACCTGCAACGCCGACGCCACGGCCAAAAGCCTCAAGGGCGATGAGCGCAAACTCTTCATGAGCAATTGCCTCAAAGCGACACCGGCGGCCACTGAAGCCGTCCCTGCCTTGACGCCACAGCAGGAGAAAATGAAAACCTGCAATGCCGATGCCACGACCAAGGCCCTCAAAGGCGATGAGCGCAAGGCGTTCATGAGTGATTGCCTGAAGAAAAAATAAACACTGGGCCGGGAATGAGAATGCACCTTCGCGAGCAGCGCATATAACCAATCACCCTCCGACAAAGGTCGACCCACACATTCCCTAGTGCTGCCATCGGATCGCTGGCAGACTGCCAATCCTTTTACGCCGTTCGTTTTGAGGCTGTATGCCAACGTTTTCTCAACGTCATGTGTTGCTGGTCATTAGCTGGGTCATCATCTTTGGCGGGCTGCTGCTGGTGATCCCGCTGCGGTTGTTGCCCAGCCTGCTGGCCGGGTTGCTGGTGTTCGAACTGGTCAACATGCTCACCCCGCAATTGCAGCGGCTGATCGAAGGCCGGCGTGCGCGGTGGCTGGCGGTGGCGTTGCTGGGCACATTGGTGGTCAGCGCGTTGACGCTGATTTTCGCCGGTGCCATCAGCTTTCTGTTGCACGAAGCGGAAAACCCCGGGGCTTCCCTCGACAAGTTCATGGGCGTGGTCGATCGCGCGCGCGGGCAATTGCCGCCGTTCATCGATGCCTATCTGCCCGCCAGTGCAGCGGAGTTTCGCGTGGCGATCGGCGAGTGGGTGAGCAAGCACCTCAGTGACTTGCAGTTGGTGGGCAAGGATGCGGCGCACATGTTCGTGACGTTGCTGATCGGCATGGTGCTCGGGGCGATCATTGCCCTGCAACGCATCCCGGACCTGACCAAACGCAAACCGCTGGCCGCGGCCCTGTTCGACCGCCTGCACCTGCTGGTGCAGGCGTTTCGCAACATCGTGTTCGCGCAGATCAAGATTTCCCTGCTCAACACCTTCTTTACCGGGATTTTCCTCGCGGTGGTGCTGCCGATGTTCGGCATCAAGCTGCCCCTGACCAAGACCCTGATCGTGCTGACCTTCCTGCTCGGCCTGTTGCCGGTGATCGGCAACCTGATGTCCAACACGCTGATCACGATCGTCGGCCTGTCGCTGTCGATCTGGGTGGCGCTGGCCGCGCTGGGCTACCTGATTGTCATCCACAAGCTCGAGTATTTTCTCAACGCGCGGATCGTCGGTGGGCAGATCAGTGCCAAGTCCTGGGAGTTGCTCCTGGCAATGCTGGTGTTCGAAGCCGCGTTCGGCCTGCCGGGGGTGGTGGCAGGGCCGATTTATTATGCGTACCTGAAGAGCGAGTTGAAGCAGGTCGGGATGGTTTGATCCGAGAGATGTAGCGCCTGATCTGACGCCATCGCCAGCAGGCTAGCTCCCACATTGGAATGCATTTCACTGTGGGAGCTAGCCTGCTGGCGATGGGGGCGACTCGGTTTCGGATCAGCCCATCGAACCGTAACGCTTGGCCGCCTCAATCGCCAGGCCACTGCCGATGCTGCCAAAGATATTCCCTTCCACATGCCGTGCATTCGGCAACATCTCCGAGACGCTGTTGCGCAGCGCCGGAATACCACTCGAACCCCCAGTGAAGAACACCGTGTCCACCTGATCGACCCGCACATCGGCGTCGGTCAGCAGCTGGGTGACGCTATTGCGCACGCGTTCGAGCAGGTTATCGATGGCCGATTCGAAAAGGGCACGGCTGAGCTCCACACTCAAGCCGGCTTCGATGCGATCCAGCGGTACGTGGCGGTGGTCTGCATGGGTCAGCTGGATCTTGGTCTCTTCGACTTCCATGGCCAGCCAGTGCCCGGCGCGCTGTTCGATCAGCTTGAACAGGCGGTCGATGCCACCGGTGTCTTCGATGTCGTAGCGCATGCTGCCCAGGGCCAGCTGGGACTTCTGCGAATACACCGAGTTGATGGTGTGCCAGGTCGCCAGGTTCATGTGGTGGCTGGTGGGCATGTAGGCGCCGCTCTTCATCCGGCTGCCGTAGCCGAACAGCGGCATCAGGCCCTGCAGGCTCAATTGCTTGTCGAAATCGGTCCCGCCGATGTGCACGCCGCCGGTGGCGAGGATGTCATCCTGGCGGTTATCCATGCCCCGACGCTGCGGCGACAGACGCACCAGCGAGAAGTCGGAAGTACCACCGCCGATGTCGACGATCAGTACCAGCTCTTCCTTCTCGATGGTCGACTCATAGTCGAACGCGGCGGCAATCGGTTCGTACTGGAAGGAGACTTCCTTGAAGCCGATCTTGCGCGCGACGTCCACCAGGGTGTCTTCGGCCTCTTTGTCGGCCATCGGGTCATCGTCGACAAAAAACACCGGACGGCCCAGCACCACTTCTTCGAATTCCCGACCGGCGGCGGTTTCGGCTCGGCTCTTGAGCTGGCCGATGAACAGGCCGAGCAGGTCCTTGAACGGCATCGCCGTGCCCAGGACGCTGGTGTCGTGCTTGATCAGCTTGGAGCCCAGCAGGCTCTTGAGCGAGCGCATCAACCGCCCTTCATAACCTTCCAGGTACTCGTGCAGCGCCAGCCGGCCGTACACCGGGCGGCGTTCTTCGATGTTGAAGAAGACCACCGAAGGCAGGGTGATCTTGTCGTCCTCCAGCGCGATCAGCGTTTCCATGCCGGGGCGCAGCCAGCCGACGGTGGAGTTTGACGTGCCAAAGTCGATGCCCACGGCACGGGCTGGAGATGCGTTGTTCATGTCTTTGCGGTTCCGGTTAAAAAACGGCCGCGCAGTGTATGTCAGTGCGCGACAGATTCGAAGGCCGACTATCTGCTAATTCCGGGAAACAATGTCTTGAAAGATGGCTCAACACCCCCAAACTACCCTGCATCAAGCTGGTAGCCGCGGAGCACCCGTAAGTCGCACCGCCCGCTGCCGATAAACTTCTTACGCGCCGCCCGGTCACAACCTTGAGATCGGTCTAACCTTGTGCTGCAAACACGTGCATGCTGGGGCAGGTGGCGCGATTTCGATAACGGATGGTGATTCCCGCGATGGACTTCAAAGACTATTACAAGATTCTCGGCGTGGAGCCGACAGCAGACGACAAGGCGATCAAGGCGGCCTATCGCAAGCTGGCGCGTAAATACCACCCCGATGTCAGCAAGGAAAAGGACGCCGAAGCCAAGTTCAAGGACGCCTCTGAAGCCTATGAGGCGTTGAAAAGCGCTGACAAACGCGCCGAATACGATGAATTGCGCCGCTATGGTCAGCATGGTCAACCGTTCCAGGGACCACCGGGCTGGCAGAGCCGTGGCGGTTTTGGCGGCGGTGGCCAGGACACCGGTGACTTCTCGGATTTCTTCAGCTCGATCTTTGGTAATCGTGGCCCTGGCTTCGGCGGGGCGGAATCACGTCGCAGCACCGGACGCCGAGGGCAAGACGTGGAGATGGAACTGGGCGTTTTTCTCGAAGAAACCCTGTCGACCGAGTCGAAGAAGGTCACCTTCCAGGTGCCGCAGTACAACCCGGCCGGCCAGCATGTGAGCAACACCAGCAAAAGCCTGAACGTGAAGATCCCGGCGGGTGTGACCGATGGTGAACGCATTCGCCTCAAGGGCCAGGGCGCTCCGGGAGTCGGCGGTGGTGCCAATGGCGACCTGTACCTGACCATTCGCTTTGCGCCACACCCGAAATTCGACGTCGAAGGCGAGAACCTGATCATCACCTTGCCCTTGGCACCGTGGGAACTGGCGCTGGGCACCGAAGTCGCCGTGCCCACCCTGACCGGCAAGATCAACCTCAAGGTCCCGGCGGGCAGCCAGAACGGCCAACGCATGCGCGCCAAGGGCCACGGTCTGATGAACAAGGCCGGCGAACGCGGTTACCTGTTCATCCAGTTCAAGGCCGTGATGCCCAAGGCCGCAGACGATGACGTCAAGGCGTTGTGGCAGGAACTGGCCAAGAAAGCCGCTTTCAACCCGCGAGAAAACTTCTGAACCCAGCGACGGAGTAGCCCATCATGAGCAGCCCCCTGATCGTTCAACTGGACCTGGCAGAATTCTGTGAGGCGACCGACCTGTCGGACGTCTACGTGATCGAAATCGTCGAACACGGCATCCTCGAACCTCAGGGCGGTCAGCCCAAGGATTGGCGCTTCACCGATTACGAACTGACCCTGGCCAGACGCGCCGCCAAACTGCGGCGCGATCTGGAACTGGAATGGGAAGGGGTTGCGCTGGCGCTGGATTTGCTCGAGGAGGTCCAGCAATTGCGGGCGGAGAACCGGATGTTGAGGCAGCGGTTGGGGCGGTTGGTGGTGGAGTAGTTTGCCTTCGGGGTCTTCGTTGTTTGCTCCTAATTCTGGCTTCTAAAATATTTGCTGAGTTTTTGCAGGCTCACTGGTTGCTGCCGGCGTTTCAAATGCTTACTAAGGTCCGCTAGCTCCACTAGCTCCACACCATCACGACCTATATCAACTCCTTTTTCAATTTGATCTGGAGGAGTAGGAAGAGGGCGGGTGACAGGGTTAAAATACGTGTTTAGTGGTCCTTGATGATCAATTGGAACATTCCGTGTTGCAGGGTTCGTCGGCTTAAGAGATCTATTTAAGGGGGGACCAGGCAAGGCGGGAGGGACTGAGGGCAGCGGCAAGCTAAATTCAGTGAGGACTTGAGGCGATTTACCTATAGGAATCAGCTCGACCGTAGAAGACGTACGTCTTGGAGGTGTTAAAACCAGTCGGTTGGTTGATCCCGCGAAAAAGTTTGTTATATTTCCCCACCACTTCGAGGGGTTAAAATGCCCCGTCGGATCCGACCCCATCACCGGTTCCCCTTCACAATACGTATACGCATTCAACCCACCCGCCCCAAACGGGCTCCAACTGTCCGGGCTATGAAAGCGCATCAACCGAGGGTTATAGACCCGATAACCATTGCCCAGAAAGTACCAACGGGATGCCTCGCGCAATTCACCATTAAACCCCAGGCCCGATACAACCTCATGTTCGGCTGACTGATGCCCATAAGCGGAATACGCCATGGGATTGTTTCTGCCACTGATAATTTCGCTGAGCACCGAGTTTTGCTGATCGGTGGCTAACAGGACGGTACGTTGCTGTTTGGGGGTATCGAGATTTGAGCGGCTCATGAAGAAACCTTCCCTGGTTGCGCTTGAGGGATATTCGTCTTCTTTCTACTCGCTATGACCGGGATGGGGAACTAGCAGATCTGATAGTGCCCCGCTCCCGTAGGAGCTGCCGCAGGCTGCGATCTTTTGATTTTGCCGCTGCATTTTGGCGGCTGATAGAACGTTGAAGATCAAAAGATCGCAGCCTGCGGCAGCTCCTACAGGGGATTGCGTGGCAGCACTACAGTGAATAACGTGCCATCGGCCTCGTTGGAACTGACTTCTATCGTTCCGTGATGCGCATCCACCACTTCCTTGACGATAAATAACCCCAGGCCCAGGCTGGTCGACGGCTGCCCAAGCTCTTCGTCGGCGCTGCGCACCAGTGGATCGAAGATCGTGCCGATGGCGTTCGCGGGAATCGGCGCTCCGTAGTTATGGACCGTTATGCGAACCGCGGCGGGCTCGCCGTTGAGCGTGACCGTCACATCACGTTTGTTCGCACCGTGCTGCAACGCATTGCCAATCAGGTTTTGCAGCAACTGACCCAGCCTCCCGGCATCCCAGACCCCTCGAGTATCTCCCTCTACCCTGACCGTTGGATCGCACTCCGGGTTACCGGCGCAGGCTTCGGCAATCGCCGCGTGTGCGGCATCGGCAAGGTCCATGGGCTTGGGATCGATTGGCAGGCTCTTGCCCAGTCGACTGCGTACCAGCTCCAGTAGATCGCTGACCATCACCGCCATGTGCCGGGCACTGCGCGTAATGTTGTTCGCGCAGGCCAGCGCATCGCCTTCCAGCGATGTTTTACGCATCAGCAATTCAGTGGACATGCTCAGCGCCTGCAACGGCGCGCGCAGGTCGTGGCCGAGTATCGCCAGGAAGATATCCCGCGAGCGGTTCACCTGTTCGGCATAGGCGGCCGTGGATTCGGCGAGTGCTTCATCGATGGCTTCGTTGAAGCGGATCATGTCCTGGAAATAGGTCAGGTCCGGTGATTCCAGGCTGTCGACCCACAGGCGAATCACACAGGCCCGCAGGTGGCGGAATTCGCTGGTCATCTGCACCAGGTCGAAACCCACGGTATGCCGCAGCTCGCCATGGCTGGCACCGGCTTCGTCCAGGCTCGGGGTTTTCTCGGGGCCTTCACCCTTGGCCTTGGCCAGCTGTTCGCTGGCGGTTTGCGCGGTGGTCATGTCACGCGCGGCGGCCAACAGAATCGCCTTGGCATGGTCGCGCAAGGCTGCACTGTCCATGTTTTCGGCCGCCGGCGTGATGGTACTGGCGAACTGTTCCCATTCATCAACGATACGGTCCACGTGTTGCCTGATGAAGTCGGGGAGGCGCATGACCGGTTTCCTGCTGGGAATGTAGGGGGGATCTTAGCCTCTTTACCGCCGGGCAAAAACTACCGCTGAGGGATGGATCAGGTCCGGGGGCGATAGGGTGGTATCTATTTACTTTTCCGGTTCTCGAATTCGATCTTGCCCTGGGTCTTTTCTGGGTTGTTCCAGCAGGATTTTAATCTTTTGTTTTAGAGGCGGTTGAATAAGCTGGGGCACTACTCATCGCATAAGGATTTGCGAAAATGACTGTACTTCATTCGGATTATTTCGCTGAGAAAGTGCCAGCCCTGATAAAAATTGCTTCGGCTTCAAGGTTGGCATCGGTTACGCAACTGACGCCCGGTTTTCCGGACTGGTACATCAAGGCATCGGCGATTGATCGTCAATACTTGCAACAACTCATACAGGAGCGCTGGCGTTTACAAGATGTTGTTTCTGATGCGGTCGGTAATCTGCAAACCGACATCAATGAGTTTGCCAAGCCCTTACTGACCCAAGCCCTCAGCGACGAGCTGAACGTCGAACTGGATGTCAGCACGACTTCATTGCGCCTCTATGTTCCCGCCCCGCTCGGCATTGGCCTCGACACCCAGGCCAGCCGGCTCAGGCAATCGTCGTTGCTGGAAGCCGCCCTGCATAACTTTGAGTCGTCTGAAACCCTCGAAGGCGCCTTTCGCGACGGTTCAGGCATTTTCATCAAAGACTCTGAGGGGGAACTTCAGCGTCATGAGTGCAGTGTCGAAAAGTTCACCGCGTTGTGTCGCAAACTCGATATCGGCGCGCAGTATCAGCAACACATCAAGTCTCTGCTCAAGCCAGCTGTCACTGCCGATCGACAACTACTTGAACAACGGTTCATGGCCCATGAAAGGGCTGCTTTCAGTGAGTCCATGCTCATTGCGCTATTAAAAAACGATATCGACTCCTATACCTTCGGAAAACTGATCGAGCTGCGGGATGACCAGGACAGCATCCTGTACGAGGGCCGTCCATTGCAATGTCACCGGCTCTCATTGATGGGCACGCGGCTGACGGGCATTGTGCTGTTCAGTGCGCTGGCCGATCCCACGCTAATAAAACAGGCTCTCGAGGAGCTGGTTCCGGAGCAGCTGCAACACCTGATCGACTGGTCTCGTCGCCTGAAAATTTTGCCGGGGTATGAATATGACCAGTTCAAGACACTCCAGGCCTTTTTTGCCAATGGCCCGACCGGGGTGGTCGAGGAAATGGTTCGCCGTAACGATATCCATGAACAAAGTCGGCTGGACGGGACATTGATCGCCTACATCCCCGGCGACCCGGATCATCCGCTCAGGCAATACGACTCTTTCACCGACTTCATGAAGGAACTGACGAGCCAGTTGCGCTCGGCTCAGTACCAGGAGTTCTTCAGCCGGTTCGTGCCGCACAAGGACAAAGGGCGCTTCTTTGCACGGGTCAACGAGCGCTTCAGCACCTTTACCTGGACACAGCGCGAGCCGCTGGACATGGGCCCGTGGTGGCGCGAGACCGCCGTCGAGAACCCGGATGCCGAACCCATCACCAACCTGATCGAAGGCGATTTCTGGGGGCATTTCTGTGCCTGGCGCAGAGACAAGGCGATTGCCGATGCGCGACAGATCGCCGTACCCACGGGCGATGAAGACGCCACCGCGCGCTGGAAACGCCTGACCAGTTACCTGGACATCGGTTGGAACCTGTTCAACTTCGGCGCCATGTTGGTGCCGGGATTAGGCGAAGCCGTGTTGGCGGTAATGGTTGGGCAAATGATGCTTGAGACCCTGGAGGGAATCGAAGACTGGAGCAAAGGCGACAAGGACGAGGCCGCGTCTCATCTCACCGCGGTTCTGATCAATTTCGCCCAACTGGCACTCATGGGCGCCGGGCATGTGTTACCAGGCGGCACGCCGGTGGCGGTCAAAGTGTCGCCTTTTATCGACCAACTGAAAAAGGTCGAGCTGCCTGATGGCAAAACCCGTCTGTGGAACCCTGATCTGAGTCCCTACGATCACAAAGTGTCGTTGCCCAACGACTCCAAACCCAACGAACGAGGACTGCATCGACACAACGGCCAGGACATCCTGGCACTGGGTGGCAGGCATCTTGAGGTCAAGGAAGATCCGCAGACCGGTCAACCGCGACTCAGGCACCCGAACCGGCCGACAGCCTATCAGCCAAGAGTGGAACATAACGGTGCCGGTGCCTGGCACACCGAGCTCGATCGCCCGGTCGAGTGGGACAAGACCGAACTGATGCGGCGTCTGGGCCCTTCTGTCGATGCATTTTCCGATCAGACGCTGGAACAGATCCGTATCGCCAGCGGTGTCCAGGAAGATGTGCTGCGCAAGCTGCAAGTAGAGACACAGCCGCCACCGGCGGTGTTGGCCGACACCCTCAAGCGCTTCAAGGCGTATGCCGATGTGCGCACGCTGGTGGATCAAATACGGCTCAATCAGGTCGCGCCGCAATGGGCGGATCACCTGCCACCCTTGATGACAGAATTGCCGCGATGGCCCGAGTACAAAGCCATCGAGCTGTTCCGCGGGCCGGAGTTGTGGGGCGATTCCATCGTGCACGGCAACCAGGAAACTGTGCCTGCACACCGCGTGAAGCTGACTTTTGCGCAATTGAAGGCCGGCGAATTATCTGATCGCGTGCTGGACGCTTTCAGCGAAGAGGAGATCCAGCAGGTACTCGGTCGGGATATCGGCGAAGACCGGCAGGTGCAAATCGATGCCTTGCAGGAACGCCTGGCCATGTACTCAGAGGAGCAGAAAAAGCGACTCTTCGAGTCATTCTACAAGCATGCAGCGGTCGAGACCGACGCTAACGTGGCCTGGCTTCAGGACGCATTCCCGCAACTGCCGACCAGTGTCGCCAGGGAGCTGTTGGCGCAAGCCTCGCCAGAGGAACTGGCGGTGATGGCCGAGCGCAAGCGCGTACCGTTGCATCTCAAACATCAGGCTCGGGCGGCGTTGCTGGAGGTGCGGCTGAACCGCGCTTATGAGGGGCTTTTCCACGATGAACTGCAAAACCCGGACACTGAGCGCCTGGTTCTGCGAACGCTTGAGTCGCTGCCGGGCTGGTCTGCAGACGTGCGTATCGAGGTGCGCAACGGTACCGCGACAGGCGCGCTGGATGACAGTATCGGCGCGGCTGACGCCCCCATCCGCAAGGTGCTGGTCAAGAACGAAGAGGGTCTGTATGAGGCGCGCAATGCAGACGATCATGAGCTTCACGGCCCGGATAACTTCTTTGCCGCTGCCCTGCATGCCTTGCCCGATGCCGAACGCGAAGCGCTGGGCTATCAGATCAATCAATGGGAAACCCTCAAGCAATCCGTTCTGCGTTCTCCACTGAGCCACGACAGGTTCAGGTCGATCCTGGCGGACAATCCTTTGCGAAAACCGAAGTACGATCCCGATACCATGAAGTTGCGGGGGGGTATGCAAGGCTTCTCCCAACAACTTCGTCGAGTCGGCGGCCACCTGACTGCGCAAGAACGGCTCCAGTCGCTTCGCCCCGGCTGGAGCGAAACCGACATTCAAACCTTTCTGGAGCACAGCGACAGCGGGAGCACACCCGAGGAGCGAGTGGGGGCTCTTGAAGCCGAGTTCAATCAACTCAACAGCAGCTTTCGACGCTGGCTGGATTCACCCCTCGACTCGTTCAGCCTGAGCGCGGATGGCGTTTCACAATGGCAGTCGCGCAATAGTGTCTACAGGGCGATCAGAAGCTGCTGGCAACGCAACTGCCCCGTGGAGCTCGACGCCATGGGAAACCCGCGTGGATGGATCCTTGATCTAAGCAACATGCCCATGGGGCGGCATCTGGAAACGATGCCCAGGCTGCAAGCCAGTTTTGAGCATGTCACCCAGCTGAATCTGGCTGACACCGGATTGACCGATGCCCATGCCGGGTTTATCGAGCATTTCCCAAGACTGCGTTCCCTGAACATGAACAACAATGGCCTGACCCGCCTGCCAACTGCAGTAGGTCGCATGCAATCGCTGATCGCGCTGTACCTGGGCCACAATCGGATCGAATTGACGGTAGAGGCCGCGAACGCGCTGCGCGACCTCATCCGGCTCGAATCCATCGACCTGCGAGGCAATCCTCTGGGCCGGGTGCCGGACATCGGTCGTATGCCTTTGCTGCACACGTTGATCCTGGCGGACACCGGGATCAATACCTGGCCCGCGGGTCTGTTTTCCTTGCCGCGTTTGCGGCACTTGTTCGTGAACCTGCAGCGCAATGTCATCAGCGTTGTGCCTGAGGTGGTACCCGGTTCCGGGGAGGCGGAGTTGCTGGCGAGGACGTTGTTGAACCGAGAGCCGGAGTGGCTATCGCCAGAAAACCTGAATCAGCTCAGGGATTACACCCACTCCGTGGGCCTGGACCCTGATCGGCCTTATCCGTCCCGTGGCGTGCGCGACAGTCTCGACTGGGAGGCAGGCATGACGCGAGCGCAATGGGTTGACCGCCAGCCAATATGGAATGAGGTGGAAGATGAGATCGGTTCAGTGCCGTTTTTCGATCACATCAGACTGCTCACCCAATCCAGCCACTTTCAAAATGACCGAGCCTTCAGGGTGGATTTGACGGCCAAGCTCTGGCGAATGCTGGAGGCCATGGAAAAGAACAGCGAACTGCGCAAGCAGATTTTCACTATGGCGCGAGAGCCGATCAACTGTGTCGACGCCGGGGCGGCGCTGTTCAATGCCATGGGCCTTGAAGTGCTGATTCACGAAGCCTACGAGCTGGCCAATCCGAGCCTGGTCGAAGCCGAACTGGTGTCGCTGGCCAGGGGCAAATCCCGTCTGGATGAGCTGAGCCGCATCGCCCATAAGGAAATTGCCCGGCGACTGGAGAGCGGTGACAGCTTCATGCGGCTCGATGCGCAAGGAGTGGTCACCGGGTCCATCGATGAAGTCGAGACTCACCTGGCGTACATGACGGATCTCGCCAGTCGACTGGATTTGCCGTGGCAGTCGCGGGACTTGCAATTCAGAGCCCTGTCGGGTGTCACCCAGGCGATGATCGATGACGCCTGCGCCCGTGTGCTGGCGCTGGAGGAGGGTGATTTGCTACGCGATTCGATTGTCGAACAGCCCTTCTGGGCCTCTTACATCCAGGGTTCCAATCGCGCTGCATTCAAGGCCATCCGGCGTCGACTCGATGCGACAACCGAGTTTTACATGGCGCTGGAGAGACGGGCGACCGAGTCTCTTTCCGTGCAGGAAAAAGCCCGGTTGAAAGAGGAAATCAGGGTGCTTGCGGCAGAACTCGGCAAGCCGGAAAGTGCGATCGCCCCCGGATGCGTCATGACCACCGAGGAGTATGAAACGGAAATGAACCTGCTCAATGCGCAGAGGCTGACGTTGCTCAAGACCCTGACCCAACAGGCGATGGACCGGGCAAAACTGCAACGGGTCGAAATCCCTTTCACCGTGAAACCCTGATGGTTGTTCCGGCATGAAGACTGACGACCTTCGTGCCGGCCCACCAAGTCGTACATAAGGATATGTACCATGCGAAGCAACCACCAAAGCACCCCGGAAACGAGGGCAACGTCACAGCCAGGATGCTGGATGAGGCATACGCCAAGGTCGTGGCGCTGGACGGTTCTGCTGAAGAGTTTCAGTCGCTGGTGGCAAAAGACTTCTGGAAGGACTTCGTGACGAACAAATACCGGCCGCCATTCGAAGCTCAGCGCGAACCTTATCAGGATCGCCTGGCCAATTTGCGAGAAAGCCAGCAGGCTGGGGAATTGTCAGAGGCGCAGTACAAGGCGCAATCCGACGAACTGGACGCTCAGCTCCAGATCGAAGAGGCGTCGCTGATCGAGAAACTCACTCGCGAGGAGTTGACGAGGCACCCGCTCTGATGTTGCAGCCGTAGCCAACCGACGAACAAAGACCTGGATCTACGCAAGCATCCAGGCCTTTTTCTTTGCCCGCTCAACCGATCAGAACAGGAAATAACGCTGGGCCATCGGCAACACATCCGCCGGTTCGCACCACAGCAAAATGCCGTCCGCCTTGACCTGATAAGTCTGCGGATCGACCTCGATCTCTGGCAGGTAATCGTTGTGGATCAGGTCGGTCTTCTGCACCTCGCGGCAACCCTTGACCACGGCGATTTTCTTCTTCAAACCCAGGGCTTCGGCAAGCCCGGCCTCCTGCGCCGCCTGGCTGATAAAGGTCAGGCTGGTGGCGTGCAGCGAGCCGCCATAACTGGCGAACATCGGACGGTAGTGCACAGGTTGCGGCGTTGGAATCGAGGCGTTGGCATCCCCCATCAGGCTGGCCGCGATGGCGCCGCCCTTGAGGATCAGTGTCGGTTTGACCCCGAAGAACGCCGGGCGCCAGAGCACCAGGTCAGCCCATTTACCCACCTCGATCGAGCCCACTTCATGGCTGATGCCATGGGTGATCGCCGGGTTGATGGTGTACTTGGCGATGTAACGTTTGGCGCGGAAGTTGTCGTTGCCTTCACCGTCCTGTGGCAACGGGCCGCGCTGCTTTTTCATCTTGTCGGCGGTTTGCCAGGTGCGGGTGATCACTTCACCGACGCGGCCCATGGCCTGGCTGTCGGAGCTGATCATCGAGAACGCGCCGAGGTCGTGGAGGATGTCTTCGGCGGCGATGGTTTCGCGGCGGATTCGGCTTTCGGCGAAGGCCACGTCCTCGGCAATGCTCGGGTCCAGGTGGTGGCAGACCATCAGCATGTCGAGGTGTTCGTCGATGGTGTTGCGGGTGAACGGCCGGGTCGGGTTGGTCGAACTCGGCAGCACGTTGGCAAAACCGCAGGCCTTGATGATGTCCGGCGCGTGGCCGCCGCCCGCACCTTCGGTGTGGTAGGTGTGGATGGTACGGCCCTTGAAGGCGCCGAGGGTGGTTTCGACGAAGCCCGATTCGTTGAGGGTGTCGGTGTGGATCGCCACCTGCACGTCGTACTGATCGGCGACGCTCAGGCAGTTGTCGATACTGGCCGGGGTGGTGCCCCAGTCTTCGTGGAGCTTGAGGCCAATGGCGCCGGCCTTGACCTGTTCGATCAGCGGCTCGGGCAGGCTGGCGTTGCCCTTGCCGGTCAGGCCGATGTTCATCGGGAAGGCGTCGGCGGCCTGGAGCATGCGCGCCAGGTGCCACGGCCCCGAGGTGCAGGTGGTGGCGTTGGTCCCGGTGGCAGGCCCGGTGCCGCCGCCGATCATGGTGGTGACGCCGCTCATCAGCGCTTCTTCGATCTGCTGCGGGCAGATGAAGTGGATGTGTGTGTCGATGCCGCCGGCGGTGAGGATCATGCCTTCGCCGGCGATCACTTCGGTGCTGGCGCCGATGGCGATGTCGACGTTGGGCTGGATGTCCGGGTTGCCGGCTTTGCCGATGGCGGCGATACGCCCGTCCTTGAGGCCGACGTCCGCCTTGACGATGCCCCAGTGGTCGATGATCAGCGCGTTGGTGATCAGGGTGTCGACCACTTCGGCGGCCAATAGCTGGCTTTGGCCCTGGCCGTCACGGATAACCTTGCCGCCACCGAACTTCACTTCTTCGCCGTAGGTGGTGAAGTCTTTTTCGACTTCGATCCACAGTTCGGTGTCGGCCAGGCGGACCTTGTCACCGACGGTGGGGCCGAACATGTCGGCGTAGGCTTGTCTGGAGATTTTCATGCGCTTGCCTTGGGATTCAATTGATTTCGAGACCGCTCGCGTTGCTCGCTATCGCTGGCAAGCCAGCTCCTACAATTGGCATTCCAACATGGAAATACCAATGAAATACGATCCCTTGTAGGAGCTGGCTTGCCAGCGAAGGGGCCGGTGCGTGCACTACATAATTCAGAGGTCGCCCATGATCCGTCCGGTAAAGCCGAACACCCGGCGATGCCCGGCCAGGTCGACCAGCTCGACTTCGCGGCTTTGCCCCGGCTCGAAACGCACGGCGGTGCCGGCGGGAATGTTCAGGCGCATGCCGCGACTGCTGGCGCGGTCGAAGGTCAGGGCGTCGTTGGTTTCGAAGAAGTGGTAGTGCGAGCCGACCTGGATCGGTCGGTCGCCGCTGTTGGCCACCTTCAAGCTGACCGTGCGGCGGCCGACGTTGAGTTCGATGTCGCCGGGCTGGATCTGGTATTCACCGGGAATCATCAATGGGCTCCCTGGAGAATCTTGTAGTAAAGGGCGGTTGGCTTGTAGAGGCCGCTCGGATCGCAGGCGTAGTCGGGAATTTCGCCGGCGCGGGTGTAACCCAGGGCCTTGTAGAAATCCTCGGCAGGGGAGCCGGCCTCGGTATCGAGGTAGAGCATGCCGCGCTTGTGCTGCAGGGCCGCCTGCTCCAGCGCACTCATCAATTGCTGGCCCAGGCCACGGCGCCTGGCGTGCTCGCGCACCAGCAGTTTCTGCACTTCGGCGCGGTTCAGGCCATTGGCTTTCTGGCACAGGGTCAGCTGTACGCTGGCCTGCACCTGCTCGTCCTTGACCACCACCCACAGCAGGACGTTGCCCTTGTTCAGGTTCTCCTGGACTTCATCGAAATAGGCGCGGGCTTGCGTCGCGTCCAGATTCGCCATGAACCCGACACTGGCGCCATAGCCGACGGCGTCGAGCAGCAAATCGATCAAACCCTGACGATAGTGCGCAAAGCTTTCAATGTTGACGCGTCGCAATTGGGCGGCGTTCATCGCGTTACTCCTTGTTGGCGGGCGGCGGTTCGGCGCCAGGATTGAGCATCAGTTGCATGAAGGTCAGGTCCAGCCAACGACCGAACTTGGTACCGACCTGCGGCATTTGACCTGTGGTTTTGAACCCGACGCGTTCATGCAGGCGAATGGAAGCGGCGTTGCCGCTTTCGATGGCGGCGACCATCACATGTTTGTCGCAAAGCCTGGCGCGCTCGATCAGCACGTCCATCAATTGTGGGCCCAGGCCATTGCCGCGCTGGTCGCTGCGCACGTAGACAGAGTGCTCGACCGTGTGGCGGAAACCATCGAACGGCCGCCAGTCACCAAACGAAGCGTAGCCCAGCACGCTGTTCTCGCCGTCGACGATCACCAGGATCGGATAAGCCTGGGATTGCCGGGCGCTGAACCAGGCCTGGCGGTTGCCGAGGTCCACAGCCTGTTCGTTCCAGATCGCCGTGGTATTGAGCACTGCATCGTTGTAGATATCTCGGATCGCCGGCAGATCGGCATGCACCGCATCGCGGATGTGATAAGTCATGGCGCGTCCTCAGGCGATGGGTTGGTGGACGGTGACCAGTTTGGTGCCGTCGGGGAAGGTGGCTTCCACCTGGATCTCCGGGATCATTTCCGGGATGCCTTCCATCACTTGTTCGCGGCTGAGCAGGGTGGTGCCAAAGTGCATCAGCTCGGCCACGGTCTGGCCGTCACGGGCGCCTTCGAGCAGCGCCGCGGAAATGTAGGCCATGGCCTCCGGATAATTGAGTTTCACGCCGCGGGCCAAACGCCGCTCGGCGACGAGGCCGGCGGTGAAGATCAGCAGCTTGTCTTTTTCACGTGGGGTCAGGTCCATCGTTGGAATCCATCTGGGCAGATAAAAAATCGGATCTGTAAATACATCACCTGTAGGAGCTGGCTTGCCAGCGAAGCTTTTTGGCGTCATTGAGTACGCCTTCGCTGGCAAGCCAGCTCCTACAGGGGGAGCGGTGTTCAGGTGCTCCATATTCTGGGTGGGATGGCTTCTCGGCCGAGCAGTGCAGGGCGCAATAATCGCCACAAATCAATCAGCCAGCCACGGGCCAGCAGGGCTTCATTGGCCAGGCAACGGGCTACGAGCAAACCCGGCAACTGGGTCAAATCCCCGCGCACATCATTGGTCAAAGAACGGCAACGCTCCAGCAAATCACTATCGATTTCCCCGGTCACCAGCAGGGTGGCAAACACCGGTTGCCCATCCAGCCCGATCGGCGAATCGAGCAAACCATCACCACCCACAATGCGCTGGCGTTCGTGCCAGAGCAACTGGCCGTCGCGGCGGATGTCCAGTTGCGCCTGGAAATGCCCGAGATCGAAACGCTCGCCGCTGGCCGGGCGCCCCAACGCCACCACATCCCAATAGAACAGCCGCGCATCACCTTGCAGGTCAATGGAGGTGCTGAGCTCGGCCCGGGCATCGCTGAAGATGATCGTCTCTTGCGGCAACCATTCCAGCGTCGCACCGTGGGCCACTTTCAGGTCGAGTTTCTGATAAGCCGGCCCTGTCGCGCGATACCACTTGGCCGCGCCGGGGCTGGTGATTTGCGCCCACGCCGCGCGGCCGACGCTGGCGCTGATGTCCAGCCGGTCACCACCGGCAATTCCGCCTGGCGGATGCACGATGATGTGCTGGCACACCTCGGGCCCTTCGGCATACAAGTGCTTCTGCACCCGCAGCGGGCCTTTGTGCCGTCGCTGAACCGGGCGCGTGCTGTCGCCGAAGCGGGCGTAGCCCAGCTCCAGTTCGGCATGCCAGCTCGGGGTAAACAGGGCAGTGGGAAGTGGTAGATTCATGGCTTCTAATTATCGTTAGGACGCTACAGATTAGATCGTAACCAGGCCGCGTACACCTTCGGCTTCCATGTTTTCGCCGCGGCCCTGCTGCACGATTTCGCCGCGCGACATCACCAGGTACTGATCGGCCAGTTCGGCAGCGAAGTCGTAGAACTGCTCTACCAGCAGGATTGCCATGTCACCACGGGCGGCGAGCTTTTTGATCACTGCGCCGATTTCCTTGATCACCGACGGCTGGATGCCTTCGGTGGGCTCGTCGAGGATCAGCAGGCGTGGACGGCTGGCCAGGGCCCGGCCAATCGCCAGTTGTTGCTGCTGGCCGCCGGACAAGTCGCCGCCGCGCCGTTGCTTCATCTGCAACAGCACTGGAAACAGCTCATAGATGAACGCCGGGACTTCCTTGGCTTCACTGCCGGGAAAACGCGACAGGCCCATCAGCAGGTTTTCCTCCACGGTCAACCGGCCGAAAATTTCCCGGCCTTGCGGCACATAGGCGATGCCGGCATGCACCCGCTGGTGCGGCTTGAACGTGGTGATCGGCTTGCCCTCCCAACTCACAGCGCCGTCCTTGGCCGGCAGCAGGCCCATCAGGCACTTGAGCAAGGTGGTCTTGCCAACGCCGTTACGGCCCAGCAGGCAGGTGACTTCGCCGACCTTCACGTCAAACGTCAGGCCGCGCAGGATATGGCTACCGCCGTAGTACTGGTGCAGCTTGTCGACTTGCAGCATTCTCAAATCCTCCTCAATCCCTTGTAGGAGCTGGCTTGCCAGCGAAGCTTTTGGCGTCATTCAGTACGCCTTCGCTGGCAAGCCAGCTCCTACAGGTTCGGTGTTCGCAAAACTCAGCGACCGAGATACACGTCGATCACCCGTTCGTTTTCCTGCACCTGTTCCAGCGACCCTTCCGCCAACACGCTGCCCTGGTGCAATACGGTGACGTGGTCGGCGATCGAGCCGACGAAGCCCATGTCGTGTTCCACCACCATCAGCGAATGCTTGCCGGCCAGGGTCTTGAACAGTTCGGCGGTGAATTCGGTTTCGGCGTCGGTCATGCCGGCCACCGGTTCATCGAGCAGCAGCAGTTGCGGGTCTTGCATCAACAGCATGCCGATTTCCAGGAACTGCTTCTGGCCGTGGGACAGCAAGCCGGCGGGACGATTGACCGAAGCGGTCAGGCGAATGGTGTCGAGCACCTCGGCGATACGGTCCTTCTGTTCGCCACTCAAGCGCGCCCGCAGACTGGCCCACACCGACTTGTCGGTTTTCTGCGCCAGCTCCAGGTTCTCGAACACACTCAAGGCCTCGAACACGGTCGGTTTCTGGAACTTGCGACCAATGCCGGCCTGGGCAATCTGCACTTCGCTCATTTGCGTCAGGTCCAGGGTCTCGCCGAACCAAGCCTTACCATGACTGGGGCGGGTCTTGCCGGTGATCACGTCCATCAGCGTGGTCTTGCCCGCGCCGTTGGGCCCGATGATGCAGCGCAATTCACCGACGCCGATGTACAGGTTCAAGTCGTTCAGTGCCTTGAAACCATCGAAGCTGACGCTGATGTCTTCGAGGGTCAGGATGGTGCCGTGGCGGGTGTTCAGGCCCGGACCGGCGCGTTGGCCGAGGCCGATGACATCGCGGCTGGTGCCGGCGTCCTTGTTCGGCTCCACGGGGAAAAACGCCGGTTCGAGCATGAATTCAGCGGTCGCAGTGACTCTCATTGTTCACCTCTTTTCTTCAGCAAGCCGATCACGCCCTTGGGCAGGTACAGGGTCACGACGATGAACAGCGCGCCGAGGAAGAACAGCCAGTATTCCGGGAAGGCCACGGTGAACCAGCTCTTCATGCCATTGACCACGCCGGCGCCAAGCAATGGACCAATCAAGGTGCCACGACCGCCGAGGGCGACCCAGACTGCCGCTTCGATCGAATTGGTCGGTGACATTTCACTCGGGTTGATGATGCCCACTTGCGGCACGTACAACGCACCGGCCAGGCCGCACAGCACCGCGCTCAACACCCACACGAACAGCTTGAATCCCCGCGGGTCGTAGCCGCAGAACATCAGGCGGTTTTCCGCGTCGCGCAGGGCGGTCAGCACTCGGCCAAACTTGCTCTGGGCCAGGCGCCAGCCGATGTACAGGCTGGCCACCAGCAGCAGCACCGTGGCGAAAAACAGCACCGCGCGGGTGCCAGGTTCAGTGATGCCAAAGCCGAGGATGGTGCGGAAGTTGGTGAAGCCGTTGTTGCCGCCAAACCCGGTTTCGTTGCGGAAGAACAGGAGCATGCCGGCGAAGGTCAGGGCCTGGGTCATGATCGAGAAATACACGCCCTTGATCCGCGAGCGGAAGGCGAAGAAGCCGAACACCAGCGCGAGCAATCCTGGCGCCAATACCACCAGACACATGGCCCAGAGAAAGCTGCTGGTGCCGGTCCAGTACCAGGGCAATTCGCTCCACGACAGGAACGTCATGAAGGCCGGCAAGCCATCGCCGGAGGCCTGGCGCATCAGGTACATGCCCATGGCATAACCGCCGAGGGCGAAAAACAGGCCGTGACCCAGGGACAGCAGGCCGGCGTAACCCCAGACCAGGTCCAGCGCCAGGGCCACGATGGCGTAGCACAGGATCTTGCCCACCAGGGTCAGCGTGTAGGCGGAGACGTGCAGCGCACTGTCGGCCGGCAACAGCGAGAGCAGCGGTAACGCCAGCAGTAGAACGAGGATTACCGCGCCAACGGCCATCGTGACTTTCGGGCCGGCTTTTTGTGTCGCGGTAACGAGCAGGGGCTGGTTCATCAGTCGATCACCCGTCCTTTCAGTGCGAAGAGGCCTTGCGGACGTTTCTGGATGAACAGAATGATCAGCGCGAGGATGAGGATCTTGCCGAGCACGGCACCGATTTGCGGTTCGAGAATCTTGTTGGCGATCCCAAGGCCGAACGCGGCCAGCACGCTACCGGCCAGTTGCCCGACACCGCCTAAAACCACCACCAGGAACGAGTCGATGATGTAGCTCTGGCCGAGGTCCGGGCCGACGTTGCCGATCTGGCTGAGCGCCACGCCGCCGAGGCCGGCAATGCCCGAGCCGAGGCCGAAGGCGAGCATGTCGACGCGCCCGGTGGGCACGCCGCAGCAGGCCGCCATGTTGCGATTCTGGGTGACGGCGCGCACGTTCAGGCCCAGGCGCGTCCTGTTCAGCAGCAGCCAGGTCAGCACCACCACGAACAGCGCGAATGCGATGATCACGATGCGGTTGTACGGCAGCACCAGGTTGGGCAGCACCTGAATTCCGCCTGACAACCACGCCGGGTTGGCCACCTCGACGTTCTGCGCGCCGAACACCAGGCGCACCAGCTGGATCAGCATCAGGCTGATGCCCCAGGTGGCGAGCAGGGTTTCCAGCGGACGACCGTAGAGGTGGCGAATCACCGTACGCTCCAACGCCATGCCGATCGCTGCGGTGACGAAAAACGCCACCGGCAACGCAATCAGCGGATAGAACTCGATGGCCTGTGGAGCGAAGCGCTGGAACATCAACTGCACCACGTAGGTCGAGTAGGCGCCGAGCATCAGCATCTCTCCATGGGCCATGTTGATCACGCCGAGCAGGCCGAAGGTGATCGCCAGTCCCAAGGCGGCGAGCAGCAGGATCGAGCCCAGGGACATGCCGCTGAAGGCCTGGCCAAGGAGTTCGCCAACGAGCAATTTGCGTTTGACCTGGGCGAGGCTGGTTTCGGCGGCGGTGCGCACATTCGCGTCGGTTTCAACGCCAGGCTCCAGCAGATTTTCCAGGCGGGTGCGGGCCAGCGGATCGCCGGTTTCGCCGAGTAAACGGATGGCGGCGAGTCGCACGGCCGGATCGGCGTCTACCAGTTGCAGATTGGCCAGGGCCAGGCTGAGGGCGGCATGAACGCTCTCGTCCTTCTCGCCCGCCAATTGCTGGTCGAGGAATTTCAGCTGCGCGGGTTTGGCGCTTTTCTGCAATTGCTGCGCGGCGGCCAGACGGATTTTGGCGTCGGCGGCGAGCAATTGGTGGCTGGCCAATGCGGTATCGATCAGACCTCGCAGGCGGTTGTTCAGGCGCAAGGTTTTCGGTTGGCCGTCGACGGTCAATTCGCCTTGTTGCAGGGCGTTGATCAGCTCGATTCGGGCCGGATCGGGCTGCGCGGCCCAGTTTTCCAATAGTTTGGCTTGCTGCACGGGATTGGCGGCGACGAAGTCTTCGGCGTCATCGGCGTGTGAGGCCATCGGCAGCAAAAGTGCAATGGCAAGGATGAATCGGTAAAGGGCGGTGGGCATATGTATGGCCTTGCGCGGACTAAATGTGGGAGCGGGCTTGCTCGCGAAAACGGTGTGTCAGTCACATTGATGTTGGATGTGCCGCCGTCTTCGCGAGCAAGCCCGCTCCCACAGGGATTTGTGCTGGCCTCAGGTACAGAAGCCAGCATCCAGCGATCAGTTGCTCTTCACCGCATACTCCGGCTTCTTGTCGTTGCCCGGAATGAACGGGCTCCACGGCTGGGCGCGGATCGGCCCTTCGGTCTGCCACACCACGTTGAACTGACCGTCGGCCTGGATTTCGCCGATCATCACCGGCTTGTGCAAGTGGTGGTTGGTCTTGTCCATGGTCAGGGTGTAGCCCGACGGCGCGGCAAAGGTCTGGCCGCCCAGGGCTTCGCGGACCTTGTCGACGTCGGTGGACTTGGCTTTTTCAGCGGCCTGCGCCCACATGTGGATGCCGACGTAAGTGGCTTCCATCGGGTCGTTGGTCACGGCTTTGTCGGCACCCGGCAGGTTGTGTTTCTTCGCGTAGGCTTTCCAGTCGGCGACGAATTTCTTGTTCGCCGGGTTCTCCACCGACTCGAAGTAGTTCCACGCCGCCAGGTTGCCCACCAGTGGCTTGGTGTCGATGCCGCGCAGCTCTTCTTCGCCCACCGAGAACGCCACGACCGGCACGTCGGTGGCTTTCAGGCCCTGGTTCGCCAGTTCCTTGTAGAACGGCACGTTGGAGTCGCCGTTGACGGTCGAGATGACCGCCGTCTTGCCGCCGGCCGAGAACTTCTTGATGTTGGCGACGATGGTCTGGTAATCGCTGTGGCCGAACGGGGTATAGACCTCTTCGATGTCCTTGTCGGCCACGCCTTTGGAGTGCAGGAACGAACGCAGGATCTTGTTGGTGGTGCGCGGGTAGACGTAGTCGGTGCCCAGCAGGAAGTAGCGCTTGGCGCCGCCACCTTCTTCGCTCATCAGGTATTCAACCGCCGGGATCGCCTGCTGGTTTGGCGCGGCACCGGTGTAGAACACGTTCGGCGACATCTCTTCGCCTTCGTACTGCACCGGGTAGAACAGCAGGCCGTTGAGTTCTTCGAACACCGGCAACACCGATTTGCGCGAGACCGAAGTCCAGCATCCGAACACCACGGCGACCTTGTCCTGGGTCAGCAGCTGCCGGCCTTTCTCGGCGAACAACGGCCAGTTCGACGCCGGGTCCACCACCACCGCTTCGAGCATCTTGCCGTTCACACCGCCCTTGGCGTTGATCTCGTCGATGGTCATCAGCGCCATGTCCTTGAGCGACGTCTCGGAGATCGCCATGGTGCCGGACAACGAATGCAGGATACCGACCTTGATGGTCTCGGCTGCCTGGACTGTCCAGGTCATGCCCATCGCGGCAATGCTTGCCGTGAGTGTGAAAGCCTTGATCAAGCTGCGACGCTTCATTGTGCGATCTCCATGAACTTATGAATTTTTTGATTGGCAGATGCGGACTACTGAAGAGGCTTTAGCAAAGGCTGTGCCCGGTCGGAAAAAGGCAGGGAAATGTCGTGTTAGAGCGGTTGTGCGGATATTTTGCGCACCATCAAGGCACGCGGCGGACGTGCTGGTGCGTTGAGATGCGCCAGATTGGGGCGTGATGAGGAGGGAGGACGGGCAAGCACGGTTCGTTGCTTGCCCAGGTATCGCTCAGGCTGCCGAATCGGGTTCAGCTTGCCGGTTGAGGCGTCCCAACAGGAGCTTGTCCAGCACCCACACCACCACCAGTGAAGCTCCCACCAAGGGGAAAGCTACGGCCAAGGCGAACATGATCACCATCGCGGTTTTCCATTTCGGCAGGTCGTGACGCAGCGGCGGGACACCGAACTTGCCTTGCGGACGACGCTTCCACCAGATCACCACGCCGCTGACCGCACTGAGCAAGATCATCAGGCAGATCAGCAGGACGATGATCTGGTTGAGCGTGCCGAACATCTTGCCTTCGTGCAGCATCACGCCGATTTCCGTGGCGCGGGCGACGGCGCCGTAGTGCTCGTAACGTACGTCGGCGAGGACGTTGCCAGTGTATTGATCGACATGCAGGGTGGCGTCGTTGCGTGGGTCATCGGCGAACACGGCGATGGTGAACACGCCGGTGGCCGTGGTCGGGAACGTGATGCTGTAGCCGGGCTCGACCTTGCGTTGCACGGCGATGTTCTGCACGTCCTGCAGGCTGATGGTCGGCGCGGCCGGACCGGATGGCGCTGCACCGTGGGCCATGTGTTCGGCGTGGTCGCCGGACATGGGCATCGGTGTATTTTCCATGGCCCACGGCACGGTCTGGCGGGTGGCGCTGTTTAGACTGCGCGCTTCGACGTCGGACTTGGGCACGTTATCCCACATCGCTGCCGGAAAGACGTTCCAGACGGCGGCGTACTGTTGGCCCCAGAAGCCGGTCCAGGTCATGCCGCTTAGCAGCATTACCAGCAGCAATGAGGCGCCCCAGAAACCGGTGACGGCGTGCAGGTCACGCCACAACACCCTGCCTCGACTGCTCAGGCGTGGCCAGAGAATGCCCGCGGCCTGACCACGTGGCCACCACAGGAATACCCCGGACACCACCAGTACCACCCCCCAACCCGCGGCCAGTTCCACCAGTCGGTCACCGACGGTGCCGATCATCAGCTCGCCATGAATCGCCCGCGCGACCGCCTGCAGGTTCTTCTTGGCGTCTTGTTCGCCGAGGATGTCGCCGTGGTAAGGGTCGACGAACACGTTCAGCTCGGTACCTTCGTTGAGCACGACAAACTGGGCACTGCGCTCGGCGTTGATCGGCGGCAGGTACTGTTTGATCGTGCCTTGTGGATACGCGTCTTTCACCCGCTTGAGCAGGTCGTCGGCTGGAACGGTGTGGTGGCCGGCCGGGACGTTGAGCAGGCTGCTGTACATCAATGAATCGAGCTGCGGCTTGAACAGGTAGATGGTGCCGGTCAGCGCCAGCATCACCATGAATGGCGCAACGAACAATCCGGCATAGAAATGCCAGCGCCAGGCCAGGTTGTAGAAATTCACTTTGGGCTGTTTCATCACGTGTGCTCCGCTTGGCTTGGATCTTTTAGTTGTTTGTTTGCGGTTGCTGCGCAACCGATCGCGAGCAAGCTCGCTCCTACAGGGGAGCGGGCTTGCCTGCGGGGCTCTTAAAAGCTCATATCCACCTTCGTCCAGAGCGTGCGCCCCGGTTCCTTGATGGCTTGCGGGTCATTGGCCGGGTAGCCGAACCCGGCGTTGCCGGCCAGGTTCAAGTGTTCGGCGTAGGCCTTGCCGAACAGGTTGTCGATGCCGCTGCTGACCTTCCAGTGCTGGTTGATCCGATAGGCACCGTTGAGCGAGAACACGCCAAAACCCGGGGTCTTGTCGAAGTCCTTGCCAACCACGTTACCTTTGTTCTGGTCGATACGGTTTTGCGCGGCAACCACTCTCCACAGTGCGCCGGCGCTCCAGTTGTCTTCGCTGTAGGTCAGGCCGAAACGGGCATCCAGCGGCGGCATTTGCGGCAATGCACTGCCATCGCTGCTGTTCTTGCCCCAGGCGTAGGCCAGGGTGGCGTCGGCTTTCCAGTGTTCGGTAAGTTTGTAAGCAGCTCCCAGTTCGCCACCCATGATTCGCGCGTCGATGTTCTCGGCTTGCGAAGTCATCCCCATCATCCCGGGCGTGTAGTTGAACAGGATGTAATCGCGCACCTGGCCGACGTAAGCCGAGGCCCAGGCATCGAGGTCTTCGGTCTTGTACTGCAGGCCGAAGTCGAGCTGGGTGGTTTTCTCCGGCTTGATCGAATCGAAGGCATTCACCGATCCGGCGGGGCCTGAGTTGGGCGAAAACAGCTCCCAGTAATCCGGGAAGCGTTGGGTGTGACCGAGGCCCGCGTACAAAGTAGTCGGGCTGTCGGCGAGGTCGTGTTCGTAGCGAATGAAACCGCTGGGCAGCGTGTCGGCACGTGTGTCGTCAGCGGTTGGATTCGGGCGGGTCATCATCCCCGAACCGAGGGTTTGCCGATAATCCTTGGCCGAAGCGCGGTCCAGTCGTGCGCCGGTGATGAGTCGGTCGCGATCGGCGGCGTACCAGGTCAGTTCGCTGAACACCCCGTAGTTGTGGAAGTCGGCGTCCTTGGTGTACGGCTGGTCCTTGTAGGTGTCGATACCCATGGCGCTGCGTTGGCGGTGTTCGTTGGTCTGCGCATCGATGCCGCTGATCAACTGTACATCGGCCCAGCGCCAGGTGGCCTTGATTCGCGCGCCGAGGGTACGACGGTCGACGTTGGACGCCATGGGGCCGGCCATCATCCCTGTGCCAGACGGCGTGCGCAGGGTGTAGTTGTCCATCACATGGTCGGCGTAGTTGTAATAGACCTGCGCCTCGAGCTTTTCCAGCACGTCGCTGATGTTGGACTTCTCGAAGCGCAGCCCGAGGCTCTCGCGCTTGAACTGCGAACCGTCCATGCCGCGTCCGGCGTAACGCGCCTCGCCATCACCCTTGCCGGCGGTCAGCTCCAGCAAGGTATCGGCGTCCGGGGTCCAGCCAAGCGCGACGTCGCCGTTCCATTTGTCATAACGCGATGCCACGGTGTCGTTGTTGCCATCCTTGTAGTCGTCGGCCTGGGCGGTGTTGCCGATCACCCGCACGTAGCCCGACGGGCCGCCGGCAGCGGCGTCCACCACTTTGTCGAAACGGCCGTTGGAACCGGCCAGCACACTGGCGTTCACCCGCGTGCCGAGTTCGCCGAAACTTTCCGGTTCGCGATCGAAGAGGATGGTACCGGCCGAAGCCCCCGGTCCCCAGAGCACGGTTTGCGGGCCTTTGATGACGGTCAGCTTGTCGTAGGTTTCCGGGGAGATATATGAAGTCGGTGCATCCATCCGCCCAGGACAGGCGCCGAGCATCATGCCGCCGTTGGTGAGGATGTTCAGGCGCGAGCCAAACATGCCGCGCAACACCGGGTCGCCGTTGGTGCCGCCATTGCGCACCTGGGCGAAGCCCGGAATGGTTTTCAGGTAATCGGAACCGTCGCTGGCCGGCACAGGCTGGCGCGGGTCCTTGGGGTTGGTGACGATGGTCAGAGGCGAGCTCGGGGCAATGGCGGTAATGACCGTCGGGCTCAGTTCTTCACTATGACCTGCGTGTTCATCGGCCAGCGCGGAGGGCGCCAGCAAGGCACCGCACAGGAGGGCGGTGGCGTGCCTGAATCGAATGCTGGATTCGTTCAGGGCACGGGAGGCCTGGGCAACGCTCAGGCATGGGACAGCAGAAAACCTGGACATGACAATTTCCATCGAACAGTCGTAAACGACACGGCCGACAACCTGAAGCTGTTCGCTAAACCGTGTGAAATCAGAGGTGATTGTTTACGCGACGACGGGCGGGGCGCGGGTGCGGGCGCCGGGGAAGAAGGTTTGCCGGGCATGGCCCAGGCGCGGGGATGGGGTGGTGAAAGTGTTGGCGGGCGGGGTGTCGAACGCGGTGAACGAGCCGCCACCGGTGAGCGCCGGGCAGTTGAACAGCAGGCTGCAATAGCCGCATTTTTCCCAGAGTGCATGGTGCCCGGACGCAGGCGGGCAATGCTCGGCAGCCGCTGGTGCGCCGTGATCGGCGTGCTCCATCGCCGACATGTCCATGCTCATGTCCATCGACATGTTCATGGAGGTCGAGGCGTGCTGATCCATCGGCATCGACTGAGAAATCAGCGGACCGATAAAGATCATCAACATGGCGAACAGGCTGATCCAGCTGCCGCGCGTCAGGCTCAATGGCTGACGACGGTGGGCGGATGTCCTGGTGCCTGGCGGGCGCATGGGCGGCCTGAGCTCAGTGGGTTACTGAACGTGTGCGTGCTTTTGCGTGGCCTCGGGCGCCTGCTTCTGCACCGCCACTTCGACAGTCACGTCACCGGACTTCTCGAAATGCAGGGTCAGAGGGAAGCGCTTGCCATCGCTGAGCAGGCTGCGGTCTTTCAACCCCAGCAACATGACGTGGTAGGCCATCGGTGCAAAGGTGACGTCGCCGCCGGCGGGGATCTCCACGCTGGGCACCTGCTGCATTTTCATCAGGTCGTTTTGCATCAAGTGCTCATGCAGTTGCGCTTCGCCCGAGATCGGTGAGTCGACACTGAGCAGGCGGTCGGCTGTGTTACCCGCGTTATGGATCACGAAATACGCGGCGACGTTGGGTGCATTGGGCGGCAGCTCCTGCGACCACGGGTGAGCGATTTCCAGTGCGCCGACCTTGTATTCGTGGGCATTGGCAAAGCAGGCAGGCAGCAGCAACGCGGCCAGAACGATGAGTCTGTTCAACATGGCAGTTCTCCAGGTGATTCAAAACGCAGGTCAATTGCGAGAAGTCATCACACCAGAGGGGAGGCGCGGGGGTTGAGGCTGGGCCATTGCTGGCGGGGTGTCGGGGTGTTGAGGGATGGGGGCGGCAGGCTTCGATTTGACTCGAAGTGCGCGAAATACAGCTGCGGCTCATGCCCGGGCAACGCCACCAGTGGCGCGGAGCCAGAGCAGCACCAGCAATGCTGCATGTTGGAATGGTCGTCGCTTTGCGGAGTTTTCTGCTCGATGTCGCCCAGGGAAATCGCCACCATCCTGGTGCCGCTGGACGAGCAGAAACTGCCCCACAACAATTGTTCGGCTGGCGACTTCGCCGTCTGCGCCATCGCTCCGGTCATCGGCATGGCGAGCATGTTGAACAGCACTGCAAAGCAGGCGATCCAGGCAATTGCAAGCCGTTGTCGGGACATGGGACAAATCCGGTGGGTGGGCGATCAGGCGCGGCTATTTAGCCTGATCAGGGCCGATAAGTAAAAAGACTGCGTGCGGTGTGGTGTCGCAGCCCAATCAGACAGCGATGGCATGCAAACGCAGGCCCAAGGCTTTCATAACCTTCATGATAGTCGCGAATTCGGGATTGCCACTGCTGCTCAGCGCTTTGTAAAGGCTCTCGCGTCCAAGGCCGGCATCACGGGCAATTTGTGTCATACCCTTCGCTCGGGCTATATCGTTCAGCGCTGCACGTATCAACACACCGTCGCCAGCATCCTCTTCAAAGCAGGCGTCCAGATAAGCCGCCATTTCTTCCGGTGTTTTGAGAAACTCGGCGGCGTCAAAACGGGTGAATCGTTCGGCCATGATTTACTCCTCACTACCGATGTTTTGTGCCATTTGAATAGCACGTTTGATATCTCGTTTTTGAGTCGATTTGTCGCCCCCGATCAACAGTAAGTAAATCACTTCATCTTTGCGAGTGAAGTACAGCCTGTAGCCAGGGCCGTAATGAACGCGCATTTCATGAACGCCAGCGCCTACGGATTCACAATCACCAAAATTTCCATGCTCGGAGGCTCGAAGTCTGGCGATTATCCGAGCTTTGCCGATGGTGTCCCTCAGTGAGTTGAGCCAATCGGCAAATATTCGGGATCGTTCAAACTCGAACATAGTGGATCGTATTCCTTGGGATACATTGTGGCAAGCAACTCTTTTCTCGAGGCGAAGCCATTCATCCCTGCAAATGGTGGGTGCGCTTGATGGGATCAGGTGGAAAAGGACTATAGGGTTAGAGCCCTGATGTGGAAAGTCAGATCTGTCCGAGAGTTTTGCCGGCAAAATCGCAGGGTTCAGTAGCGCTCAGGAATTGTCTGACGTCGACAGGGCAACCAGCATATCTGGCACCGACCCAAACTCCCGCTCTACCACCGGCAACTCCGGCCGCTTCAATATCAGTACCGGCAAGCCACGCTCGCGCGCCACATCCAGTTTCGGTTCAGTAGCGCTACTGCCGCTGTTTTTGCTGATCAACACGTCGATGTTGCGACGTTCGAACAGCTCGCGTTCATCGTCGATCAGGAACGGTCCGCGTGCGCCGATCACTTCGCAGCGTTCATTGCCGGGATAAACGTCCAGCGCGCGCAGGGTCCAGAATTGCTCCGGTGGAATCTCGTCCAGATGTTGCAACGGCTCGCGGCCCAATGTGAACAGCGGTCGCCGGAAGGGCTTCAGCGCTTCGATCAGTCCGGCCCAATCGCTGACCTCACGCCAGTCATCACCGGCCTGTGGTTGCCAGGCCGGACGGCGTAGCGCCCAGCAGGCGATGGCGCTCAAACGGGCGGCCGTCGCGGCGTTTTGACTGATTTGGGCGGCGTAGGGATGAGTAGCATCGAGCAACAGATCAATCCGTTCATCGCGGACGAACTGAGCCAGGCCTTCGGCGCCGCCATAGCCACCCACGCGCACCTGGCAGTGCAAATCCGTCGGCACCCGACCGATACCGGCCAGGCTATAGATGTGTTGCGGCCCCAGGGTTCGGGCAATCGCCAGGGCCTCGGTCACGCCGCCGAGCAACAGAATGCGTTTCATTGAAAAGCTCCCGCATGGCCGACGATCCCGCCTTGGCGATCGATGGCAAACACTTCGACCTGAACCTGCGCCGGCACCACGCTGCGGGCAAAGTCCAGGGCGTGTTGGCACACGGCATCGCCGAGGGCGATACCTGCGGAGCTGGCCATGGCCAGGGCCTGTTGACTGGTGTTGGCTTCGCGGATGCCTTGCTGCAAGGCGGCATCGGCGCCGATTGCGGCGGCCCATTCGGCCAGTTGTGGCAGATCGATGCTCGAATGCCGACTGTGCAGGTCCATATGCCCCGCCGCCAGTTTGCTGATCTTGCCGAAGCCGCCGCAAATGCTCAGTTTATCCACGGGCACCTTGCGCAGATGCTTGAGCACTGCACCGACGAAATCGCCCATTTCGATCAGGGCGATTTCCGGCAGGTGGTAGACCCGGCGCATGGTGTCTTCGCTGGCGTTGCCGGTACAGGCGGCGATGTGCAGATAGCCGTTGGTCTTGGCGACATCGATGCCCTGGTGGATCGAGGCGATGTAGGCCGCGCAGGAAAACGGCCGGACGATGCCGCTGGTGCCGAGGATAGACAGGCCGCCGAGAATGCCCAGGCGCGGGTTCATGGTTTTCAACGCCAGGGCCTCGCCGTCCTCGACGTTCACCGTGACCTCGAAACCGCCGCTGTAGCCCAGCTCAACGGCGAGCAGCGTCAGGTGATCGCTGATCATCTTGCGCGGGACCGGATTGATTGCCGGCTCGCCGACGCCCAACACCAGTCCCGGGCGGGTGACCGTTCCGACACCTCGCCCGGCACTGAAGCGAACACCTGGCTCGTCCAGTAGACGCACCTGGCTATAGAGCAGTGCACCGTGGGTCACGTCTGGATCGTCCCCGGCATCCTTGATCGTCCCGGCCTCTGCGCCGTCATCGATCAAGCGGCAGAACTCCAGGCGCATCTGCACCTGCTTGCCTTTGGGCAGGACGATTTGCACGGCGTCCGAGCTTCCACCACCGAGCAACAGGCGAGCCGCCGCCAGGCTGGTCGCGGTGGCGCAGCTGCCGGTGGTCAGTCCGCTGCGCAGCGGGGCAGGTTGTTCGGCGGTTTCGTCACGCATCGAAAGGCTTCGTCACATCCAGCAAGGTAATGGGCAACGCCTGGCGCCAGGTATCGAAGTCTCCCAGTGGTTGCGCCTGGGCGATATGGATACGCGTCAGTTCGCCACCGTGTTGTTCGCGCCACGCCATCAGGGTCATTTCACTTTGCAGCGTGACCGCGTTGGCGATCAGCCGGCCGCCGGGTTTGAGCGCTGCCCAGCAAGTGTCGAGCACGCCTTCGCGGGTGACCCCGCCACCGATGAAAATCGCATCCGGGCTTTCGAGGCCCGCCAGTGCTTGCGGCGCACTGCCGCGAATCAGTTGCAGGCCGGGCACGCCCAGAGCGTCTCTGTTGTGCTCGATCAGTTGTTGGCGCCCGGCGTCGGCCTCGATCGCCAGCGCACGGCAACCCGGATGGGTGCGCATCCATTCGATGCCGATCGAACCGCTGCCGGCGCCGACATCCCACAACAATTCACCGGGGACCGGTGCCAGGCGGGCGAGAGTGATGGCGCGTACGTCGCGCTTGGTCAGCTGGCCGTCATGCTTGAATGCCGAGTCGGGCAAGCCGGCCAGGCGTGACAGGCGCGCAGTGGCGGGATCGGCAACGCAGTCGATGGCGATCAGGTTCAAGTCGGCGATCAGCGGGTCGAGCCAGTCGTTGGCGACGCCGTCAATGCGGCGTTCGGCTTCGCCGCCCAGATGCTCGAGGACGGTGATACGACTCGCGCCGAAACCGCGTTCACACAGCAACCTGCAGATTTCGCCCGGGCTGCGGCCATCGTTGCTCAGTACCAGCAGGCGAACACCGCTAGCCCAGTGTGCGTTCAGCGCGGCGGCAGGGCGGGCGACGACAGAAAGCGTGACCACGTTCTGCAGGGCCCAGCCCATCCGCGCGGCGGCCAGCGAGCAAGACGAGGGGGCCGGCAGGATCAGCATCTCATCGACAGGCAGTTGTCGGGCGAAGGTGGCGCCGACGCCAAAGAACATCGGATCGCCACTGGCGAGGACGCAGACAGGCTCGCCGCGTCTGGTCAGTACCGGGTCGAGGGAAAACGGGCTGGGCCATGACTGCCGTTCACCCCGGATGCAAGCCGGCAACAGATCCAGCTGCCGTTGACCGCCAATGATCCGCGAAGCGCCCAATAGAGCATGTCGGGCGTTTTTACCCAGGCCCTTGAAGCCGTCTTCACCGATACCTACCACTGTCAGCCAGGGGGTCATGCTGTTCCTCATTTGCAAAGCGAAGCTGTCATCACCGCGCTCAGGCCTGTGTCGACCTGCACGGGTGCGCATCATAGCGCGGTGTTGATTGCCGTGGCCTGCGGTCAGTCGGTGAAATCGCTGCGCGGGGCGTCATCCTCTATTCCTTCGCAAGTCGAACTTGCTCATGAGGATTTCGCGACGTTTCTTGTCGATGAGTGCTCTTTTAGCGTCGAGTTTGTTTCTGTCCAGTTTCAGGTAAGCCCGTTGTTGAATGATTTTTGAAGCCTGCCCCTCCCAATCGAAGAACAGAAAAGCGCTTTTTTTTGCATAACTCACCAACTCCAGATTGAACACGGCAATTTCCAGGAAACCCTTGGCGTCGTAACGTGCAGGCATGACCTGAAATCGCTTTCCCATCAGGCTTTCCGTATCCAGGGAGTAGAGTGCCGGTTTATCCGGTTTCAATGCGTCGAGCGTGTCGATCATGGCGTTGCCCTGGCGGCTGTCCGGCATGGCCTGGGCGCTTTGTACCAGGAAGTCCGCGACACTATTGGAGACGTCGTGACGAATGCGGGTGGAAATGCTGTCCTCGAAGATCCACCAGCCGAGGAAATTCAGCGTTTTGACATATTCATCGAGCCATTGTGTCGAGTCGGTAAAACGACTGCAGATCATATCGGCGGATCGAGTGGCGATCTGTGTGCAATGGGTCATGTCGTCAAAGTCTTGCAGCGAGAGTTCTCCAATGCACGAAATCAAATTGGGGCCGGTTAACAGGCCCGCTGGGGTTTTATTATCCATATGCAACTCCTGACAAACATCCTTGTTGGTCACTGCAAAGTACAAGAGCCCCGGGCAGTTGAAAATTTCTCGGCGTGTTAATTTGATTCTTTCTGTAAGTACTTGCGTTTCGTCGTCAATCCACTCGGTCTTTTCATCCGGCTGGATAAAGCAGGCATAATGCCGCTCTTCGTCCCGTTACCGGTCATCCCGTGAATTCACCTCAAGCCTCCAGTCCTTTGCGCCCTTCGGCCTGTCCCGGGTTGTTGCGTGTCGTCCAGGCGCTGGATGGCGGAATTTGCCGGATCAAACTCGACGGTGGCTCCCTGCGCGCGGACCAGGCCGTGGCTGTCGCTGACGCTGCCCGGCGGTATGCCGGTGGCGTCATCGAAGCGACCAACCGGGCGAATTTGCAAATCCGCGGGATTGGTCAGCAGACGCCGGCGTTGATCGAGAGCCTGCTGGCCGCTGGACTTGGCCCCACCACTGCCCTTGGCGACGACGTGCGCAATCTGATGCTGAGCCCCAGTGCCGGCATCGATCAGGACATGCTGATCGACACTCGGCCGCTGGCCCGGCAAATTCTAAACAGCTTGCAAACCCATCCGCGCTTCCATGAGTTATCGGCCAAGTTCGCTGTGCTGCTCGATGGCGGTGAAAGTCTGGCGATGCTCGAGCATCCACATGACCTGTGGTTGAGCGCGATTGAGCGCAACGGCGAGGCACTGCTGGTCTTCGGTCTTGCCGGGTGTCCTGTCGACACACCCGTCGGCGCGGTATTGCTGGGCGATGGACATCGCCTGGTGGTGGCCGTGCTGGAGTTGTTTCTGGAACTCGCGCGGCCGGACCAGACCCGAATGCGCCATCTGCTGGCCGAACATTCGCGCCCTTCGTTGCTGCAAACGCTGGCCGGGCGCGTACCCTTGCTCGACATCGGACAATGGCAAGCCCCGGCTCGCCGTTCCGGTCAACCCATCGGCAGTTTTCCACAACGTCAGGAAGGCCTGATGTACGTCGGAGCCATGCCACCGCTGGGGCGGCTCGACCCGACGATGCTCAAGGGGGCGGCCGAGCTCTGCGCAACTCTGGGTGACGCCAGCCTGCGCCTGACGCCGTGGCAAAGCCTGTTGCTGCCCAATATCCGTCACCAGGATGCCGCGCTCGTCATCCAACAGTTGCAGGCGCTGGGTTTCCTGGTCGACCCCCGTGAGCCCCTGTGCTCTGTGGTGGCCTGCACCGGCTCGGCCGGTTGTGGCAAAGGGTTGGCGGATACCAAGGGCGATGCGCGGCAACTGGCGGCACGGCTGCACGATCAGCCGGAGCGGCAGCAGGTGCACTTGTCGGGTTGCCCGCGCTCCTGTGCATGCGCCCATACGGCGCCCGTCACACTGCTGGCGACCGGTACCGGTCACTACGATCTTTATTTTCGCGATGCAGCGTTGCCGGGTTTCGGCGCGCTGCAAGCACGCAATCTCACAATTGAAGCGGCTGGCGCATGGCTTGATGCCCGCCCACGGAGTCCCCTTGATGCTTGATTACATCCGCGACGGTCAGGAGATCTATCGCAACTCTTTCGCGATCATTCGCGCCGAGGCCAACCTGGAGCGAATCCCGGCTGATCTGGAAAAACTCGCGGTCCGGGTGATCCACGCCTGCGGTATGGTCGAGGCGATCGATGGCCTGCAGTTTTCCGCAGGCGCGGGCAAGGCCGGGCGCGATGCGTTAGCCGCGGGGGCGCCGATTCTGTGCGATGCGCGAATGGTCTCCGAGGGCGTGACCCGCGCGCGCTTGCCGGCGAACAACGAAGTGATCTGCACCCTGCGCGATGACAGCGTGCCGGACCTGGCCCGTGAGCTGGGCAACACCCGCTCGGCCGTGGCGCTGGAGCTGTGGCGTCCCTACCTGGAAGGCAGCGTGGTGGTAATCGGCAATGCGCCGACTGCCTTGTTCTACCTGCTGGAAATGCTCGACGCCGGTGCCCCCAAGCCTGCCCTGATCCTCGGTTTCCCGGTGGGATTTGTCGGCGCCGCCGAGTCCAAGGCGATGCTCGCGGCGAACAGTCGCGGCGTGCCCTTTGTGATCATGCAAGGCCGCCTGGGTGGTAGCGCCATGGCTGCCGCCGCCGTCAATGCCCTCGCCACGGAGATCGAATGATGCAGCAACCAGGACGTTTGATCGGCCTTGGCGTCGGCCCCGGTGATCCGGAACTGATTACCGTCAAGGCCCTGCGCCTGCTGCGCGAATCGCCGGTGGTGGCGTATTTCGTTGCCAAAGGCAAAAAGGGCAATGCCTTCGGCATCATCGAAGCGCATCTGCAGGATGCGCAGACACTGCTGCCACTGGTCTACCCGGTCACCACCGAGGCCTTGCCGGCGCCGCTGTCCTACGAGCAGGTGATCAGCGATTTCTACGATACCGCTGGCGAACAACTGGCCGCGCATCTCGATGCCGGTCGTGATGTGGCCGTGATCTGCGAAGGCGATCCGTTCTTCTACGGCTCCTACATGTACCTGCACGACCGCCTGGCCGAGCGCTATGAGGCCGAAGTCGTGCCGGGTGTCTGCTCGATGCTGGGCGGCGCCTCGGTGCTCGGTGCGCCACTGGTGTACCGCAACCAGAGCCTGTCGGTGTTGTCCGGCGTGCTGCCGCACGAAGAGCTCAAGCGCCGGTTGGCCGATGCCGACGCCGCGGTGGTCATGAAGCTGGGGCGCAATTTCCCCAAAGTCCGCCAGGTGCTGGAAGAACTGGGCCTGGCCGGGCGAGCGCTGTACGTCGAGCGCGCGACCATGGCCAACCAGAAGATCGTGCCGCTGGATCAGGTCGATCCGCTGTCTTCGCCGTATTTCTCGCTGATCATCGTTCCCGGTGAAAGGTGGCAAGGCTGATGACTCGTCCCGTCCCGGCGATTGTCATTCTCGGCAATGGCAGCCTCGCTACCGCACGCAAGATCCAGCAGTTGTACCCGGGCGCCCTGATCCACGGCCTGGCCGAACGGGTCGACGGTGCTGACCGCCTCTACCAGGAGTTCGGCGCAACCCTGCGTGAGCTCTATCAACAGGACACGCCGATCATCGCACTGTGCGCGGCCGGCATCGTGATTCGCACCCTGGCGCCGCTGCTGCTGGAAAAGGGCGCGGAGCCGCCGGTCCTGGCGGTTGCCGAAGATGGCAGCGCGGTGGTGCCGCTGTTGGGCGGCCTGGGCGGCGTCAATCTGCTGGCCCGGGAAATTGCCCAAGGGCTGGGCGTGGCGGCGGCGATCACCACCAGTGGCGAGCTGCGCTTCGGCACCTGTTTGCTCAACCCGCCAAGCGGCTATGCATTGGCTGACCTGGAGCTCGGCAAACGTTTTGTGTCCGACCTGCTCGGCGGCGAACCTGTACGGATCGAAGGTGAGGCACCTTGGCTCGCGCAAGCACAGTTGCCCCAGGATCAGCAGGCGAATCTGTCGATTCATGTCAGCACCGCCGAGCGCGAACCTGCGGCCAATGAGTTGCTGATCTATCCAAAAAGCGTCGTAGCGCTGGTGAGCGACGACGTTGCAGACCTGCCCGAGGCCATTCGCCAGGCTTTGCGCCGGGCGAAAATTGCGCAGCAATCCCTGGCGTGCCTGTTGGCCAGCGATCAGATGATGGGTAATCCGACGCTGCATGATGTGGCGCTGGAGTTGGGTGTCGCGCTGCGGTTTACGGCAGCGAACAGCGTCGAGGAGGTGATCGGGCTCCCCGTGGTTCTGCACACCGATAACGGAATTACCCTGGCGGTCGCCGAACAGCCGCTGGACGTCACGCTGATCGGTCGTCCCCGCGGGCGCCTTGCCGTCATCGGCATCGGTCCGGGTGCTGTCGAGTTGATGGTGCCGGCGGTCAAGGCTGAACTGGCGCGTGCCAACGACGTGCTCGGTTATGAAACCTATGTGCGCATGGCGGGCCCTTATCGGCCAGACCAGGTGTTGCACTGCACCGACAACCGTGAAGAAATGCAGCGCGCCCGGCATGCCTTTGAGCTCGCTGTGCAAGGCCGCAGCGTGGTGGTTGTGTCTTCCGGGGATCCCGGCGTATTTGCCATGGCGGCGGCGGTGCTCGAAGCACTGCATGAATCCGGCGACCCGGCCTGGCATCAGGTCGACCTGGAGATCCTGCCGGGTGTCTCGGCTTCACTGGCGACAGCCGCCCAGGCGGGAGCACCGCTGGGGCATGACTTCTGTGTGCTGTCGCTGTCGGACAACCTCAAGCCATGGGAGATCATCGAGAAACGCCTGGACCTGGCGGCGCAGGCTGATCTGGCGATGGCGTTCTATAACCCGATCTCACGGTCACGGCCGTGGCAGTTGGGGCGCGCACTGGAGGTCGTCGCCCGGCACCGTGCAGCCGATACACCGGTGGTGCTGGGGCGCGATATCGCCCGTCCGGGACAGACTTTGCGGGTAACGACCCTCGGTCAATTGACGCCGGATCAGGTCGACATGCGAACCATGGTGTTGATCGGTTCATCCACGACTCGAGTGTTTCCACGCTTGCATGGGTTGTCATGGGTGTACACGCCACGAAGTTATGGTGACAAGTTGATCGACATCAAATAGGCATTTCTGTTTTCAAATTGAATAACATTGGATCGCCCGAGTCGTTGGCTCGGGCGATTTTTTGTCTGGCTTCAAGTTATACACATATGGTCATTAGTGCAGTTTGTAGGCGGCGGTGCAGTGGGTTAGATTCGTTTTGCCCAGGAGGGCGCTAAACGAAACTAATAAGGATTGTTTGATATGTTAAATAATGAAGGTTCTCTGAGTGTAGAAGAAAGTAATGACTTGGTCGGCTGGCGTATTGCGCGGCGCCAGTCCCTGATGCCGAATGTTGCCCGAATGCAAAAGCTGGCCACCGTGGAAGTTTCGAGTCCTACCAAGGAGCTCGATGCTGTTGTCCTTGGGAATACACTTGTCGGTTACGGCGACAATGTGTCACTCGAGAACATGGAGATTATCGAAAACATCATCAAGTTTTCGAAGATGGAGGCGACCCTGGAAGTCCCGGGTGATAAAAAGCCTAAGGAGTGGCATCGTGCATTTCTAAATTGCATGGAAGATCTGGGCTGCTACGTTCCCGACAGCGGTTATGTCGAGCACAGTCGCAGTGCTGTGCAGCTGACGATGGCCAACATCGTCACAGACATTATCAAGTCGGGTATCGATGCGGCAAAAGCGGCCATTCCTGGTGCGACGGTATTGGGCGCGGTCGCGGATTCCACCCTGGATGCGCTGAAGAAGGAGCCCGAAACCATCAAGGTTTTCAACTATGAAGTCACGAAGACCAAAGGTGTCAAACTGGCGATATTGCCCTGCGAGCAACTGAAGAATGGTCTGGTCCTGATCATGTTGTCGTCCATCGACAGCAATGCCGACAAAGACGATGGCAAGGTGGTTTTTTTAGACTGGAAGACATCGGACCTGAATACTTTTCGCGCCGCCTCTTTTGTCACTTTCAACCCGCTTCGTTATTCTCACGTCAAACAAGAAATTGAAGCAGTGCTCGGTCTGCACCAGAGCACGCAGTTGGTAAAACGGTTTCAACGACGTAAACGCACACAATAATCAGCAGGCCCAGAGGTTACTGACCTCTGGGTGTGCTGGAGCATTCAGGGCACCAGGTAACCCTTCACGCCCGTGAATATAATCTGCGCCGCCAGCGCACACACAAACAGCCCCATCAATCGGCTGACTATCTGCAAGCCTTGGTCGCCGAGTATGCGTTCAATACGGTTGGACAGGTACAGCACCACCCCCACGGTAAAGCTGGCCAGGGCAATACTGACGATGGCCGTGAGTTTGTCGTCCCAGTGCGGCTGACTCACGCCCATCACCAGCAAGGCGCCAATGGTGCCGGGGCCGACGGTCAGCGGGATGGTCAGGGGGACGATGGTCACGTCCTGTTGCACGTTGTCGGTCTGCACCGCCGATTTGCCCTGGGCCATGCCCAGCGCCGAGATGAACAGCACACTGCCGGCACCGATGCGGAAGGCGTCCACGGTGATGCCGAACACGCTGAAAATTACCCGCCCGAACAGGTACAGCAAGACGCTGGAGACCAAGGTGGCAATGGCCACTTTCCAGGCCAGTCGACGTTGTTCCTTGCGCGAATAACCGCGGGTCAGGCTGATGAAGCAGGACAACACGAAGAACGGGCTGTAGAGCACCAGCATCTTCAGGTAAACGCTGAACAACACGTGGAGCATGGGGCAGGCTCACTGGCGAGGGAAGTCGAGGGGGAGTCTAACAGGCGCCGTGGAGTCTGTCGGCTCAGGACGTTGGCGTCGTCGTGCGGTTCTGATCGCGCTGGGCAACCCAGTGTTCGATCAATTCGCGCAACTGCGAGAGCTCGACCGGCTTGGCCATGTGTCCGTCCATTCCGGCCTGGCGTGCCCGCTCCTTATGCTCGGCGAGGATGTGTGCGGTCAACGCGACCACCGGGGTGCGGGTCCGCTGATTGCCGACTTCCCAGGCACGCAGCTGCTGGGTCGCCGAAAAGCCGTCGAGGATCGGCATTTCGCAGTCCATCAGCACCAGGTCGTAACGCTGCGCCTTCATCGCCACCAAGGCTTCTTCGCCATTGCTGGCGGTGTCCGGTTGCAGGTTGAGCTTGCCCAGCATGCCGCGGATGACCTTGGTCGAAATGCTGTTGTCTTCGGCCACCAGAATGCGGAAATCGCTGGGCACCTTGATCGGCAACGGCGGGCCGGATGGCGAGTGTTGCGGGACCGCGAGCCCTTTGTTGCGCTGGTTCAGTTCGTCGGCCAGGGTGGTCTTGAGGGTATAGCCGGCCACGGGTTTGGCCAGGATGCGTTTGATCCCCGAGTTGCGCGCGATGATCTTGCTCGGCGCATTGCTGATGCCGGTCAGCATGATGAGCAGGATGTCGTGGTTCAGGCTCGGGTCTTCCTTGATCTTGGCAGCCAGTTGCATGCCGGTCATGCCGGGCATGTTCTGGTCCAGCAGGACCACATCGAAGTAGTCACGCAGGTGCGCCTTGGTGCGCAACAACGCCAACGCTTCCTTGCCCGAGGGTACGGCGCTCACGTTCAAGCCCCAGGCGGTGCACTGCTGCACCAGCACCTTGCGGCAGGTGTCGTTGTCATCCACCACCAGTACCCGTGCACCCTGCAGCGGGCCATCGAGGTCCGAGGTCGGATGCTCCAGGCGGTCAGGGTCCAGCGGCAAGGTCAGCCACAAGGTACTGCCCTGGTTGTTGCCACTCTTGATGCCGAATTCGCCTTGCATCAGGCGAATCAGTTGACGGGCGATCACCAGCCCCAGATTACCGCCCAGGTGGTTGGTCGAGAGGAAATGCTTGCTGTGCAGTTCGGCGTGCATCAGCGCGTCGCGCTCTTCGGCGTCCATCGGTTCGCCGCTGTCTTGTACGGCGATGCGCAGGCGTGGATGGCTGCTGCGTTCGTCGAGGGCGACGACGATCAGGATCTCGCCTTCGTCGGTTTTCTTCAGGGCGTTTTCCAAAAGGCTCAGCAAGGTCTGGCGCAAGCGCGTCGGGTCGCCACTGATCACGCGCGGTACTTGTGGCTGGATGAAGCTGATCAGCTCGACGTTCTGCTGCTCGGCCTTGGCGCGGAAGATGCTCAGGCAGTCTTCGATCAGGGCGTTGAGATCGAACTGCACATCATCCAGTTCGATCTGTCCGGACTCGAGTTTGGAAATGTCGAGAATTTCGTTGATCAATGTCAGCAGTTCGTTGCCGGCACTGTGGATGGTCTGCACATAATCGCGCTGCTTGACCGACAGCGGCGTGCCCAGCAGTAACTCGGTCATGCCCAGCACGCCATTCATCGGCGTGCGGATCTCATGGCTGATCTTTGCCAGGAACTCGGCCTTGGCATTGACCTCGGCGTTGCTGGCCGCCAGGTCGCGACTGATACTGAAACGAGCTTCGGTAATACTGCGTTGGCGTTCGCTCAGGGCAATGCTCATCAACAGGCCACTGATGCAGATGAACACCAGCAGGGTGGTGATCAGGTCATGGGGTTCGATCAGGGTCAGCCCCAGCAAGGCGGGCAGGATGATCAGGGTGCCAAGGTTGAATACCACCATGGCCGCCACGAACAGCCGCGCCGGGCGATAGCCTTTTTGCCAGTGATAGGCGCTGACGAACAACATGCTCAGGCCGGCCAGTGCGACCAGTGCGTAGGTGATGATGTTCAGCGGCAGCGTGTTGACGAACAACAGCAGCAGGCTGCAGATCATGATGAACAGGATGTCGCCCACCAGCAGCTTGTTCAGCGGATGCGGGCCGAGGGGCTTGAAGAAACGATAGGCAAATATCAGGCCGCTGGGGGCCGTCAGCAGCAAGGCGAGGTAGGCACCGGGGGTTTGCACGGCTTGCCAATCCGGGATCCAGGGGCCCGCCAGGTTCAACAACAGCACCAGGCTGAGCATCAACAAGGCTTCGCACACCGCCAGCCAGACACTGCTGGTCGAGCGGGTATAGGCATAGCGGATGAGGTTGTGCAGGATCAGCATGGCAATGCAGCCCAACAGCAGCCCGTAGACCAGCGTCTGGTTCTGATTGGCCGCGGTGATGACCGCCGATTGCAAGGTGATGTAGGGCCTCAACTGGTGTTCGGAAACCAGTCGCAGGTAAACGTCCAGGGTCTTTTCGCTTTGCGGCAACGGCAGCATGAAGTCGCTGCTGGGCAATGGGCGGTCTGCCAGCGGTTGCTCGTTGCCTGTATGGGATTGCTCGATCAGCTTGTCGCCGTCAAACACATACAGGTTGAAGTGCAGCAGATCGGGTGCGAACACCCGCAGCAATTGTTCATGCTTGCCCGGCGCAAGCTTGAAACGCAGCCATAGCGCACCCTCGGGCTCGGCCGCCGTGAGGTGGTCGAGTTCGATGGGGCTGAATTGATTGGTGTAGCGGGCGGAGCGGATATCGCTCAGCTGCAGGTCACCCTGTTCGTCGAGCAATACCGCCCAGCCACTGCCTTGCGCGGCCTGGGCCGGGAGCATGCAGAGCAAGGTCAGCATTGTGACGGTTAGAGTTATGGCAATCCTGAGCCAGCGCACGGCGAAATCCTTTCGTAGGTTAATGCCAGAATATAACTATGCGCGGCGCCGCAATAGCCAGGCAAGGGCTGCAAGCCCCTGCCTGTCGTTATGTTGCTTATTCCTGTTCGCCACGCTCGCGGGCAATGGCGCGGTAGCCAATGTCCTTGCGATAGAAACAGCCTTCCCAATCGATCTTGGCCGCCAGTTTGTAAGCCTGCTGCTGGGCGGCATCGACGCTGGCGCCCATGGCCGTGGCGCAAAGCACGCGGCCGCCGGCGGTCACGACTTGACCGTCCTTGAGCGCGGTACCGGCGTGGAAGACTTTGCCTTCCAGTGCCGCGGCTGCATCCAGGCCATTGATGGCCACACCCTTGGCGTAGTCACCAGGATAGCCGCCTGCCGCCAGGACGATGCCGACGCTCGGACGTGGATCCCATTGCGCTTCGACCTTGTCCAGCGCCTGCGCCAGGGCGGCTTCGACCAGCAAAACCAGGCTCGACTGCAAACGCAGCATGACCGGCTGGGTCTCCGGGTCACCGAAACGGCAGTTGAACTCGATGACTTTCGGGTTGCCCGCCTTGTCGATCATCAGGCCGGCATACAGGAAACCGGTGTAGACATTGCCTTCCTCGGCCATGCCGCGCACGGTCGGCCAGATCACCAGGTCCATGACACGCTGGTGCACTTCGCTGGTCACCACCGGGGCAGGGGAGTAGGCGCCCATGCCGCCAGTGTTCGGGCCGGTGTCGCCGTCGCCGACGCGCTTGTGGTCCTGACTGGTGGCCATCGGCAAGACGTTCTTGCCGTCGACCATGACGATGAAGCTGGCTTCTTCGCCGTCGAGGAACTCTTCGATCACTACGCGCGAACCGGCATCGCCGAACGCATTGCCCGCGAGCATGTCACGCACCGCGTCTTCGGCTTCGGCCAGGGTCATGGCAACGATCACGCCTTTACCGGCGGCCAGGCCGTCGGCCTTGATCACGATCGGCGCGCCTTTTTCACGCAGGTAAGCCAGGGCTGGCTCGATCTCGGTGAAGTTCTGGTAGTCGGCGGTCGGGATCTTGTGGCGAGCCAGGAAGTCCTTGGTGAAGGCTTTCGAGCCTTCCAGCTGGGCAGCACCGGCGGTCGGACCGAAGCAGTCCAGGCCACGGGAGCGGAACAGATCGACTACACCGGCGACCAGCGGCACTTCCGGGCCGACGATGGTCAGGGAAACGTTTTTCTCGGCAAAATCCGCCAGTTGCTCAAGGGCCAGTACGTCGATGGCGACGTTCTCGCACTTGGCTTCGATGGCGGTGCCGGCGTTGCCCGGTGCCACGAACACTTTCTGCACCCGTGGATCCTGGGCTACTTTCCAGGCCAGGGCGTGTTCACGGCCACCGCTGCCAATGATCAAGACATTCATTTCAAAAACCTCGGATGACGCTAATTCTGTTGAGCGCCGCTGGGACGCTTTCCTGTGGTAGCTGGCCTGCCGGCGATGCAGACAACTCGGTTTATCCACTAAACCGAGGGGATGCTATCGCTGGCAGGCCAGCTCCCACAGTGGGTCGTGAGCTTAGTGACGGAAGTGGCGCATGCCAGTAAAGACCATGGCGATGCCGGCTTCGTCTGCTGCCGCAATCACTTCAGCATCACGCATCGAGCCACCTGGCTGGATCACCGCGGTGATGCCTACCTTGGCCGCATTGTCCAGGCCGTCGCGGAACGGGAAGAATGCATCGGAAGCCATCACCGAACCGGCTACCTGCAAACCAGCATGTTCAGCCTTGATCGCAGCAATACGCGCGGAGTTCACGCGGCTCATCTGGCCTGCGCCGACACCGATGGTCTGACGGTTCTTGGCGTAGACGATGGCGTTGGACTTCACGTACTTGGCGACTTTCCAGGCGAAGATCAGGTCGTTGATTTCCTGCTCGGTCGGTGCGCGCTTGGTGACGACCTTGAGGTCATCGGCGCCAATCATGCCGATATCGCGGCTCTGTACCAGCAGGCCACCATTGACGCGCTTGTAGTCCCAGGCAGCGGCGCGATCGGCCGACCACTCGCCACAGGCCAGCAGGCGTACGTTGGCCTTGGCAGCGACAATGGCACGGGCTTCTTCGCTGACGCTCGGGGCGATGATCACTTCGACGAACTGACGCTCGACGATGGCCTTGGCGGTCTCGGCGTCCAGTTCGCGGTTGAAGGCAATGATGCCGCCGAACGCGGATTCGGTGTCAGTGGCATAGGCCAGGTCGTAGGCCTTGCGGATGCCGCCTTCGGCGTCCGGGCTGACGGCCACGCCGCACGGGTTGGCGTGCTTGACGATCACGCAGGCCGGCTTGACGAAGCTCTTCACGCATTCCAGCGCGGCATCGGTGTCGGCCACGTTGTTGTACGACAGTTCCTTGCCTTGCAGCTGGGTCGCGGTGGCAATGCCAACTTCGGCAGGCTTGGCTTCCACGTAGAACGCCGCGCTCTGGTGCGGGTTCTCGCCGTAGCGCATTTCCTGGGCCTTGATGAACTGGCTGTTGAAGGTGCGCGGGAACTCGCTGCGACCTTCCGTGCTGAGGGTGTCAGCGGCCTGGTTCACAGTGCCCATGTAGTTGGCGATCATGCCGTCGTAGGCGGCAGTGTGTTCGAAGGCCTTGAGCATCAGGTCGAAACGCTGGGCGTAGGTCAGGCCGCCGGCTTTCAGGTTTTCCAGGACGCTGGCGTAGTCGCTGGCGTTGACCACGATGGCCACGTCCTTGTGGTTCTTGGCTGCCGAACGAACCATGGTCGGGCCGCCGATGTCGATGTTCTCGATGGCGGTCGGCAGGTCGCAGCCAGGCTTGTTGATGGTGGCTTCAAACGGGTACAGGTTGACCGCTACCAGGTCGATCGGCTTGATGCCGTGTTCGTTCATGATGGCGTCGTCGATACCGCGACGACCGAGGATCCCGCCGTGGATTTTCGGGTGCAGGGTTTTCACCCGACCGTCCATCATTTCGGCGAAGCCGGTGTAATCCGCGACTTCCACTGCGGCAACGCCGTTGTCCTGCAGCAGCTTGAACGTCCCGCCGGTGGAGAGGATCTCGACACCCAGGGCTTCAAGCTCCTTGGCGAATTCGAGGATCCCGGTCTTGTCGGAAACGCTGATCAAGGCGCGGCGGATCGGCAGGCGGGTAGTCTGGTCGGTCATCTCAATTTCCATCAAAAGCAAAGGAAGTCAGCAAAAAAGGCGACCGGTCTTACGCGGGCGCCTTTCTGGTTTGATTGAATGCTTACAGCAAATCGTACTGCTTGAGTTTCTTGCGCAGCGTGCCCCGGTTCAGTCCGAGCATCTCGCTGGCCTTGGTCTGGTTGCCCTTGACGTAGTTCATCACGCACTCGAGCAGGGGAGCCTCGACTTCGGAGAGCACCAGGTTGTACACGTCCGTGACGGCAGCGCCCTCAAGGTGGGCGAAATAATTGTGCAGCGCCTTCTCGACACTCCCGCGAAGGGTCTGGCCTTCTTCGCTTGGCGTATTGAGGTGCTGTTTCAAATTCACGTTGTCGCTCACGGGTGCAGTTCCACTCACTAAAGTCTCGGTCATCATCGTCATGCGGCCACCCCTTTTGCGTCCCCTGTCAGGCTCTTGAACCGTCCGGCAAAGAAGCCCTGGACGTTGGCGCATTGTGCTTCCGTATCTTCCAAACGATTGAAGTGGGCGCGAAACTCCCTGGCGCCCGGCAAGGTTGCGAGATACCAGCCCACATGCTTTCGAGCAATGCGTACGCCCATCACGTCTCCATAGAAGGCGTGCAGCGCAGCCAGATGCTCTAGCAGAATGCGTTCCACCTCGATCAGGTCCAGCGCCGGGAGCTTCTCGCCGGTGCGCAGGAAATGGTCGATCTCGCGAAAAATCCATGGCCGCCCCTGGGCGGCCCGGCCCACCAGCAGGCCGTCGGCACCGGTCGCGTCGAGCACGTACCGGGCCTTCTCTGGCGAATCGATATCGCCGTTGGCGAAGACCGGCATCGACACCGCCTGCTTGATCGCGGCAATGGTGTCGTACTCGGCCTCGCCGGTGTACAGGTCGGCACGGGTGCGGCCATGCACCGCCAGCGCCGTAATACCGGCCTGCTCGGCGATCTTCGCCACCGTCAGGCCGTTCTTGTTGTCCCGGTCCCAGCCGGTACGGATCTTCAGGGTAACCGGCACATCGACTGCAGCCACGACGGCCTGCAGGATCTCGGTGACCAATGCTTCATCCTTCAACAGTGCGGACCCGGCGGCCTTGTTGCAGACCTTCTTGGCCGGGCAGCCCATGTTGATATCAATGATCTGCGCGCCCAGCTCGACGTTGGCCCGGGCCGCATCCGCCAGCATCTGTGCGTCACCACCGGCGATCTGTACCGAGCGTGGCTCGGGATCACCTTCGTGGATCATGCGCATGCGAGACTTGCGGGTGTTCCACAGACTCATGTCGCTGGTGACCATTTCCGAGACTACTAGCCCCGCGCCCAATCGCTTGCACAGCTGACGAAAGGGTTGGTCGGTGACGCCCGCCATCGGGGCGAGAATCAAGCCGTTGTGTAATGTGTATGGACCGATGCGTACCGCCGACATAGGACTTCCCTGTTGTGGGGCCGGATCATGAGAGTTCGAAAAAGGGTTGGCATGATACCCGCTCTCGATGACTGGATAAAGGCTGAATTGAACAAAATCTGAACAGTTATTCTGTTATCGCCAGCGGTTTGGTCCACGCGGGCAAAGTCAGAAAGCCGTCGTCAATCGCCGGCCAGTGAATCGATTCACTCGGGCGAATGGAAGCTCAGGCTGTAATTCACCGCCTTGGCGCCTGGGTCGAGGATGTCCAGAGCGATGTGAATGGGCGTTTGCGGAGGCATTTCCACCCGGCCTTCGAGGTCGCCATTGAGATACTCGCCGGGTTTGAAGCGGCGGCTGGCGATCAGGTGGCCATTGAGGTCGGCAAAACGCAACTCCAGCAACGGGAAGGGCTGAGAGAAGGTGGCACGGTTGTAGATGATCGCATCGACCACCAGGGCGCCACTGAACTCCGGGTGGCTTCGGACCACCAGGTTACTGCTCTTGATTTTCGCGATGTCGACCTTGGAGGGCACCGTGCAGCCGATTTGCGGGCACAGTTGCTGGAACCAGGGGCGGTACTGGTCCTGGCGCGCCAGTTCGTCGAAATGATAGGCGACATACTGGCCGACGAGTGCGCCGGCGCCCAGCAGTACCAACAACAGCCAGAGCAGCCGGCGACCCCAGGGTGAGCGACGTTTTTGCCAGTCCAGTTGCAATGGGTCGTCGGTCAGGTCCTGCAGCACTTCTGCACGAACCCCGGGTTCGCTGCGCTCGCGGCGCTTGCGTGGCGGCTCGATCGACGGCAGGTCGTCGTCGATCGCTTCGGTTGCTGTCAGGCGTGGGTGATGCGCTGGGGTGTCGAGCGGATCGTTCAGGCGCAGCTGCGGGGGCTGCGGTTCATCGTCCAGATCCACTGGTTCCAGTGACAGCGATGGCTCGGTGCGCTCGGTTTTGCTCGGCTCGCTCGGTGGCTCCGGGGTATCCAGTGCGTCGAGCGTCTCGAGGGTATCAAGTGTGTCGGCCGCTTGGGCGCGATCGGCAGCCGATTCGCTGAACAGGCTGTCGGGCCAGGGGGCTTCGTCGTGCTCGGCGCTGTCGCGGCGAGCGCTGAGCGTGTCTTCGCGGTGCCGGCCGAACTCGGTGGTCGGCTGGATTTCCCGCTGTTCAAGCCGGGCGAGTTCCTCGTCCAGGTCGAGGCTGTCCAGGTCCAGCTCGGCGGCGCTCCATTGTTTTTGACTGATGGCGCGCGGCTGTGGCGGTTCGACAGTCTCCCGGGGTGCCGGCGTCGGCACGGGGGTTTCCTTGCCCGCCTGCTCCAGCAGTTGCTTGGCGGCGTTGAACACCTGCAGGCATGAGCCACAGCGAACAACCCCGCGCGCCACGCTCAATTGGGCATGGTTGACGCGGAAGCTGGTTTGGCAATGCGGACACTGGGTGACGAAGCTGTCGGTCATGCGGCAATCCGGTAGATGCAGACGTCCATTCTAGCGCCGACGGCCAGTGATGCGCACCCAGCCATCGCGATTGGCGATCGGGTCCAGATCGAAGTCCTTGGCGTAGGCGGCGGCCACTTCGTCGCCTTGCTCGGCGAGGATGCCCGACAGCGCCAGTCGACCACCCGGCTTGACCAGTCCCGACAGCTGCGGCGCCAGGGAAACCAGCGGGCCGGCGAGAATGTTGGCCACCAGCACATCGGCCTGGACCTGCGGCAAATCTTGCGGCAGATACAGAGGGAACAATTCATCGGCGATGTTATTGCGCCCGGCGTTGTCGCGGGAGGCTTCCAGTGCCTGGACGTCGATGTCGGTACCCACGGCCTCTTTGGCACCCAGCAGCAGGGCGGCAATGGCCAGGATCCCCGAGCCGCAGCCGAAATCCAGCACGTTGCAGCCTTTGAGGTCCTGGCCGTCGAGCCATTCCAGGCACAGTGCGGTGGTCGGGTGGGTGCCGGTGCCGAAGGCCAGGCCCGGATCCAGCAGCAGGTTTACCGCGTCTGGCTCGGGGGCGGCGTGCCAGCTCGGCACGATCCACAGGCGCTGACCGAAACGCATCGGCTGGAAACCGTCCATCCAGCTGCGTTCCCAGTCCTGGTCTTCGATCACTTCGCTGTGATGCTCGGGCAGCGGGCCGCCAGTCAGCAACTCAAGGTGGGCCAGTACCGGGCCAGGCTCGGTACCACCTTCGAACAGCGCCAGCAGGTGGGTGTGGGACCACAACGGCGTGGTGTTGAGTTCAGGCTCGAAGATCGGCTGGTCTTCGGCGTCCATGAAGGTCACCGACACGGCGCCCACTTCAAGGAAAGCGTCTTCGTAGGTTTCGGCTTGTTCTGGGCTGATGGCGAGGCGTACTTGCAGCCAAGGCATGGCGGGCACCTTTGAAAAATATTGATTGCAGCCTAGCGGGCTGCGAGAAGCGCGCAAGTTTACGCGAGCGCGGGGCTTTTGTGGGAGTGGGTTGGTTTGAGCATCAACACATACCCTGTGGGAGCGGGCTTGCTCGCGAAAGCGGTGGGTCAGTCGGCATCCATGTTGGATGTGCTACCGCATTCGCGAGCAAGCCCGCTCCCACAGGGGGGAGAAACAACAAAGCCGCCCGAAGGCGGCTTTGTCAGGTGCAGGATCGAAGCTTAGTGCTTCTCGCCAGCCAGCTTGTGCTCGAGGTAGTGAATGTTCACGCCCCCTTTGCAGAAGCCTTCGTCGCGGGTCAGGTCGCGGTGCAGCGGGATGTTGGTCTTGATCCCGTCGACCACGATCTCGTCCAGCGCATTGCGCATGCGCGCCATGGCTTCGTCACGGGTTGCGCCGTAGGTGATCAGCTTGCCGATCAACGAGTCGTAGTTCGGCGGAACGGCATAACCACTGTACAGGTGCGAATCGACGCGAACGCCGTTGCCGCCTGGAGCGTGGAAGTGCTTGACCGTGCCTGGGCTCGGCATGAAGGTTTTCGGGTCTTCGGCGTTGATCCGGCATTCCAGCGCGTGACCGCGGATGACCACGTCATCCTGGGTGAACGACAGCTTGTTGCCGGCGGCGATGCTGAGCATCTCCTTGACGATGTCGATACCGGTGACCATTTCCGAAACCGGGTGCTCTACCTGGACACGAGTGTTCATCTCGATGAAGTAGAAGCGACCGTTCTCGTACAGGAACTCGAAAGTCCCTGCGCCACGGTAACCGATGTCGATGCACGCCTTGACGCAGCGGGCGAAGACTTCCTGGCGAGCCTTCTCGTCGATGCCCGGTGCCGGCGCTTCTTCGAGAACTTTCTGGTGGCGGCGTTGCAACGAGCAGTCGCGGTCGCCCAGGTGGATGGCGTGGCCCTGGCCATCGGACAGGACCTGGACTTCCACGTGGCGCGGGTTGGTCAGGAATTTTTCCAGATAGACCATCGGGTTGCCGAACGCTGCGCCCGCTTCGGAGCGGGTCAGTTTCGCCGAGGAAATCAGGTCTTCTTCCTTGTGCACGACGCGCATGCCGCGACCACCACCGCCGCCAGCGGCCTTGATGATCACCGGATAACCCACTTCGCGACCGATGCGCAGAGCGGTTTCTTCGTCTTCCGGCAGCGGGCCGTCGGAACCCGGAACGGTTGGAACGCCAGCGGCGATCATCGCGTGCTTGGCCGAAACCTTGTCGCCCATCAGGCGGATGGTTTCAGCTTTCGGGCCGATGAAGGCGAAGCCGGAGTTCTCGACCTGTTCGGCGAAGTCGGCGTTTTCCGCGAGGAAACCGTAGCCTGGGTGAATGGCGGTAGCGCCAGTCACTTCCGCCGCGGCGATGATGGCCGGGATGTGCAGGTAGGAGTGGGCGGCCGATGCCGGACCGATGCAGACGGACTCGTCTGCCAGGCCCAGGTGCATCAGTTCCTTGTCAGCCTTGGAATAAACGGCGACGGTCTTGATGCCCATCTCTTTGCAGGCGCGCAGAATCCGCAGTGCGATCTCACCGCGGTTGGCGATCAGAACTTTTTCCAACTTCGCAGTCATCAAAGGCTCTCCGCGGTTCAAACGATGGTGAACAGCGGTTGGTCGTACTCAACCGGCTGGCCGTCTTCGACGAGGATGGATTCGATCACACCGCTGGTTTCAGCTTCGATGTGGTTCATCATCTTCATGGCTTCAACGATGCACAGGGTGTCGCCTTTCTTCACGGTCTGGCCGACTTCCACGAAGGACGGCGAGGTTGGCGAAGACTTGCGATAGAACGTACCGACCATTGGCGAACGGGCAACGGTGCCGTTCAGCACTGGCGCGGCCGGGGCAGCAGGGGCGGCAGCGGCAGCCGGAGCGGCGGTAGCGACAGGCGCGGCAGCTGGAGCAGGCATTGGAGCCGGTGCGTAGTACTGCTGAGCCGGGGTCTTGCTATGACGGCTGATGCGTACGGACTCTTCGCCTTCCTTGATCTCGAGCTCGTCGATGCCGGACTCTTCCAGCAATTCGATCAGTTTCTTAACTTTACGGATATCCATGAATCATCAACTCCCAAGGGTCGGTCAGGGGCGTTTAACGCTTGTAGTTCAAGCTGTAGCCTGTTTTTCAAGCTGCTCTAGTGCAGCCTCCAGGGCCAGTCGGTAACCGCTGGCGCCAAGGCCGCAGATCACTCCCACCGCTACGTCGGAGAAGTAGGAGTGATGGCGGAAAGGTTCGCGTTTGTGCACGTTAGACAAATGCACTTCGATGAATGGGATGCTCACCGCCAGCAGCGCGTCACGTAATGCGACACTTGTATGCGTAAAAGCTGCTGGGTTGATCAGAATGAAGTCCACGCCTTCGCTGCGGGCGGCATGGATGCGGTCGATCAATTCGTACTCGGCATTGCTTTGCAGGTGCAGCAAATGGTGGCCGGCTTCGCGGGCGCGGCGTTCCAGGTCCTGGTTGATCTGCGCCAGCGTCGTGGCGCCATAGGTGCCCGGTTCGCGGGTGCCGAGCAGGTTCAGGTTGGGTCCGTGCAATACGAGTAGCGTGGCCATCGGCTGTTCCTTGGTTATCCGTGTGCATTTGTCAGAACCCGGCGACTATGCCGCAAAGCCTTTGTGACTGTCCAGTTCTCTGCAATAGCCGGCACGATGACCGATGTTTGCGCGAAATATATGACCGCGTGATTAAATCCGGTCATTCGCCCTGGCGACACGTTCGGCGAAGTCCGCCGCATTGATTTCGCCGATCACTCGCACATCGGCGCGTTCGACACCGTCCTTGCCGAAAAACATCAACGCCGGAGGGCCGAACAGCTTGTAGCGATCCAGCAGGGCGCGTTGTTCGGTGTTGCTGGCGGTGATGTCGAAGCGCACCAGGCGATAGCCCTTGAGGCGTTCGACGACGATCGCGTCGTCAAGCACCTGGCGTTCGATGACTTTGCAGCTGATGCACCAGTCGGCGTACCAGTCGAGCAGCAGCGGGGTCCCGGACGCCTGGGCTTGTGCGAGCACGCGGTCGAGTTCTGCCGGGGTAGTGATGGTTTGCCAGGCGCTGGGCTGTTGCGTGGGCTCGTTGCCAACCACCATGGACGGCTGGGCGATCGGGTTGAACGGGTCGGTCTGACCGCTGAAGGCGCCGTACCAACAGGACAGCGCATAAAACAGCAGGAACATCCCGAGCAACTGCCCCAGGCGCTTTCGCGGCGGTTTATAGACGAACTCCAGTGCGCCCAGGAACAAGCCGACGCCAGCGGCCAGCAGGCCGATGAGCAGCAAGGTGATCTGCCCCGGCAAGACCCGGCTGAGCAAACCGATGGCCAGCCCCAGCAACAGCACGCCAATCGCATTTTTCACGTAGATCAGCCAGGGCCCGCTTTTCGGCAGCCAGGCGGCGCCACCGGTGGCCACCAGCAACAGCGGGGCGCCCATGCCCAGGCCGAGCATGAACAGCTTCAGGCCGCCCCCCAGCGCATCGCCACTGGCGCTGATGTAAAGCAGGGCACCGGCCAGCGGTGCCGAGACGCAAGGCGAAACCAGCAGGCTGGAGACCACGCCCAATACTGCAGCGCCCCACAGCGAACCGCCTTCGGTGCGGCCGGCAATGCGGTCCAGCCGACTGCTGATGGCGTGGGGCAGTTTCAGTTCGAATACGCCGAACATGGCCAGGGCGAACAGCGCAAAAAACATCGCGAACGGCACCAGCACCCAGGCCGATTGCAGGCGCGCCTGCAGGTTTAGCTGGGCGCCGAACAGGCCCATGAGTGCGCCCAGCAAGGCAAAACAGGCGGCCATCGGCAACACATAGGCCAACGACAGATTGAAACCACGCCAGCCACCGACCTGACCACGCAACACCACCCCGGAAAGGATCGGCAGCATGGGCAGCACGCAGGGGGTGAAGGTCAGGCCCAGGCCGGCCAGGAAAAACAGCGCCAGTTCGCGCCAGCTCCAGGCCTGGTTGGTGCTCGGGCCGCTGCCGTCGATGCTCAGGCGTTCGGTTTCGGGGGGATAACACAGGCCTTTGTCGGCGCAGCCCTGGTAGGTCACTACCAGCGTGAAGGCGCGTTGGTCGGTGCGCGGCAGTTCCACATCGAGCACGCCGTGGTAGACCTCGACGTCGCCGAAGTACTCATCGTGTTTCTGTTCGCCCTTGGGCAACTGTGCCGGGCCGAGGCTGACATCGGCCGGGTCGGCGCGGAACTGGAAGCGATGCCGGTAAAGGTAATAACCCTCGGTGGCGACGAAGCGCAATTTGATCGATTGCGGTGTGCTGTCTACCAGGCTCAACTGAAAGGCTTCGCGCACCGGCAGGAAGTCGGCGCTGTTGTTGATCGAGCCCAGGGTCGAACTGGGGCGACTCTCCAGCAAACCGGCGGCGGTGGCCGGCAGGGCGAGCACTAGAAGCAGCAGGCAAAGCAAACGGCGCATGACGATCTCGCGTATCGGAATTGGGGGGATGATAGCGGACAGTGGACGGGTGTGCAGTGCGGGTAATCCTATGGTGCATGTTCCGACGCTATCGCCGGCAGGCCAGCTCCCACAAATATTGATAGTGCCCAAAAGATCTGTGGACGGCCCTTATCCTGTGGGAGCCAGCCAGCCTGCTGGCGATGGCGGCCTGTCAGACGCGGAAAGCCTGGACGGCTGTATGCAATCGCCCACCCAACACCAACAGATTCTCCCCTTGCTCGCGCCCCTGGCCGATACGCAGCAGGTTATCCCCACCCAGTTGGTGAATACGCTCACTGTGATCGCGAATCTCGCTGACGGCACCGCTCTGCTGGGCGGTGACATCGGCGATGCGCACCGCGGTGTCGGAGATGGTCTGGATCGCCCCGACGATCTTATCCAATGCACCGTCCGCCGCCTGGGCCTGGTTGGCGGTGGCTTCGGCGTGTTCGACCTGGGCGCGCATGCCTTCGACCGATTGACGCGCTGCGCTCTGCAGGCCGGCGATCAGGGTCTGGATCTCGGCCGTGGCCCCGGCGGTGCGCTGTGCCAGCGAGCGCACCTCTTCGGCCACCACGGCAAAGCCGCGGCCCATTTCCCCGGCCCGGGCCGCCTCGATGGCGGCGTTCAGGGCCAGCAGGTTGGTCTGGTCGGCAATCGAGCGGATCACCGTCAGCACGCCACCGATGGTCGCGGACTCTTCGGCCAGGTGCTCGATCATCTGCGCATTGCCTTGCACTTCGCCCACCAGCGCATGCAGGCCGGTGAGGCTCAGGCCAATGACTCGCTGGCCGTGTTCGACCGCCTGGCCGGCATGGCGACTGGCATCGGCGGCCTGGCTGGCGTCGCCGGCCACTTGCTGGATGGTCGCTTCCAGTTCGCCCAGGGAGTCGCGGATCATCGCTGTGTCACCGGCCTGGTGTTCGGCGCCGCTGTGCAGGTCATTGCTCAGCTCGGCCAGGGTTCGGCTGCTGCCAGCGACCTGTTCGGCGTTGAGACGAATGGTCCCCACCAGGTCCACCAGATAGGCGCGCAGGCGATTGAGCGAGGCTTCGATGTCATGCAGTTCGCGGTTGGTATTGCCCAGATGAATGTCGCGGCTGAAGTCGCCTTCGGCCCAGGTCGACAGGGCCGGGGAGAGTCTGGTCAGGGTTCGCGCCAGTTTGCGTTGCAGGGTGTCGATCAGCAGGGCGATCAGCAGAATCAGGCCGATCATCACCCCCTGCATCAGCCGCACTTCACTCTGGATCTGCCCGTGCTGGGCGCGCACCACCGGTTCCAGCCCGGCGATGGCCTGTTGCACGGCGGCGATTTTCAAGTGTGTCGCGGCGCTGAGTTCGGCACGTTTGTGGATTTGCTCGCGAGTGCGCGCCAGTTCCGCCGGGTAACGGCTGAGCAGGCTGTTGAGCTCACGCTTGAAGCCGACGCCGGCATCTTCGGCCGCGGCTTTCTCGGTGTTTTCCAGGCCCATCATCGCAGCGAAATCATCGGTGTTCGATTCACCGCTGGCCGCCACGCCCAACAACGGCAGGGCGTCCAGTTGTTCGGCCTGGCTGCGGATGTTGGCGACTTCGCGCTCGACATCGGCGGCCAGTTCGCTGCGACCGCTGCTGACCAGTTTGTCCCGGGCCAGCGACAGCTTGCCCAGGTGCTGGGAGGCCATGAGCAGTGGGGTCAGGTAGCTCGCGTTGCCACTGGCGTACTGGCTGAGTTGATCAAGGCTGGCGCCCAGCTCTCGTTCAGCCTGCAGGAGCAGGGCCTGCGGATCGCCCGCGAGCTTGCCGGCGGCCAGCAGATCGGTTTTGCCGAATTCGTCCAGGTTGGTCAGGCTCGGGCGCAAGGTGTCCGCCAGGGCCGGTGGCAACTCGTCGAGTTCCTTGTGCAGTGTGTCGATGGCCTGGCTGGCGCTGCTCAAGCGCAGCGCATCGCCGCTGGCGAGGTAATCGACAATGTTGCGCGCCACGTCACTCTGGAACTGTTGGGACAACCCCAGGTAGCGCTCCATCAACAGATAGGGGCGTTCGAGGGCCTTTTGCGACCACCAGAGTGTCGCTCCAAGGGCCACGCACACGGCCACCAAAAGAAGGGTGTTGAGATTGGTCAACAGTTTCAGGCGCATCAAGGACTACCAAAGGCGGAATGGTAAGTGCCTGAAGTTATTGCGTTTCTGTTACAGGGTTGTGACCGTATCGGTCTCTTCCGATAAAAAAGTGGCACTTTGCCTTGAAGGCCGGGCGGCGTGCACCCGGTTGCGTCCCGCGCCTTTGGCACGGTACAGCGCCTCGTCCGCCTGGCTGGCCATCAGCAAGCTGTCAGAGTCTTCGCACAGATCCACCACCCCGGCGCTGAACGTGCACCAGAGATCCTGGGGTTGCGCGGGATAATGAATTTCGGCAAAACGCTGACGGATTTCGTCGAGCACTTTGCAGGCCGCTTCGAGGTCGGTGTCGGGCATGACAATAGCGAACTCTTCACCACCGTAGCGGCCGATGAAGTCGGTCTTGCGCAAGCGTTGCTTGAGGAACAGCGCCAGGCTCTTGATCACCCGGTCGCCCATGGGGTGGCCGTGGCTGTCGTTGACGCGCTTGAAGTGGTCGATGTCGAGCATCGCAAAGCTCAGCGGCTTGCCCTCGCGGCGCGCGCGAAAGCTGCAGTCTTCAAGCAATTGCAGGATATGCGTGTGGTTGTACAGGCCGGTGAGGCTGTCGCGTACCATTCGCGCCTTGAGGTTGCGAGCCCGTGCCGCCCGGTTGCGCACGGTGGTGATCAGGTGCCGTGGCTTGATCGGTTTGGTCAGGAAGTCGTCGCCGCCCTCGCTCATGGCGTCGAGTTGCTTGTCGAGATCGTCCTCGGCCGACAGGTAAATGATCGGCACGCTGACATAACGGTCGTTATGGCGAATCACCTTGGCCAGTTCGGTACCGGTGCAGGCCGGCATGTACATGTCGAGGATGATCAGGTCCGGTTGAAAGTCCGCCAGCTCGGCCATGGCCTGGATCGGCTCGATCAGGGTCCGGGTAATGATCCCTGCGCTGTTTAGCAGGCGTTCGGTGTGCAAGGCCTGGGCGCGTGAATCGTCGATGATCAGCACTTTATAGGGCTCGTACTGGGCGACGCAGGTCAGGACTTCGATTTTTTCCAGCAGGCTCGACGCCTCAAGGGTGCCGGTGAGGAACTCCTGGCCGCCGGCGCGCACGGCGGCGAGGCGGGTCGGGGTGTCGGTTTCATGCAGGCTGAAAAACAGCAGCGGCAAACGCTGGTCGAGACCTTCCTGGGCTTCGGCCGCCAGTTTCAGGCCGACGCCGGGGCCGCTGAAGTCGACGTCCATGACGATGGCCGCTGGCAGGCGCTCGACCATCGAGGAGCGGAAGGCCGCCACGCTCTCCAGGGACTGGGCGCTGAGCCCGAAAAATTCCAGCTGCTTGGCCAGTCGCTCGGCACGGTCATGATCCTGCAGCATGACGTAGATCGGTTTGCGCAACGGCGGCAGGAACGTCTGGTCGAGCTGGTCGCCATGACGCAGGCCGGTGCGCGACAGGCGTTGCATCAACCGGTTGAGGTCGCTGATCAGGCCGCTGCTGAGGCGTCCGCGATTGGCGTCGACAGCCTCCAGGGACTGGCCGATGTGGCGCGCCAGCTGGGTGTGTTCCGGTTGTTCGAAGCGTTCGGCGAAACGCAGCAGGCGCAGGTTGGCCTCGCTCAGTTCCGCCAGTTCCTGGGTCGACCATTCAGTGCGCTGCAGGCGCTGCCATATCTCAAGAACCTGACGTGCTTGATGAATTACCCGCTGGGCAAAGTGGTGCTTGAGGCGCTCGCGGCTGGGCTCTTCTGGCTCGGTCATATCCTGACTACTAGTTAGGGGGCAAGCTGAGGTCGACTGGTGGCTCTATGCTAGCATCTCTTTTCCGTTACATGAGTGTCGTACGTTAATAATCTTGGGCATCCATCTATTTAGTTTCTGACTGGTCGGTCGCCAATTGGCTGCTGATACTTGCAAAGGTCCCGTCAGCCATGGGCTTGGCCGGCTTCGAGTTGAGTCCTGAGGTTGTTGGCGCCGGGCTGCGCGGGTCGCGTATCCGTTGCTGGAAGCCAGGCAGTTTTTCGTCTTTTATGGACTAAGGGATTCCCTTAGAAGGCATTGGATAAATTTCGCTGTAAAGCCATCCGCGGGTGCCGGGCAAAGGCACGTTGTTGTATGGTTGTGGTCGAAACGATGAACTCAAGTAATTGAAAGGATATCGCCATGCTGGACTGGAAAAACCGCGCCGGTAGCGCGCCTGAACGTGCCGCTGAACCGAAGTCGGCTACCCGCAGTTATCTGGGTGGCCTGTTTTTCAGCCGGGCGCTGGCCACACTGATTGGTATCTACCTGCTGGTGACGATTGCTCTGGGTTGGTACTGGAGCGCGGAACCTGACCTGTTTCCGGTACAGCAGAATGCGCAACTTGCTGCCGAACGGGACGGCAAGCAGATGGTGGTCGGCTACACCACGGTGGAAACCCTCAAGAGCGTCGCCGGTACCCTGCTGAACAAGCCAGGCGGCTACATTTCCAACGACCGCCTGCCGCCGGGCCTGTGGATGGACAACATGCCGAGCTGGGAATATGGCGTGCTGGTGCAGGTGCGCGACCTGAGCCGTGCGCTGCGTAAAGACTTCGCCCGCTCGCAGTCGCAGTCCACCGAGGACGCCGACCTGGCCAAGGCCGAGCCGCGTTTCAACTTCGACAATAAAAGCTGGGTGCTGCCTTCCAGTGAGTCCGAGTTCCAGGAAGGGATCAACTCCCTGACCCGTTATCAGACTCGCCTGTCCGATCCGAACCAGAAGAGCGCGTTGTTCTTTGCCCGTGCCGACAACCTGAACAACTGGCTGGGTGACGTCGGTACCCGCCTGGGTTCGCTGTCGCAACGGCTGTCGGCCAGCGTTGGTCGGGTCAAGCTCAACACCGCGCTGAAAACCGAGGTTATTACGCCGGGGCAGGTGCCGCAGGTCGACGAAGAAATCGTCGAAACCCCATGGCTGCAGATCGACAACGTGTTCTACGAAGCCCGCGGCCAGGCCTGGGCCTTGTCCCACCTGCTGCGCGCCATCGAAGTCGACTTCGCCGATGTGCTGGCCAAGAAGAACGCCACGGTCAGCGTGCGCCAGATCATTCGTGAGCTGGAAGCGTCGCAGGAAGCGGTCTGGAGCCCGATGATCCTCAATGGCAGCGGCTTCGGCGTGCTGGCCAACCACTCGCTGGTAATGGCCAACTACATTTCCCGGGCCAACGCCGCCGTGATCGATTTGCGTCAATTGCTGAATCAGGGCTGAGCCATGGCCGATAGCTCCATCGATAACGCGCTCGAGGCCGCCCATCGGGCGGCCTCGGATGCCGAGCAGATCGCCTGGGTCGACGAGCAGGACAACCTGCTCGGCGCACTGGTGCGTTCCGACCTGCGCGAGCGGGGGCTGATCGGGCGCGGCACCTACATCATGTTGTTCAACTCCGCCGGTGAGCTCTGCGTGCACCGGCGCACCCTGAGCAAGGCGATCTACCCGGGTTACTGGGACGTGGCGGCGGGCGGCATGGTGCTCGCCAGCGAAACCTACGCGGAGTCGGCCGCTCGGGAGCTTGAAGAAGAGCTGGGCGTGAGCGGGGTGGAGTTAACCGTGCATGACCACTTTTTCTTCGAGGACACCGGCAATCGACTCTGGTGTTCGGCCTTTTCGGCAGTGTGGGACGGCCCGCTGGTCCTGCAACCGGAAGAGGTGCTGGAAGCGTGCTTCATGCCCGTTGAGCAAGTGCTGCGCGATATCGAGCAAAAGCCTTACTGCCCGGACTCTTTGGCCGCCTTGAAGCGCTATCTTCGTGCCCGTGGCGAAGACGTCGCAAAAGAGGCATAAATTGGCGCCGATTGGCTCTTAGCAATCGGCGTTTTTGCCGTTACACTGCGCGACCTTTTCAAACTGAACCGGTATTGCTGGTTGTTGTTGTAGGAGCGAGCTTGCTCGCGAAGAACGCAAGGACGACGCGTATAACCCGATTACCCGCATTATCGTTGACGTCCATCGCGAGCAAGCTCGCTCCTACAGAAGGCGTCATCGTTCGTGAGCAATTGCGTTTCAGCAATGTTGTACCGTTTCAGTAGCGCTGCCCCTGCCTGAGTGGGGCTTCGCGGTCGATGGCACCTGCCCAGGTTGCCGCGACCAGTCTTTGTCCTCCCAAGAGGATTGCCGGTGGCCAAAAAAGCCGCATCCTTCGCCGCCCTTGGTGGCCTGGTATTTTCCACCGACGCAGGTCGTCATTGCCCGGACTGCAGTAAACCGGTGGACGCCTGCATCTGCAAACAGACCGTTATCCCGGCCGGCGACGGCATCGCTCGCGTGCGTCGCGAAAGCAAGGGCCGTGGCGGCAAGACGGTGACCACCATCACCGGCGTGCCGTTGGCGGAAGACGCGCTCAAGGAACTGGCCACGACGTTGAAAAAGCGCTGTGGTACCGGTGGAGCGTTGAAAGACGGGATCATTGAAATCCAGGGCGATCATGTCGAGCTACTCTTGGCTGAACTGATCAAGCACGGTTTCAAGGCGAAGAAGTCCGGCGGCTAGCAGCCTCTGTGAAAACCACCCGCGGCTTGATCCAGACCTGCCCACCTGCAGGCCTGGCGTCGTCACCATGGTTTTCACAGAGCCTGTTCATGACCGGTTTCTAAACTCACTGCGGTCGGCGAGGTCTATCCCTTCGTTGACGAACCGTCATTTTCATTCTTTAGACTGCGCCGGCCTGAATCCAGGCGACGCACTATGACTTCTTTATAGGGGACTTCAATGTCCGTACGACGCACACGCAAAGACGATGGCAGCCAATGGACAGTTGCGGACAGCCGCAGTGTTTACGGGATTCGCCATTGGGGGGCCGGGTATTTCGCGATCAATGACGCCGGTCGCGTCGAAGTTCGTCCCAACGGTCCGAGCAGTTCACCCATCGATCTGTTCGAGCAAGTGGACCAGTTGCGCAAGAGCGGCCTGTCCTTGCCATTGCTGGTCCGTTTCCCGGACATCCTGCAAGACCGCGTGCGTCAGCTGACCGGTGCGTTCGACGCCAACATCGAGCGCCTGGAATACCAGAGCAAGTACACCGCGCTGTACCCGATCAAGGTGAACCAGCAGGAAGCGGTGATCGAGAACATCATCGCCACCCAGAACGTCTCCATCGGCCTGGAAGCCGGCTCCAAGCCTGAGCTGCTGGCGGTGCTGGCGCTGGCGCCGAAGGGCGGCACCATCGTCTGCAACGGCTACAAGGACCGCGAGTTCATCCGTCTGGCACTGATGGGCCAGAAGCTTGGCCACAACGTGTTCATCGTGATCGAGAAAGAATCCGAAGTCGGCCTGGTGATCGAAGAAGCCGCCTCGCTCAAGGTCAAGCCACAGGTCGGCCTGCGGGTGCGCCTGTCGTCCCTGGCGTCGAGCAAGTGGGCCGACACCGGTGGCGAGAAATCCAAGTTCGGCCTGTCGGCGGCGCAACTGCTGTCGGTGGTCGAGCGTTTCCGCGCCGCTGGCCTGGACCAGGGCATTCGCCTGCTGCACTTCCACATGGGTTCGCAGATCGCCAACCTGGCCGACTACCAGCACGGTTTCAAGGAAGCGATCCGTTACTACGGCGAACTGCGCAACCTCGGCCTGCCGGTGGATCACATCGACGTCGGCGGTGGCCTGGGCGTGGACTACGACGGTACGCACTCGCGCAACGCCAGCTCGATCAACTACGACATGGACGATTACGCCGGTGTCGTGGTCGGGATGCTCAAGGAGTTCTGCGACGCGCAGAGCCTGCCGCACCCGAACATCTTCTCCGAAAGCGGCCGCTCCCTGACCGCCCACCACGCCATGTTGGTGATCCAGGTGACCGACGTCGAGAAGCACAACGACGACGTGCCGCAGATCGAGAACAAGGAAGCGCTGCCGGAAACCGTGCAGTGGCTGGTGGACCTGCTGGGCCCGACCGACATCGAGATGGTCACCGAAACCTACTGGCGCGCCACGCACTACATGAGCGACGTGGCTGCCCAGTACGCCGACGGCAAGCTGACCCTGGCCGAAAAAGCCCTGGCCGAGCAATGCTACTTCGCCGTGTGCCGTCGCCTGCACAACTCGTTGAAGGCGCGCCAGCGTTCCCACCGCCAGGTGTTGGACGAACTCAACGACAAGCTGGCCGACAAGTACATCTGCAACTTCTCGGTGTTCCAGAGCCTGCCGGACACCTGGGCCATCGACCAGGTACTGCCGATCATCCCGTTGCACCGCCTCGACGAAGAGCCTCTGCGCCGCGCGGTGCTGCAGGACCTGACCTGCGACTCCGACGGCAAGATCAACCAGTACGTCGACGAGCAGAGCATCGAGACCAGCCTGCCGGTGCACTCGTTGAACGAGGGCGAGGACTACCTGCTGGGCGTGTTCCTGGTCGGCGCCTACCAGGAAATTCTCGGCGACATGCACAACCTGTTCGGTGACACCGACTCGGTGAACATCTACCAGAATGCCGACGGCAGCATCTATCACGCCGGTATCGAGACCCACGACACCATCGAAGACATGCTGCGTTACGTGCACTTGTCGCCGGAAGAACTGATGACCCACTACCGCGACAAGTGCGCCAGTGCCCGCATCAGTGCCAGCGAGCGCACCCAGTTCCTCGATGCGCTGCGCCTGGGCCTGACCCGTTCGTCTTACCTGTCTTCCTGAGGTAAGCACTGCTCTCATCAGGCTGTCTGAAAATTTACCGTTTGCGTCGGAAATTTCAGATGGCCTGGTGCGACATTTCTCTTTTTTCCAGCGAAATGGACCGCGTCTCGGCTATCCAAGCTATTTCGTCCTCTTTTCGCGTAGGCCTTTTCCTAAGTTGTATTTCGCCTCTCTACTCGGCCATGTCTCTCGGCGAGAATCCCCGGCTGTCCCTCCTGTAGAGAAACGCCCATGGTCGATCCAGTCAACGAGCCGTCATTTCGTCTGGACGTAGCAGGTCTGTCCAATGCCTTCGAAGTTCTGTCCTTTGCCGGTAGAGAATCCATCAGCGAACCTTTCGTGTTCGACGTGGACCTGCTGATCGAAGACCCGACGCTCGACCTCGCCGGCTTGCTGTACCGCCCGGCCTCCTTGCTTTTCGGTCCGGCGGGAAACGCCATCCATGGACAGTTGCATGAGCTGGTCCAGCGCGATCACGGCCCGGGGATCAGGCTCTGTCAGGTGCGGCTGGGGCCGAAACTCGCCTGCCTTGCCCAGCGCTTCAGCCAGCGTATTTTCAGCGACCGCTCGGTGCCGCAGATTCTTGATCAGATACTCAGGGAGCACGGCATCGTCGATCAGGATCGGCGCTTTGAACTGGTTGGCGATTACCCGCCCCGGGATTTCTGCACGCAGTACCGGGAATCGGACCTGCAGTTTGTTCAGCGCTTGTGCGCCCAGGAGCGATTGCACTATCACTTCGAACACCGGGCTGACAGGCATTGCGTGGTGTTTGGCGAGGGTTCGGGGGATTTTCAGGTCGCTGAAGCGGCGCTTTTCAGTGTGGAGGGTGGGGAACCGGCAGTGCGTCGTTTTGAGCTCAAGCGCTGCACCGATGCCGCGGTGCAGCGCGTGGCGTGTGGCACTGACCTGTCAACGCTGCGCAGCGGCCAGTACATGCCGCTGTCCGGGCATCCGGTTGCCGAATGGAACCGGCCGTGGCTGGTGACCCATATCGAGCATCAAGGCGCCCAGGGCGCGAGCCAGACCTACAGCAACCAGGTACGGGCGCAGCATCGGATATTGCCCTTTGAATCGCCCCTCAGTGCGGTGAAGCCAAAGATGCACAGCCTGCAACGGGCATGGGTCGTGGAAGTCGACATGCCGCCCCCTGATCCATCCAGGCCAGTGGCGGTGCAGTTTGACTGGCTTTATCAAGGGGAGGGCGCGGCGCCCAGCCATTGCTGGTTGCCATTGGCTGCTGCGAGTGGCGCCCGGTTGGCGCAAGGCACGGAGGTGGTGGTGAGCTTCACGGAAGGTGATCCGGACCAACCGTTGATTACCGGGTTCCTGCAAGGTCCCGCCAGTGTCGAGGCAGTCGAGGAACAGGATACGGTAGCCGCCACCACGGTTGTCGAAGATTGTTCGCTCGACGGCGTGCAGCAGTGGCTGGGTTCGGGCGAGCCGCTGATGCTGCTGTGCCTGCTGCCCGGTGGTGGCAGTTTCAATCATTGCGCGCAGGCGCTGTGCATCTGCCGCACGGCGACACGCCTTGGCCAGAGCGGTGCGGCATGACGGTGGTCCAGGCGCCCGATTCGAGCCCGCAATGGCTATTGCTGGACATGCCCGGCGCGCCGCAGGCCGGTGTGGCCCTGCAAGAGACGTTTGCCGATGCCAGGCGATTGCGCTTGTTCGAAGACACGGAGTGGCAGGCATTGCAGGAGCAGGGGCCGCTACTCATCGATCTGCGGACCTGCCCGGCCCTGGCCGACCTGTACCGCGTCGACGGGCAGCGCTGGCGCGGCTTGCTGATATCCAGCGAAGCGCCGGCGTCGACATTGCTGGCGCATTTAAGGCGCATGCTCACGGTCTCGTTCGACCTGCATCACCGGGCCTTGCTGAGTTATTACAACCCGAACACCGCCAGTTATTTTTTTGATGCCTGCGATGCCGAGGAACTCAGTCGCTGGTTGGGGCCGATCAGCCAATTGCGCTGGTTCGGCGGCACCTGGGCGGATCGCGCGCTTGGCTGTCAGGGCTGGCAGCAGTTGCTCAACCCGGGGCTGGCCGTGCGCCCTCTGGCGGTCGAGGAGGATCTGAGCCCATGGCAGCGGGAAAAACTGCAGACCTGCCTGCTGGAGCAGCATGCCTGGCGCTGGAGTCAATCCACGGGGACTGATTTCATGCGGTTGTGGGGCCATCTGGAAGAGGGCCTGGCATTGGGTTTCAGCGAACGTCCGGTGCTCGATGGCTGGATGTGGCTGCGCTTGCAGTACCCCGATGCCTTGCCGGTGCAGCCATTATCGGGGGCTACCCAGCAAGAGCGCCTCGAAAGCCTGCGCAAGCGATGGCAGAACGATTCACCCTGAGTTGGCACGGTTGACGACTCCGCTTCAGTGAGCGCGGGCGAACCAGCCATCGTTCTGGCGCAGGCGCCAGGCAATCAAGCCGAGCGTCAGGCTGCGCAGCAACATGAACAGCAAAAAGGTTATCCACAAGCCATGGTTGCCATAGCCCTGCAGCGCCCAGGCGAACGGCACCAGCAAGGCCACCGTCAACAGCATGCCGTTGCGCATTTCCCTGGCGCGGGTGGCGCCGATGAACAGCCCGTCGAGCAGGTAGCTCCAGACCGCGATCAGCGGCAGCACGGCAAGGTAGGGCAGGTACAGGAACGCGGTGTCGCGCACGCTGGTGATGTCGGTCTGCATTTCGATGAACAGGTGTCCGGCAAACATGAACAAGCCGGCAAAGCCCAGGCTTGCCAACAACGACCAGCCACAGGCAACCACCAGGGAGCGGCGCAGGGCATCGCGGTCGCGCGCGCCGATGGCGTGTCCGCACAGGGCTTCCACGGCATGGGCCAGGCCGTCGAGCGCGTGGGCGGTCAGCAGCAGGCCGTTGAGCAGCAGGGCATTGGCGGCGACGGTTGCATCACCCAGCCGGGCGCCTTGCACGGTGATCAGGAAAAACACCGATTGCAGCGCCAGGCTGCGGATGAAAATGTCGCGATTGACCGCCAGCAGCGGTCGCCAACTCTGCCAAAGCGCCAAGGCGGCCCAGACGATATGCCCGGGATAGGCGCGCAGGGCGTGGCGGGTCAGCAACAGGCCGATCAGCGCACCGGTCCACTCGGCGATCACCGAAGCCCGGGCCGCACCCACCACCCCCCATTCCAGGCCAAGGACAAACCACAGGTTCAGGGCAATGTTGACCAGGTTGGTCGTCAGCAGAATCACCAGCGGCGCGCGGGCGTTCTGCGTGCCGAGAAACCAGCCGACCAGCGCATAACTGGCCAGTGCCGCCGGCAGGCCGAACAGCCGCGTGTGGAAAAACTCGCGGGTCATCTGGTCCAGTTCCGCCGACGGTTGCATGAAGTGCAGCGCCACCCCGCTCAATGGCACGCCCAGCGCGCCCAAAACCACTGCCAGCCCCATGGCCAGCAACAGACCCTGCAACAGAATCTGCCGTAGCGCCGCGCCATCCCCGCGCCCTGCGGCCTGGGCGGCAAAACCGGTGGAGCCCATGCGCAGAAAACCCATGGCCCAGGCGAGGAAGGTATAGAGGCTGGCCCCGACCGCCACGGCTCCGAGCTGATGGGCATGGGGCAGGTGGCCAATAACGGTGCTGTCGACCAGTGCCACCAGCGGTACGGAAATGTTCGAGAGAATCATCGGCGCAGCCAGCGCCCAGACCCTACGATGGGTTGGGCGGTCGCGCCAGTCGGCGATCAGGTTGGACATGCAGGCTCCTTGGGGAGCGGGCATTGTAGCGACCCCTGCAGAATCTGCAGCGATCCGTTGCCGGGGTCAGTGCATGATCCAGCTAAGCAACCACAACCCCAGCATCAACCAGATGATCCCCATGATGATCGAGGCGTTCATGAACGCGCGGATCGCCGACCACAACAGCACCAACCCGAGGATCAGGGTGACGATGCTGATGATCGAGGTGTCCATGCCCAGCGCCTCGGACAAACCTTCGACAAAATGGCTGCTGGCGCGACTCACCAGTTGGAACAGACCGCTGAGGGCGTCAACGATGAAACGGATGGCTGTGCCCAGGATCTGGCCAAGCCACTCAAAGAAACCTTCTACCTGCATGGAATGAACGTCCTGTCTTCTGTAGGAGCTGGCTTGCCAGCGAATTTTTACAGGCGCCGCCGAAACACGCCATCGACTGATTATGGTGCAAAGACTGTCACCGCTGCCAGGCACTTGCCTTCCCCCGTCATCCCCTTGAAGCTATACGCCTTCAGGAGAGCCCGATGAACCTTGTTGAACTGACCGAACGCCTGCACGCCATCCGTGATCGCAATGACTGGCGGCAATTTCACAGCCCGAAAAACCTGGCCATGGCCGCCAGTGTCGAAATGTCCGAGCTGGTGGAGATTTTCCAGTGGCTGAGCGAAGACCAGTCACGGCAGCTGCCGGCCGACAAGCTGGCCCATGCTGGGCAGGAAATCGGCGATATCGTGCTCTATCTGTTGTTGCTGTGCAGCGAATTGGGCCTGGACATGAATGACGTCGTGCGCAGCAAGCTGGCGGACAGCGAGCGGAGGTTCAGCTGATGAGCGACCGTCATTTCGATCAACTGGCGACGCGCTTCGCCGAAAAAATATACGGCGGCGCCAAAGGCGCGATTCGCCTGGCGGTGCTGCAGGCCGACTTGGCGGAGGCCCTGCCGGATCGGCCGCTGCGGGTGCTGGATATCGGCGCCGGCCTTGGCCACATGTCGTTGTGGCTGGCCGAGCGTGGCCACCAGGTGACCCTGGCCGAACCCGCCGAACCCATGCTCGAAGGCGCCCGCCAGCGCTTTGCCGACGCGGGACAGACTGCCACCTTCATCCAGGCGCCCTGGCAGGAACTGCTCGGTCAGCTCACCGAACCCTACGACCTGGTGCTGTGTCATGCCGTGCTGGAATGGCTGGCCGAACCGCACGCCATCCTGCCGGTGCTGCATCAGCTGACCAAGGCCGACGGCTGGCTGTCCCTGGCCTTCTACAACCGCGACGCGCTGATTTACCGCAACTTGCTCAAGGGCCATTTCCGCAAGATGCGAAAAAACGACATGGCCGGTGAAAAGCAGAGCCTGACCCCGCAACAGCCGCTGGACCCACGGGAGTTGGCGGCGCAACTTGACGGCCTGTGGCAGGTCGAAAGCCAGAGTGGCGTGCGGGTTTTTCACGATTACATGCCGGTGGAGTTCCAGGCCCGCGCCGAACTGGTGGATCTGCTCGAAATGGAGTTGGCCCACCGTCGCCATCCAAGCTTTGCCGGGCTTGGGCGATATTTGCACTGGATCTGTCGGCCGGTCTGATCGGAGCTCGAAATGAAAAGTCGTTCAGGGTTGCTGTTGATCTGCCTGGGCCTGGCTGCCTGCCAGGGCAGCAATCCGTACGTGGCAAGTTCCAGGCCCTTGCCGCCTGCCCCGCCTCAAGCGGCCACTACCTTCGATCGCAGCGCCTACCCGGCGCCACCGCGAGACTACGGGCGGTATCGCAGCTGGGCCTGGCTCAACGGGCAGCTGCCGCCGGGCACTACCTGGGCGGATTCGGCGCAGGTCGCCGAAGCGGTCAGCAACGCCCTGGACCAACGCGGCCTGCGGCCCCTGCATGACAATCGGCCGGCGGACCTGTTCGTCAGCGCTGACCTGCGCCTGGAAACCCGCTTGCGTCAGGTCCAGGACGATTACGGCTACTACGGCGGTTACGGCGGCTACAATCGATATGGTTATGGGCCGGGTTACGGCATGTACGGCAGCATGCCAATTGTGCGCACTTACGAGGAACAGGTCGTGGTGGTTCATGTCGATCTGTTCGACGCGCAAGACGGTCAATCGGTCTGGAGTTCCAGTGCGGAAACCAGCAACCGGGGGAGCCAGGGCGAGCGGGTCGACGCCATACGGGAGGCTGTAGAAAAGGCAATGTCGGCGTATCCTCCCAGTTAGCTTCCTGTGGTCAAGAAGCATTTCGCAGGTTCATGTCTTCTACCGGAGAATCATCATGTTCCGCCGTCTCGCTTTACTGGCAGTGGCCGTATTGCTCAGTGCCTGCGCCGCCAACCAGGTCAATCATGACTTCGACGCCAGCCGCGATTTTGCCGCGTATCACAGCTGGAGCTGGAAAGAACCCGCGCTGCAATACCGTCCCGATGACCCCAGGATCAAGAGCGACCTGACCGAACAGCGCGTGCGCGAATCGGTAGTCGACCAGCTCGACCAACGTGGCCTGCGCCAGGCAGGCGCTGGCGCCAAGGGCGACTTGAGTGTGCAGACCTACCTGGTAGTCGAGGAACGCCAGCAACAGGTGACGACCAACTACGGCGGCGGTTGGGGTAACCCCTGGTACGGCTACTATGGCGCGCCGATGTACAACGAAACCCGCCTGGTGTCCTACAAGGTCGCGACCATCCAGATCGACCTGCTCGACGGCAAGGACGGCAAGCTGGTGTGGCGCGGCAGTGACGAGCAAATCCTCAGCCGCACCCCCAACCCGACGGACCGCAGCACTGCGATACACGAAACGGTCACGCGGATTTTGGCGAACTATCCCCCGCACCGATAAAACACCCTGTAAACATCCCCTGTAGGAGCTGGCTTGCCAGCGAAGAGGCCCTCAAGTTCTACGGTGTTCTGAAGGCCCTCATCGCTGGCAAGCCAGCTCCTACAGGGGATTTGTTGTTGCTGGGGGTGGCGAGTTGCCAGCAGTCGCGCCATCCCTTGTCTACACTGCCTTACACCCACGGAGGTCACGTTCGGCAGTGCGCCGGCAAAGGAGTGCGTGATGTCGCCCCGCATGCAGTTTCGCGGCCCGGCCCGGCAAAGGGGGGCGATTGGCTTGATGGCGGCGGTGACGCTGGCGCTGGCCCTGGCGTTCACGCTGCTGGTCATTGACAGCGGGCGGCTGTACCTGGAAAAACGCAACCTGCAGCGCATCGCCGACATGGCCGCCCTCGAAGCCGCCACACGGGGCGGTGATTGTTCCACCGGCGCAACCGCCACCAGCTACGCCACTGCCAGCGCCCAGCGCAACGGCTTCACCCTGCCCGGCGACGGGCGTGCACTGGCGGTCAGCTGCGGCGCGCTGTCCCTGGATGCCGACGGCCTTCGGGTGTTTGCCGTCGACCCTGCTAAAAGCGAAGCGATCCAGGTCATCGCCAGCCATGTCGTGCCGCAAAGTCTTGTCGGCGGCATCGGCGCACTGTTTGGTGGTGCCGCTGCGGGCTCGACCCTGACCCTGAAGGCGACAGCTGTCGCCGCGCTGCCGCCGCCTTTGGCCGCATTGACCATCCGCAGCACCGCCCTGGCATTCGATACCAGCAAGGCAGCCATCACCAGCTTGCTGTTCGGGGGGTTGCTGGGCGGCAACGTGACGATCAATGCCGCCGGCTGGAATGGCCTGGTCAATAGCAACATCAGCCTGCTCGGCTACCTCAATCGCCTGAAAATCGACCTCGGCCTGACCGCCGCAGGTTATGACCAGGTGCTGGCCAACAGCATCAACGTCAGCCAGTTGATCCAGGCCGCCATCAATGTCCTGGACCCCAACGGAACTCTGGCGGCGAGTGCCACGATCGTCAGCCTGAAGGCGCTGAAGGTGGCGGCCGGTACCACCAGCGTGGTGCTGGGCGATTTGCTGCACGTCGAAAGCGGCAGTGATATCTCGGCCCTGGCAGTGAACCTCAAAGCCTTCGACCTGATTGAAGGCGTCGTGCAGTTGGCCAACAAGCAAAACGGCCTGGTGGCGACCCTGCCGATCAACCTCGCGGGCCTGGCGCAGATCACCGCGCGGGTGCAGGTCATGCAGCCGTCGCAACTGTCGGCCGTGGGCAATCCGAAAAGCGCCGCGCTGGCGCCCTTGGGGCCCAACCGCATCCATGTTCGAACGGCCCAGGTGAAGACGTTGTTGTCGATCAACCTGCCGGTGCTGGACGCCATCACGCCCCTGGTCAATGCCGTACTGGACCTTGCGACGTCGCTGACCAGCTTCCTCCAGGACCTGTTGGGACTGCGTGTGGACAAGTTGCTGACCTGCGGCTTGGGCGCGCCGTGTGACACGCCGGAAACCAAGCTCCTGCCACCGCCGATACGGCTCGATGTCGCCCTGGAGGCGGGCGGTGCCTGGAGTTATGTCACGGCCTACAGCTGCATCAGCGCGACCAACAAAAGCCTGACGACCAACACCACGACCACGCTGATCGGATTGAAAGTCGGGCAGATCGACCCGGCCGATGTGTTTGGCTCCGCTTTGGTCCCGCCGACCAATGACGTGAACCCGCTACAGCTCATCTATGTCGGCGTGCAGACCTGCCAGCGGCTGCTGTTTTTACCAGCGGTCTGCTACAACCACCGGCCCACCGGCGGCATCGGCATCCGGGTCAACACCTCGGTGGCGCAAAACCCCAACATGCTCCACGTGTATTCCGCGCCAGCCGCCGCCAACCTGCCGGAAATCAACCAGCCGCCGTTTTTCTTCGCCTATACCACCAACAACATCGTCAACAGCCTGAGCACCACCGTCAGCGACCTCGGGGTGAGCATGTATGGGCCGTCGGGCAGCATCATCGGTGGCCTGGGCAGCCTTTTGAACGACGTCACCACCGCGCTGGGCAATGCGATCAACAGCGTGCTCAGCCCGCTGCTCGATACCCTCATCAACACCTTGCTGGCGAGCCTGGGCATCGACTTGAACAAGGTCGAAGTCGGCGCCAACCTCAGCTGTCACGCCGGTCGAGCGTCGCTGGTGATCTGATCGTCGGGCACGATCGGCAGCTCGATGCAAAACCGCGCGCCCTCGGTCGAGTTGCTGACGCTGAGCGTTCCGCCCATGTTCTGCACGATGCCGTAGCTCACCGACAACCCCAGGCCGGTGCCAACGCCCACCGGCTTGGTGGTGAAGAAGGGTTCGAAGATCCGCTCCAGCAGACGCGGATCGATGCCGCCGCCGTTGTCTTCAACCCACAGGCGCACCGCGTGTTGATCGCGCTCGGCGTACAGCGCGATCCACGGCTTGAACTGCTGGTCGCTCTCACACTTGCCGAGCAGCGCGTCGCGGGCGTTGACCATCAGGTTGATCAACACCTGTTCAAGTTGATCGACATGCCCGCGCACCTGCACCGAAAAACCGCTTTCGCTGACCCGCAGTTCCACCCCTTTACCGCGCATTCCTTCGGCCAATAACGACAACGTGCCTTCGATGGCCTGGGCCGGGTTGAACGGGTGCTGCTCGATCTCCGAGCGCCGGCCGAACACGCGCATATGGTCCACCACCCGCGCCGCGCGCTGGACCTGAGTGTCGATGCGGTTGAGTTTGTCGGTCAGGTAATCGATCTGCAGATTGCCATTGTCCAGGCGCTTGAGCACATTGACGATCGCCATGCGCATCACGTTCAGCGGCTGGTTGATTTCATGGGCCAGGCCGGTGGCCATCTCGCCCAGCGTGGCCATCTTCGCGCTTTGGGTCAGTTGTTGCTGGGCGCGTCGAACCTCGGTGTTGTCGCGGCCCACGGCCTGGATTTCCAGCAGGCGACCTTCTTCGTCGAACACCCCGCGATCCGACCAGACCCACCAGGCGTGTTCGCGGCCGGGCAACTGCAGGTTGATTTCCGCCGTGCTCACCGGGAACTCCGGACTCAATAGGCTCAGGCGCTGGAGGAAGGACTCGCGCTGCTGCGCCGACATCCAGCTGCCCAGGTTCACTCCCGGCAAGCCCTCGGGCGAACATTCCAGATAGGTCGCCAGCGGCCGGTTGCCGAAGGTCAGGGTCAGGTCCGGGCGGTAGCGGCAGATCATCGCCGGCGAGTCCTCTACCAACATCCGGTAACGCTCCTCGCTCTGTTTGACGTGCTCGGCTGCCAGCGTCGCTTCGGTGACGTCCAGCCACAGGCCGACGGCCTCCACCGGCAGACCCAGGTCATCGCGCAGCAACCGGGCTTCGTCGAGCAACCAGTGGTAATCGCCACGACTGTCGCGCAGGCGATAGCGTGCCCGTGCCGAACCTTCGCGCAGCAGCAGGCGGGTGCGTTCGAAATAGCGCTCACGATCCTCGGGGTGCACGCGCTCGATCAACGCCGCACCGGCACACTCGGCGAGCGTCCAGCCCAGCAACGGTTGCAGGCTGTCGCTGAAGAAGGTCGGTTGCAGCGCGCCTTCGACATAACGCTGCACATAAATTACCGCGGGCGAACTGGCGATCAGATTGTCCAGTCGCGCATGGGCGGCGGCGGCCAGTTGCTCCTGGTTCTTGATGTCGCTGATGTCGAGCATGAATCCTACCAGGCGCTGCTGGCTGCCCACGCCCACGCCCAGGGCCTGGCCCTGCAAGCGGTACCAGGTCGCCGGGGCGTTGCCGTCGGCGCGGTACAGGCGTACGCACAACAGCAGTGGCGTGCTTTCGTGCTGCAAATCCTGCAGGCGGCTGCGCAACTCTTCGCGGTCGGCGGGGTGCACTTGCGCGAGCCAGTCCTGCAGCGGCAAACGCTCTTGCTGAAGATTCAGGGCGCGGGTCAGCGAGGGAGCCAATTGCACCTCGGCGCTGTCGCTGAAGACTTCCCACCAGCCGGTGCCGAGCAAGGCCTGCAACGCCTCCAGGCGCTCCAACTGCAGATGGTGGCGATGTTCGCGCAAGCGTTCCAGCAAGGGGCCGGCGAGGGCGGCGGCGAACTGCAACCAGTCACGCTCGCTGACATCCGGGGCCTGCTGCTGGACCGGGTAACAGCCGCAAAGCAACCAGGCCACCACGCCTTGGGCATCGTAATAGGGCACGGCGAACCCCTCCGTGCTGGCAAAGATGCCTTGCAGGCGCGGATGTTCGCCCAGGTTCAGGTGATGCGGCGTGGAGCCGTTCAAGCTATCGAGACCGGTGCCCAGGCGCTGACCGGTGCGCCACAGGCTGGGCGTATCGAAGCCGGCGTAGTGCCGGTGAATCTGCCAGCCCTGCTCTTGCTCATCGAGCAACGCCAGGGCGATACAGGGAATGTGAAAGCGTTGGGCCAGTGCCTGTAATTGGTCGATCAATACCTCGGGCAGGCGCATCAGGCTACACAGGCGCAACTGCTCGCCGATCTGTGCCGCGAGCAACTGGCACTGCTCGCGCAGGCGCGCTTGCCGGCGTTCCAGCAGCAAGTCGCCGATGTCCAGCAACTGCAGCAGCCAGGCGTCCGCCATCGGCTGCACCCAGCCACGCAGGTGCAGGGGCGGGCCGTTGAGGCTGTAGAAATCCAGGTCCAGGAGCTGGCCCTGCCAATCGGCGGGAGCGCCCTCGATGGCGAGGCTGCAATGGGGCAAGAGAAAATCCAGCAGGTGCGGCAGCTGTGCCGTGGGGACCTGCTGGGCTAGCTGATGCCGCAACGGGCCGGTCAGTAGCAGCACGCGTCCTTGGGCATTGAGCTGCATTTGCAGACCGACGCCGAGCACACTCAAGGGCTCCGGGATTTCCTGGGGCGCGGGCGGATGGCGATTGAGCAGACGCCCGAAGAGTTTGTCCCCGGCACTCAAAACTGCAGACTCGAACTGGCGGTGAGCGTCACCGGTAAACTCGGCACGGAGCCAATCCCCGGCAGGCTCAGAAACGGAATCACCGCGTTCAACTTTTGCGAGGGATAGTGGATGACGACCTTCAACACGCCACCTGTGTAAGTGGTGGTCGTGTCAGTGGCGACATCGAAATTCAGCCCGGCGGGAATCCAGGCCAACTGACGGGTCAGTTCCAGCTTGACGACGTTTTTCAGCGCAGCCTCGTAACCGGGCGTGTTCGGGTCCAGCGCCACGCTACGACGCACGGCTTCGGCCGTCGACTGGTTGAACGACTGCATCAGCAGCAGCGGCAGGCTGTAAGCGACGATGGCGTAGAACACCGCGAAAAAAATCACGAACACTAAGGCAAATTCAATCGCGACGGCACCTTTTTGCTTACGTGGGAGGCTGCTTTTCATGAGTGCGTCTACCCTGACAACTCGAGGTAATGTCAGCATAGAATCATTCAGCCAAAACGGACGTTTTTTACCGGATGCAGAGCTTTGTACTACTGATCTGGCTGACGCTATGCGCAGCGCAGGATGCCCGGGAACGGCACATCGCCAATCGCCTGACCCTGGGCGTCGGGGCGCTGGCTTTGGCGTATCTGTTATGGAGCGGCACCACCTGGATCGGCGCGCCGGTCGAGCAGGGCGGCTGGGCTGCGCTGCTGGCATTGGCGTTTACTTTGCCCGGCTATGGGATGCGCCGACTGGGCGCCGGGGACGTCAAACTCATGACCGCCCTGGGGCTGGCGACCGATGGTCGGCATGTGTTGGGGGTATTGATCGGCGCGGGTCTCGCCAGTGTGTGTTGGTGGCTGCTGGCGCCAAGAGTCTGGCTTCATATCGGTCAAGGGCTTAGAGGTCACCTGGTTTACCTGGAGCCTGGTCTGTCAAAGAAACAACCCTTTGCCCCCTTCCTCCTGGTGGGTCTGATGCTGACATTGGCCTGGTTCGGCTAGTCATCCGTTTTTGTACAGCGGCCAAAGAGCGACTACTTTCATTCAGAGGTTGTACAGCCTCAGGCTGTCGATAAAGGGACGGTCAGTCCTTGGCCTTGCAGGGAGTTGCACGTGAACAAGCGTACTTCGGCAGTAAAAGTCCTTGTGGTCGACGATCAGCCCCAGATCGTTGCAGAACTTTGCGAATTTCTTGAGAACAGCGGCTACCGTTGCGTTGCCTGCGAATCCAGCCATCAGGCGATCGAACGTTTCAACCAGGACACGGAAATCGGCCTGGTGCTCTGCGATTTGCATATGCCTGGCCTGGACGGCATCCAGATGGTCCAGGAGCTGCAACAGCTGTCCGGCAAACACCGGGCTTTCGAGGCGATCATGCTCACCGGGCAGGCGGGCAAGCAGGATGTGATCAAGGCACTGCGCGCCGGCTTTGCCGATTACTACCAGAAGCCGATTGATCTGAATGAATTGCTCGAAGGCGTGCAACGCCAGGAAGTGGTACTGCAGGAGCGGCACAAGGCGTTGCAGTTGGGGCATCTGAATCAGAAGCTGCAATACCTGTCCGAGTCGCTGGATGATTTGTACCAGGACCTCGACCGGGTCAGGCGCACACCGTCTGCACCGGGTACTCATGATGGCGCTGTCAGCGATGCCGGACGGGCCGAGATTCCGGCGATTTTCAATCAACTGTCGCCACGTCAGTTGGATGTGGCGCGCCTGGTGGGCAAGGGGCAGACCAACTACCAGATTGCCTGCGAATTGGGCATTACCGAGAACACGGTGAAGTTGTACGTGTCGCAGGTGCTGCGGTTGACCCATATGCACAACCGCACGCAACTGGCGTTGGCGTTGACGCCGAGTAACTCGGGCGGGCGCCATCGGTTGACTGCGAACTGATCACCGCACCTGAATCTGTCGGATGTACTCGCCCTACTGTATGAGCCGGCTTGCTGGCGATGGCGTCGGTGAGGTCGGCGCTCGGCTTGAGGGCCAATCGCTGGCAAGCCAGCTCCTACAGGTTTGGCGGTGATCTCGATTTTTTGTAGGAGCCGGCTTGCTGGCGATGGCGTCGGTGAGGTCGGTGCAGGGCTTTAGGGCCGGTCGCTGGCAAGCCAGCTCCTACAGGTTTGGCGG
>NZ_JAXDEQ010000146.1:0-436 GCF_035065025.1 Pseudomonas sp. YuFO8 | reverse complement strand
GCGCGCAGGCGCAAAACACTTCGCGCTTCAGCCTGGCGCCGGGGCATGACTTCCGCGCTAACTACGGGCTGGAGTTCTATTACGACAAGGCAACCAGCGACTCTTCCCGCCAAGGCATGGAAGGGGTGACGCCGGCCGGCAACCGTTCGGTAGCCAGCCTGTTCGCCAACCTGACCTACGACTACGACGGCTGGCTGACGTTGGAGGGGGGGCTGCGTTACGACCGCTATCGCCTACGCGGCCAGACCGGCCTGAGCTATCCGGACTTGGCCAAGGATGGGCAACGCTACACGATTGACAATCCTTGCAAAGCGCTGCGTCTGACCGGTTGTTCAACCACGACCCGCGAAGATTGGGACGTGGATCGCGATCAGGGCAAGCTGTCGCCGACGCTGGCGGTGGCGGTGCGCCCCGGCGTGGAGTGGCTGGAGCTGTA
>NZ_JAXDEQ010000145.1:0-438 GCF_035065025.1 Pseudomonas sp. YuFO8 | reverse complement strand
GCAAGTCGCCATCGCGCAAGCCAACCATCCTCAATGCACGTCCGTTCTGTTCGGACTGTTCTCTAGCTGCTAGGTGCCCTATGGAAGATGCATCCAAGTTTTTCCTCTTCGTCGCGCTCTCGTTGCTCGTGCTCGTCATGGTTACCGACCGGCGCCGGCCGCTCGCGCGGGCGCCTCTGGACGCCGACGACGCGGTGCTGCAGTCACAGACCGCCGATGATGCGAGCCTCATCACGCGCGGTCCTGGCTTCGCCAACGTGCCTTCCAATGGCACCGTACCACCGCTGTCGCTCATGATGCCGCAGACCGGAATTCAACCCTATGACGGGAGCGTGGGCGATGCGGGATGAAATCGATCTCAATGACCGGCGCACGCTGCGCGATCTATTCCAGCGGCCTGATCCGCCGATCAGGTTCAATTACCTTGATCCGCAGGTA
>NZ_JAXDEQ010000144.1:0-439 GCF_035065025.1 Pseudomonas sp. YuFO8 | reverse complement strand
ACCTGCTGGAGACACAGGAACGCCCGCTCGTGCAGGCCGATCCGGCGCAGCACCACACGCCCTTCCCCCTCACCGAGGTGCAGAATGCCTACCTGCTGGGCCGCCAATCGTCCTTCGGCTACGGCAATGTCGCCTGTCATGGCTACCTGGAACTGAGCTGGCCAACCCTGGACCCGCAGCAGGTGGAACAGGCCTGGAACCGCCTGATCGCCCGCCACGACATGCTGCGAGCGGTGATCGCCAGCGAAGGTTCGCAGCGTGTGCTGCCCGACGTCGACCACTATCCTCTGGCCATCGCCGATTTGCGTGGCGCCACCCGCGAGCAGCACCAGCACGCGGTGCAACAGATTCGCCAGGCCATGGAGCAGAAGCTCTACCCCACCGAGGTCTGGCCGCTGTTCGAACTGCGTATGAGCCGCAGCGACAACGGCGACACGCT
>NZ_JAXDEQ010000143.1:0-439 GCF_035065025.1 Pseudomonas sp. YuFO8 | reverse complement strand
ATGATGCGGCGCGGCGACGCTGAGGTGAGCCACGGGCGCCGAAGTGATCGGCGCAGCTCCTGTCACATGTGAATGCGCAGTCCCCGTGGACAAAATGCCACGATGCCGCGCGAACCGTTCAAGATGATTGAACAAGGCTGGAGACACACTGCGAACGCCCCTGGCCAGACGCTGGCGTAAGCCCGGGCGCTTGAGCACCATATTGATGGAAGTGGCCAGGACGGGCCTCAATAGTCTGCGCGCGATACGAAGCGGTAGGCGTATCAACCATTTGAATGCCCGAACCAGTGCCCTCAGTGGCGATGTGATCCGCCAGGAACTGCTGCTTAACACCTGCTCAAGTCGCGTTTCGTGAGCTGTCGCACGCTCCCACCAGTGATGGGCGTTGCCGAGGGACTCATTCAAACGGTCGCCAAGATGCGTGGCGCGCTCCCACCAG
>NZ_JAXDEQ010000142.1:0-440 GCF_035065025.1 Pseudomonas sp. YuFO8 | reverse complement strand
CCATGTCGCGATATGACCCGATGTTTTTGTGCCCGCGAGCACGGTCGCGAACTGGCTGGTGTTGCCGCTGGCGGTGCCGTTGGTAAACGGCGCACCCATGCGCGCGGTCGAGAGAGTGCCAGCCCATCCCAGCGTCAGCACTTGTGCAGTGATCGAACCCGTAATGTTGGTGTCGTTCACGACCGATTGCACGACGTTGGAATTCAGCCGCGCTGCTGCAAGCGTTCCGGTCCATCCCAACGTGAGATTTTGGGCGGCGATCGACCCCGTAACGTTGGTGTCATTCGTGACGCCTTGCACCACGTTGGCATTGAGACGCGCAGCTGCGAGCGTGCCGGTCCATCCCATCTGGAATTGCACCGCCTGCAACAGCGCGGTTGCAGGCGTGCCGGTCAGCGTGATCGTTACGTTGGTGTCGTTCGCGCTTGTCGCCGCCGCAG
>NZ_JAXDEQ010000141.1:0-441 GCF_035065025.1 Pseudomonas sp. YuFO8 | reverse complement strand
GTGCTCGACCACCCCCATGTCACGGGCGACACGGGCAGCCGCGTTCAGTTCGGCGCGGTGACGCTGGCCGTAGTCAAAGCTCATGGTGTAGCAGCTATAGCCTTGCGCTTGCGCCATGGCAACCACCGTGGCGGAGTCGAGACCGCCAGACAGCAGGATTACCGCGCGCTTTTGATCCATTGTGTGTTCAGTCATATCAGCGTCCTGGCTCGTCGTTCCAAAGGTATTTATGCAGCTGCAATTGCAGGCGCACCGGGAGATTGTCCGCAACCACCCAATCAGCGAGGTCGCGTGCGTTCAGGTCATGGTGGCTTGGCGAAAACAGTACTTCGCCTGCGCGGCGGTCCAGCCCGTATTGAATCAGCTTGGAGTTCGCCCAGTCGTAGTCGTCGCGGGAGCAGATCACGAACTTGACTTGATCGTTGGCCGTCAGCAGCTCGA
>NZ_JAXDEQ010000140.1:0-441 GCF_035065025.1 Pseudomonas sp. YuFO8 | reverse complement strand
GATCGTGCAGGTGTGTGTCAGCAATTACGTGACACATATGCAGCTCAATCGCTGGAACAGTGGGGATGTGCTCATACGGTCATTGCCGCCGATTCCTACCATTGGGATGACTGCGGATGACATACCGGCGTTGATGCAGGCGTGTCATGTGCAGATGGATGAATGCATCGCGCAGATGGACCGCGAGTTGCGGGCTGTCTGAACATTCTGGGGGCGCTTCGCACCCAGCGCGAGCAAGCTCGCTCACCACAAAAAAGCTTGCCGCTACGACGGAACGCCATTCAGGCTAAGCTGCCCAACACCTGTCCTCCCAATAAGAAGCGATCAGCACCATGGGTAGAGTTGTTGCGGCCGCCGTCTATAGCGCCGGTAAGAAAGTCACGGATATCACCCTCGATGAAGGCGCGGCCTGGGCCGCCAAACCCGATCACTTTGTATGGA
>NZ_JAXDEQ010000139.1:0-441 GCF_035065025.1 Pseudomonas sp. YuFO8 | reverse complement strand
AGAAAAGCTCTTTTGAAATTTTCAACATCAAATAGCTTCTCATCCGGGGCTATACTATTAAAAACAATCATTCCCTTTTCCCAACGAACACCATGTTTCATTAAATCTAATTCATCCGCTAATGCGGTCACTGTATTAAGTTTCTTTTTCCAATCTATTTCAACAGACGAAGTGTTAGATATATCCACCTTCGCAACAAAGTTCCCTTTTCCTTTAACTGCATAAATGAGTCCTTCTTGCTCTAAATCTGCATAAGCAGCGAGTACAGTGTTTCTACTCACACTTAGTAATTCACTTAGTTCCCTTGTTGATGGGATTTTTTGATTCCCGAGCAAATGCCCTTTCATAATCATCTTCTTCAAATAATCTTTCAACTGAATATAAACGGGACGATCTTTAACAACTTTAAAATCCTTAAACAATTCCTTCCCCCCTGCAATC
>NZ_JAXDEQ010000138.1:0-441 GCF_035065025.1 Pseudomonas sp. YuFO8 | reverse complement strand
AAGAAAAGAAGAATAAGTAATAAGTTATTACTTATCAGTGCAATTTTTACAATAGCAATTCCCTCAGTCTCATATGCGGAGGAAGTAATTTCACCTGAAAATTTTAAGAGTTCTTCAAATTTGTATAAGGCACGGAATACGGAAATTTTGAAAACAAATTTATATCCTAATACATATAATAATCCATTTAACCACCAATTTATTTCAAAATTAAAGGAAGTAAACACAAATATAAAAAAAATAGACAATAGTGATGATGAAAATCCTGTTATATCTACTACTCTTTCATTTATTCGCCATATGAATAGTGAAGATTATAAATCTGCATTTGATTTAACCTCAAGGTCATTACAGAAAATAATATCCGAAGAATGGTTGAAGAGCTATTGGGAGGGACTGCCAGTTCAATTACAAGCAGGTTCTTTTATAGAAATTGGAGAG
>NZ_JAXDEQ010000137.1:0-443 GCF_035065025.1 Pseudomonas sp. YuFO8 | reverse complement strand
CGCACTACCGCGCCGAACGGCTGCACGAGGCCTTCGAAGCCGAGGCCGAACGCCAGGGCCTGTTTGCCTGGGAGTTGACCCTGAAACTGACCGCCGAGTCGCCCGAAGCCTTTGAAACCCAACGCCTTGAAGTACACAAGGAAGTGGCACAGATGGCGGGGTTGAGCTGGGACGAGTACTGTCGGATGCATGATTTGGCCGGTTGACGCACTAGCCCATGAACCATAGGCACCGACGGGCTGCCAACCCCTCGCACAGCTCGGCAACATCGACGGTTCGCTGCTCGGGGTCCATGGCCAGTGCTGAACATAACAAAGGCCAGTACTGCCTGGGCAGTTGCCTGGGCCGCGGCAATCGTTGATTACGTTGACGCTCTACGGGCCGCCGTCCCTCTGCCATTTCGTAGAGCACTCGGGCCACCCCATACAAGTCGGCGCTCGCCG
>NZ_JAXDEQ010000013.1:0-173880 GCF_035065025.1 Pseudomonas sp. YuFO8 | reverse complement strand
TTTAAAAGCGGGTAGACAGTGGGGGCGAGTCCATACATAGGAGCTGGCTTGCCAGCGAAGGCGGTGGGTCAGTCGACAAATGTGTTGAATGACAAACCGTCTTCGCTGGCAAGCCAGCTCCTACAGTTTTGCGTGGGTGTTTAAACCACGACTTCCAGCGGCGCCTGCTGGCTGCTGTCAAACGTCAGGTATTGCACCAGCTCCGCCAACGGCAACGGCTTGCTGATCAGATACCCCTGCACCTGATCGCAATCGAACCCGCGCAACAATTCCAGTTGCTCCGGTGTCTCCACGCCTTCGGCGACGACTTCCAGTTTGAGGTTGTGCGCCAGGTTGATCATCGCGTGCACCAGCTGGCGGTTTTCTTCGCGCTGTTCCATGCCGCCGACAAAGCTCTTGTCGATCTTCAGCAGCGTGATCGGCAGGCTGTTGAGGTGCACGAACGAGGAAAAGCCGGTGCCGAAGTCATCGAGGGAGAAGCGCACGCCCAGGCGGCCAAGGGCGTCCATGGTTTGCTTGACCAGGTCGCTGCGGCGCATGACAGCGGTTTCGGTCAGCTCGAACTCCAGCCACTGCGCCTCGACTCCGCGCTCGGCAATCAGCCGGCTCAGGGTCGAGAGCAACTGACTGTCCTGGAACTGCCGGAACGACAGGTTGATCGCCATGTGCAATGGCGGCAAACCCAGCTCAAGCAACGCCTGCATGTCGCGCAACGCCCGGGAAATGACCCAGTAACCCAGCGGCACAATCAAACCGCTCTGTTCGGCCAGCGGCACGAATTCGCTCGGTGGCAACAAGCCGCGCTCAGCATGACGCCAGCGCACCAGGGCTTCGAGGCCGACGATCTGCCCGTCTTCAAGGTTCATTCGGGGCTGGTAATGCAGTTCCAGCTCATCACGGCGCAAGGCCCGGCGTAGCTCGGTTTCGAGGTCGGCGATGCTGCGGGCGTTGCGGTTGATGCGCTCGTTGAAAATATGAAACGTACAGCCTTGGGTGCTCTTGGCCTGCTGCATGGCGATATGCGCGTGCCACATCAGGGGGTCGGCGCCAGCCTGTGCCCGTGCATGGGCAATGCCCAGGCTGGAGCCGATCAGCAGGCTTTCGCCGTCGATCCAATAAGGCTCGGCCAACGCTTCGGTGATGCGCTCGGCCATCCATTCGGCGCGCTGAGGAGCGCGTCGGGTGTCGATCAGCAAGGCGAACTCATCGCTGCCCAGTCGCGCCAGTTGATCACCGGCTTCAAGCTGGCCTTTGAGCCGCGCGACCACCTGCAGGATCAGGCGATCACCGGCCTGATGGCCGAGGGCATCGTTGGCGTAACGGAAGTTGTCGAGGTCCAGGTGACCGAGGGCCAGGCCGCGACCATCGTTTTCCGCCAGGCGCGCCGTCAGCAAGGTCTGGAAACCCTGGCGGTTGGCGATGCCAGTCAGCGGATCCTGCTCGGCCAGGCGCTGCAGGGTGGTTTCCAGTACGCCGCGCTCACGCACATGGCGCAGGCAACGGCGCAGCATGCCCGGGTCGAGATGGTCGCGTACCAGCCAGTCACTTACACCGTCGGGCGGGGTCAGGGGCTCATGCTCGAGCAGCAATACCGTCGGCAAGCAGCAACGACCGGCCGCCGGCTGGAGGGCCGGGATCGTCAACAACACCGCGCTGCGGTTGTCATCGAACAGACTGCTGACCGATTCCCAGCTCGGCGCACTGATGAGCACGGCCGAGCTCCCCATCGGAGCCAGACACTCGCGCAACAACGCTGCCCACGCTGGCTCTTCGGCCAGTAGCAGCAAACGCAAGGGTTCGACAGGCGTAGACAAGCTAGCTCCCTAGACTCTGCATGGATGTAGGCGACCGCATTATGCCGCGCCAATCCCTAATGACCAATGGACATGGCCTTCAAACGAGGCCTTTGTATCAGGAAATTACCAACATTAGACGCGAATTCGTTGCGCATCCTGCGTGAAAGTAACAAAACCGGCAAATACAGATCGCGTTGTACGTCACAAGTCGGACAGAGCAGCACAATTCGCTGAGCCTGTTAAAATGCCGGCCCATTTCGTGACTGACTCCTGAATTTACCTATGTCCCGACTCAATCCCCGGCAGCAAGAAGCCGTGAGCTATGTCGGCGGCCCTCTTTTGGTGCTCGCCGGTGCAGGCTCCGGCAAGACCAGCGTCATCACCCGAAAGATTGCCCACCTGATCCAGAACTGCGGCATCCGCGCCCAGTACATCGTCGCCATGACCTTTACCAACAAGGCCGCGCGCGAGATGAAGGAGCGGGTCGGCACCCTGCTGCGCGCCGGTGAGGGTCGCGGCCTGACGGTCTGCACCTTCCACAACCTGGGCCTGAACATCATCCGCAAGGAACACGTGCGGCTGGGCTACAAACCCGGTTTCTCGATTTTCGACGAGACCGACGTCAAGGCCCTGATGACCGACATCATGCAAAAGGAATACTCGGGCGACGACGGCGTCGACGAGATCAAGAACATGATCGGCGCCTGGAAAAACGACCTGATCCTGCCGGCCCAGGCCCTGGAAAACGCGCGCAACCCCAAGGAACAGACCGCCGCCATCGTCTACACCCACTACCAGCGCACGCTCAAGGCGTTCAACGCGGTGGACTTCGACGACCTGATCCTGCTGCCGGTGAAGCTGTTCGAAGAGCACGCCGACATCCTGGAAAAGTGGCAGAACAAGGTGCGTTACCTGCTGGTGGACGAATACCAGGACACCAACGCCAGCCAGTACCTGCTGGTGAAGATGCTGATCGGCAAGCGTAACCAGTTCACCGTGGTCGGCGACGATGACCAGTCGATCTACGCCTGGCGCGGCGCCCGCCCGGAAAACCTGATGCTGCTCAAGGACGACTACCCGTCCCTGAAAGTGGTGATGCTGGAGCAGAACTACCGCTCCACCAGCCGCATCCTGCGTTGCGCCAACGTGCTGATCTCGAACAACCCCCACGAATTCGAAAAGCAGCTGTGGAGTGAGATGGGCCACGGCGACGAGATCCGCGTGATCCGCTGCCGCAACGAAGACGCCGAAGCCGAGCGCGTGGCCGTGGAAATCCTCAGCCTGCACTTGCGCACCGACCGGCCGTACAGCGATTTCGCGATCCTGTACCGGGGTAACTACCAGGCCAAGTTGATCGAACTGAAGTTGCAGCACCACCAGGTGCCGTATCGCCTGTCCGGCGGCAACAGCTTCTTCGGCCGCCAGGAAGTGAAAGACCTGATGGCCTATTTCCGCCTGATTGTGAACCCGGACGACGACAACGCCTTCCTGCGCGTGATCAACGTCCCACGCCGGGAGATCGGTTCGACTACGTTGGAGAAGCTGGGCAACTACGCCACCGAGCGAAAAATCTCGATGTATGCCGCCACCGACGAAATCGGCCTGGGCGAGCATCTGGAAAGCCGCTTCACCGATCGCCTGTCGCGGTTCAAGCGCTTCATGGACAAGGTGCGCGAGCAATGCGCTGGCGAAGACCCGATCTCGGCTCTGCGCAGCATGGTCATGGACATCGACTACGAGAACTGGCTGCGCACCAACAGCTCCAGCGACAAGGCCGCCGATTACCGCATGGGCAACGTGTGGTTCCTGATCGAGGCGCTGAAGAACACCCTGGAGAAAGACGAAGACGGCGAGATGACCGTCGAAGACGCCATCGGCAAACTGGTGTTGCGCGATATGCTCGAGCGCCAGCAGGAAGAAGAAGATGGCGCCGAAGGCGTGCAGATGATGACCCTGCATGCCTCCAAGGGCCTGGAATTCCCCTACGTGTTCATCATGGGCATGGAAGAGGAAATCCTCCCGCACCGCTCCAGCATCGAAGCCGACACCATCGAAGAGGAGCGGCGCCTGGCCTACGTGGGCATCACCCGCGCGCGCCAGACCCTGGCCTTCACCTTCGCCGCCAAGCGCAAGCAATACGGCGAGATCATCGATTGCGCACCGAGCCGCTTCCTCGACGAACTGCCGCCGGACGACCTTGCCTGGGAAGGCAACGACGACACCCCGACCGAAGTCAAGGCCGTTCGCGGCAATAGCGCATTGGCGGATATACGCGCGATGTTAAAGCGCTAGAATTGACCACTTTTATTTAGACCTTCGGCGCAAAAGACGCCAAACGAGGACAGCTTCATGGAAGCACTGCACAAGAAAATTCGCGAAGAAGGCATCGTGCTTTCCGATCAGGTCCTGAAAGTCGACGCCTTTCTGAACCACCAGATCGACCCGGCCCTGATGAAGCTGATCGGCGATGAATTCGCCACGCTGTTCAAGGATTCGGGCATCACCAAGATTGTCACCATCGAAGCCTCGGGCATCGCCCCGGCGATCATGACCGGTCTGAACCTCGGTGTGCCGGTGATTTTCGCTCGCAAGCACCAGTCCCTGACCCTGACTGAAAACCTGCTGTCGGCGACCGTTTACTCGTTCACCAAGCAGACCGAAAGCACCGTGGCGATCTCTCCACGCCATCTGACCAGCAGCGACCGCGTGCTGATCATCGATGACTTCCTGGCCAACGGTAAGGCATCACAGGCGCTGATCTCGATCATCAAGCAGGCTGGCGCGACCGTGGCTGGCTTGGGGATCGTGATCGAGAAGTCGTTCCAGGGCGGCCGTGCGGAGCTGGATGCGCAGGGGTATCGCGTTGAGTCCCTGGCCCGTGTTCAGTCGCTGAAGGATGGCGTTGTAACCTTCATCGAATAAGCCAGCAGCACCGCATTTCCCCTGTGGGAGCCAGCCTGCTGGCTCCCACAGTTGGTTTTGCGTTGGGCGTTATTGCGCGGTGGCCTTTAGGCCGGTGAGCAGCAACCGCTGATACAAATCCTCTTTCAGCCCTTCCGGCTTCGTCAGCTGCATACGCTCCAGGTGTTCTGGGAACGATGCAGGCTCCGGCGCATCCAGCGCAGCTTTACCCAGCTCCAACACTTCACTCAGCTTGAATTTGCTCTTGAGCCAGTTCAACGCCCGCAACAGATCCCGTTCGACCTCGGTGAAATCACAGCCCAGCGGATACTCCGGAAACAGACGTGCATGCCTTGCCTGAATCGCCTGTAAACGCTCAGGTCGGTTATCGGTGAAGCGCGGATCGAGGCGAAAATCCTTGGGTAACTTACCCACCTTCTGTGCCTGCTCGATAAGCCCCGCCTGAAAGCGCGAATCACTGATATTCAGCAATGCCTCGATCACCGCCGCATCGGTTTTCCCGCGAAGGTCGGCAATGCCGTATTCGGTGACCACGATGTCCCGCAGGTGTCGCGGGATCGTGCAGTGACCGTATTCCCAGACAATGTTGGAACTGACGTCACCGCCCGACTCACGCCAGCTGCGCAGCAGCAACACCGACCGCGCCCCTTCCAGCGCATGGCCCTGGGCCACGAAGTTGTACTGCCCGCCCACACCGCTGAGCACCCGCCCGTCTTCCAGCTGATCCGCTACGCCAGCGCCCAGCAGGGTCATGGTAAATGCCGTGTTGATGAACCGCGCATCGAGCCGCTGCAAGCGTTTGAGCTCTTCCTGCCCGTATAGCTCGTTGATGTAGCTGATACGGGTCATGTTGAATTCGAGCCGCTTGCTCTGCGGCAACTCGCGCAGGCGTTGATAGAAACTGCGCGGCCCGAGGAAAAACCCGCCATGCACCGAAATGCCGTCGGTTTGCGCCGCTTCGTCGAGGGTGCCGGCATTGGCCTGCTGCTGGGTCGACACATCCGGGTACACCTTGCGCCGCACGATCCCGGCGTCGGCCAGCACCAGCAAGCCGTTGACGAACATTTCACTGCACCCGTACAGGCCCTTGGCGAACGGATCGATGCCGCCTTCGCGCTCGATCAATTGCGCCCATGGGCTGAGATCGATGTCGGTCAGCAAAGCCTTGTAAGCGTCGCTGTCGGCCTGTCGCGCCAGCAACGCAGCGGTCAACGCATCACCCATGGAACCGATGCCGATCTGCAGGGTGCCGCCATCGCGTACCAAGGTACTGGCGTGCAACCCGATGAAATGATCCTGGAAACCCACTGGCATGTTCGGCGTGGAGAACAGCGTGGTGCTGTCCTTCTCGTCGATCAGCAAGTCGAAGGTATCGATACCGACTTCGGCATCACCGGGCATGTAGGGCAAATCGTCATGCACCTGGCCGACCATCAGGATCGTCTCCCCGGCTTCCCGGCGCCTGGCGATCATCGGCAGCAGGTCGAGGGTGATGTCCGGGTTGCAGCTCAGGCTCAAGCGATCGGGATGCTCAGCATGGCTGGCCACCAATTGCGCAACCAGGTTCAAGCCGGCGGCGTTGATGTCCCGGGCGGCGTGGCTGTAGTTGCTGCTGACGTAATCCTGCTGGGCCGACGCGCTGTGGAGCAGGCTGCCCGGCTGCATGAAGAACTGCTGGATGTGAATGTTTGCCGGCAAGTTATCGCGCTGCAGGCCGGCGAGGAAATCCAGTTCCGGATAATCGCCAAAGACCCGTTCGACAAAGGGTTCGAGAAAACGCTTTTGCAATCCGTCACCCAGCGCTGGACGACCAAGGCACAGGGCGGTGTAGATCGTCAGTTGCCGCTGCGGCAATTGCGCCACACGTTGATACAGCGCGTTGACGAAAGGGTTGGGTTTGCCCAGGCCCAGGGGCAGGCCCATGTGGATATGCGCCGGCAACCGCGCCAACACCTCATCGACCGCTTGCTCGATAGAACACAGCTGTACCATCCGATCCTCCCGTACATTCCATGAAGTGGGGTTGGACCGAGCTTGCCGGGTCTTTACTGCATTGAACAGTAGGAGCTGCCGAAGGCTGCGATCTTTTGATCTTGTTTTTTAACAATCAAGATCAAAAGATCGCAGCCTGCGGCAGCTCAGGGGAAATCGCAGGCACAAAAAAGCCGCTCGCAAGCGGCTTTTTCGCGAAAGAGGCGGACCGGTTACAGGCCGGACATCTCTTTGATGGCGCCCTTCAGCTCGTCGTCGGAGCAGTCGGCGCAGGTGCCTTTTGGCGGCATCGCGTTGATACCGGTGATGGCTTTGGCGAGGATGCCATCGAGGCCGCCCTGGTGGTCGGCGCGCTCTTTCCACGCGGCCTTGTCACCGATTTTCGGCGCGCCCAGCAAGCCGGTACCGTGACAGGCATTGCAATGCTTGGCAATGACGTCTTTAGGCGCCTTGGCACCGCCACCCCCGCCAGTCGCAGCGGCGACTTCCATGCCCTTGCACTCTTTGCCCTGGACACAAACCTGGCCGACTGGCTCAAGGCGCTTGGCAATTTCGTCGTTCGTCGCAGCTTGAGCGCTGACAGCCCAGAGGGCCAATACGGTTGCTGGTGCGGCCAGCATTTTCATAATTAGATTCACGCGTTCACCCTCAATGGTGGCTAGTCACGCCTACGGCCACGGTTCGCAGGCGGGCGCAAGTATAGCGGTAAGCCCGCGACACTGAAACAACCCCAAAGTCGAAGGGGTCTTGTTGCGCAACGGTCTAACAGCTCGGGTGCCTCAGCCATGCTGGCAGGGCGCCTCTTTCCTTAAAAATTCGCGGGTGTTGCTGCGCTGATTAGTCGCGCCGGCGCATCGAACGGATTACGGAAACGATGCGGCTTGGTACTTTCAAAGTAGTAGCTATCGCCGGCTTCGAGCACAAATGTTTCAAGCCCGACCACCAGTTCCAGCCGCCCTTCCACCAAAATGCCGGTTTCCTCACCCTCATGGGTGAGCATCTCGTCACCGGTGTCGGCGCCAGGCGGGTAGATTTCATTGAGGAAGGCGATAGCCCGGCTCGGGTGAGCCCGGCCGACCAGTTTCATGGTCACTGCACCATCGGAAATATCGATCAGCTCGTTGGCTTTGTAGACGATCTGAGTCGGTTTTTCCTGGAGGATTTCTTCAGAAAAGAACTCGACCATGGACATGGGAATCCCGCCCAACACCTTCCTCAGCGAACTGATCGAGGGGCTGACGCTGTTCTTCTCGATCATCGAAATCGTGCTGTTGGTGACGCCCGCGCGTTTGGCGAGCTCACGCTGGGAAAGACCTTTGAGCTTGCGGATTGATTGCAGTCGTTCACCGACGTCCAATGCAGGAGCCTCCAGGGATTCAGGTTGTTGGAATATTGAGCGTTATCATGGCGACAGCGTTCAGTATTTACAACACTTTGACCTGAATCCTGTTCGGCGAGGCGACTTCCGGTGCCTGCCGTTTGGCCTTAGCTCCCGGAATAGAGCATTGGCACCCGGCGCAGGTTGCAGAAGATCTGGTAAGGAATCGTGCCGGCGGCGATTGCCACGTCACTGGCGAGGATGTTTTTGCCCCACAACTCGACGGTCGAACCGAGGCCGGCTTGCGGTACATCGGTCAGGTCGATGCAGAGCATGTCCATCGACACCCGGCCAATCAACTGGCTGCGTTGCCCGGCGACGAGCACCGGCGTGCCGGTGGGCGCCAACCGTGGATAGCCATCGGCGTACCCCATGGCGACTACGCCTACGCGCATCGGCTTGGGAGTGATGAACCTGGCGCCGTAGCCAATCGGCTCGCCCGCCGGCAATTCACGCACGCTGATCACTTTCGATTCGAGGGTCATCACCGGCTGCAGGCGCGAGGCCACGGCGTTGGCTTCTTCGAAAGGCGTGGCGCCGTAGAGCATGATGCCCGGACGTACCCAATCGCTCGGCACCTGCGGCCAACCGAGCACCGCCGGCGAGTTACGCAGGCTGACTTCGGCCGACAAACCCTGGCGCGCCGCTTCGAACACCGCGACCTGCTCGGCACTGGCCTGGCTGTGCAGCTCATCGGCGCGGGCGAAGTGGCTCATCAGCACGATCTTCGCCACGTTGCCGCTGGCCAGCAGGCGTTGATAGCCTGCCTGATAATCCTTCGGATGCAGGCCGACCCGGTGCATGCCCGAATCGAGCTTGAGCCAGACCGTGATCGGCTTGCTCAAGGCAGCTTTCTCGATGGCTTCGAGTTGCCACAGCGAATGCACCACGCACCAGAAATCATGCTCGACGATCAGCGACAACTCATCGGCTTCGAAAAAACCTTCCAGCAGCAACACCGGCGCGCGAATGCCCGCCGCGCGCAACTCCAGGGCCTCTTCGATGCAGGCCACGGCAAACCCGTCCGCCTCGGCTTCCAGCGCTTGGGCGCAACGCACCGCGCCATGACCATAGGCATCGGCCTTGATCACCGCGAGGGCACGGGCTCCCGTGACTTCACGGGCGATCCGGTAGTTGTGACGCAGGGCTTGAAGGTCGATCAGGGCACGGGCAGGACGCATGGCGGCAGACTTCTGGTCGGTCGTTAAAAAAAACCGGTGCTGCCGACGGCGTAAACCGCCAGTAGCACCGGAAGAGGGATCTTTCTGAGCTGTTTACTGCAAGGTAGTCATGGCGGAGCGGCTACAACCGTGGCGCGAGGCCTCATTGGTGAGCTGGCGCAGGGCTGACATGCTTTGCAGTATCCTGGGTTTTGCTGCCATAACGGGAAATATCGAGGCCTTCGGCGCTGATCTGCGGCTTTCTCTTGGCCATCAGGTCCGCCAGCAAGCGACCGGAACCGCACGCCATGGTCCAGCCGAGAGTGCCGTGACCAGTGTTCAGGAAGAGGTTCTTGAACGGGGTCGCACCGACGATCGGCGTGCCGTCCGGTGTGGTCGGACGCAGGCCGGTCCAGAAGCTGGCTTCGGCCAGGTTGCCGCCCTGAGGATAAAGGTCGTTGACGATCATCTCCAGGGTTTCCCGGCGACGCGGGTTCAGCGACAGGTCAAAACCGGCGATCTCCGCCATGCCGCCAACGCGGATGCGGTTGTCGAAACGGGTGATCGCGACCTTGTAGGTCTCGTCGAGAATGGTCGAGGTCGGGGCCATCGCCGGGTTGGTGATCGGCACGGTCAGGGAGTAACCCTTGAGTGGATACACCGGCGCCTTGATGCCGAGCGGCTTGAGCAGTTGCGGCGAGTAGCTGCCGAGCGCCAGTACGTAGCGGTCAGCGGTTTCCAGCTTGCCGTCGATCCACACGCCGTTGATACGGTCACCGGCGAAGTCGAGGCGCTGAATGTCCTGGCCGAAACGGAATTGCACACCGAGGTTGGCGGCCATTTCCGCGAGCTTGGTGGTGAACATCTGGCAGTCACCGGTCTGGTCGTTCGGCAGGCGCAAGGCACCGGCGAGGATGTCGGTGACGCTGGCCAGGGCCGGTTCGACGCGGGCAATGCCTTCGCGGTCGAGCAGTTCGAACGGCACGCCGGACTCTTTCAGCACGGCGATGTCTTTCGCGGCGCCATCAAGCTGGGCCTGGGTGCGGAACAGTTGCGTGGTACCGAGGCTGCGGCCTTCGTAGGCGATGCCGGTTTCAGCGCGCAATTCGTCGAGGCAGTCACGGCTGTACTCGGACAGGCGGACCATGCGCTCCTTGTTCACCGCGTAACGGCTGGCGGTGCAGTTGCGTAGCATCTGTGCCATCCACAGGTACTGATCGATGTCGGCAGTGGCCTTGATCGCCAGGGGTGCATGGCGCTGCAGCAGCCATTTGATGGCCTTGAGCGGCACACCCGGCGCGGCCCACGGCGAGGCATAACCCGGCGAAACCTGCCCGGCGTTGGCGAAACTGGTCTCCATGGCGGCCGCTGGCTGCCGGTCGACCACCACCACTTCAAACCCGGCACGCGCCAGATAATAAGCACTGGTGGTACCGATGACGCCGCTGCCCAAGACCATGACGCGCATTTTCATTTCCCTCATCGCGGCTAACCGCTGACGTTTGTTGTTCAGAGCTTCAGATGTGCGCAGTTTAAAAAAGATTTGCCAGTGCTTTTCACTATATAAGCGCCTATATTTGGCGACAATTCTCGGCAAAAACCCTTTTCACGGAGGCGCATCCCCTATGCGTACCAACACTCAGACCAAACGTGAGCTGGACAAGATCGACCGCAACATCCTGCGGATCCTGCAAGCGGACGGGCGCATATCCTTTACCGAGCTTGGGGAAAAAGTCGGGCTCTCGACCACGCCCTGTACCGAGCGGGTGCGCCGCCTGGAGCGCGAGGGGATCATCATGGGCTACAACGCCCGGCTTAATCCGCAGCACCTCAAGGGCAGCCTGCTGGTGTTCGTCGAGATCAGCCTCGATTACAAGTCCGGCGATACCTTCGAAGAGTTCCGGCGCGCGGTCCTGAAGCTGCCCCACGTGCTGGAGTGCCATTTGGTGTCAGGGGATTTCGACTACCTGGTGAAGGCACGGATATCCGAGATGGCCTCGTACCGCAAACTGCTGGGCGACATCCTGCTCAAGCTGCCGCATGTGCGCGAGTCCAAGAGCTATATCGTGATGGAAGAGGTGAAGGAGAGTTTGAGTTTGCCGATTCCGGATTGAAGATCAAAAGATCGCAGCCTGCGGCAGCTCCTACAGGGGAACGCAATCCCATGTAGGAGTTGCCGCAGGCTGCGATCTTTTAAACCAGCACCTGCCGATTCGAGGCCATGTACTCGAATACCTGCTTCTCCACCCGCGGATGAATCAACTCTACCGGCCCTCGCCCATTGGGGCACGGCAGGGTCTTGGTGGTGCCAAACAACCGGCAGATCAGCGGCCGCTCGTCATATACCGTGCAGCCGTTCGGCCCCAGGTGAACGCAGTTGAGTTCGTCCATCGCCGCCTCCTGCTCGGCGCGGCTCTTGCGCGGCAGACGGGACATTTCCTCCGGCGAAGTGGTTACCGGGCCGCAGCAGTCATGGCAACCGGGCACGCACTCGAACGAGGGAATCTGTTGGCGCAGCGTGCGAATTTTCTGACTGTTGCAACTCATCTAAAACACTACCGATCTCGGAACAGGGTCGGATTCTGACGTAAAAGCCCCGATCCAGACAGCACCGGCCGACCAGTGTTGCCCGCCTACGAGGTCCGGCTTATGCTCCGTCAAATTTTCCAGACGCTCGAATCAGGATCACGCACATGAATGGCCGTGCCCAGCCGCCTGCCGCGAATCACCAGCACACCGGCTCTTATTATGCCGCCAGCAGCCTGCCCCAGCCCGACCATCCGGTGCTCACCGGCGAGATGGTGGCTGACGTTTGCGTGGTCGGTGGCGGGTTCTCCGGGCTGAACACAGCGCTGGAACTGGCTGAGCGCGGCCTGAGCGTGGTGCTGCTCGAAGCCCATAAAATCGGCTGGGGCGCCAGCGGCCGCAACGGCGGGCAGTTGATTCGGGGGGTTGGCCATGGCCTGGATCAGTTTGCCAATGTGATCGGTACCGACGGCGTACGTCAGATGAAGCTCATGGGCCTGGAAGCGGTGGAAATCGTCCGACAGAGAGTCGAGCGGTTTCGCATTCCCTGCGACCTGACCTGGGGCTATTGCGACCTTGCCAACAAGCCTCGCGACCTCGAAGGCTTCGCCGAAGACGCCGAAGAACTGCGCAGTCTCGGTTACCGCTATGAAACCCGACTGCTGCAAGCCCATGAAATGCACACGGTGGTGGGCTCCAAACGCTACGTCGGCGGGCTGATCGACATGGGCTCCGGTCATCTGCATCCGCTGAACCTGGCCTTGGGCGAAGCCGCGGCCGCCCGGCAACTGGGGGCCCGGCTGTTTGAACAGTCGGCCGTCACGCGCATCGATTACGGCCCCGAGGTCAAGGTGCACACCGCCCAGGGCTCGGTCCGGGCCAAGACCCTGGTACTGGGCTGCAACGCCTACCTCAATGAACTCAATCCCGAACTCAGCGGCAAAGTGCTGCCCGCCGGCAGCTATATCATCGCCACCGAGCCTTTGAGTGAAGAGCAGGCCCACGCCCTGCTGCCGCAGAACATGGCGGTCTGCGATCAACGGGTGGCACTGGATTACTACCGACTCTCGGCGGACCGACGACTGCTGTTCGGCGGCGCCTGCCATTACTCGGGGCGAGATCCGAAAGACATTGCGGCCTATATGCGCCCGAAAATGCTGGAGGTCTTCCCGCAACTGGCCAGCGTGCGGATCGATTATCAATGGGGTGGGATGATCGGCATCGGTGCCAACCGCCTACCGCAGATCGGGCGGCTCAAGGACCAGCCGAACGTGTATTACGCCCAGGCCTATTCCGGTCATGGGGTGAACGCCACGCACCTGGCGGGCAAGCTGCTGGCCGAGGCCATCAGTGGTCAGCACGGTGGAGGCTTCGACTTGTTTGCCCAGGTGCCGCACATCACCTTCCCCGGCGGCAAGCATTTGCGCTCGCCGTTGCTGGCGTTGGGGATGTTGTGGCATCGGATGAAAGAGTTGGTCTGAACAATTCGAGGCGTCTGTACCGACGCTTTCGCGAGCAAGCCCGCTCCCACATTTGATATGTGATCGAACACAAAATCCGTGTTCACCAAGATCCAATGTGGGAGCGGGCTTGCTCGCGAATCGATATAAAGAACACCACTTGAGTCAGATCCGCCAGAACGGCTTAAGCCCCTCCTCCCGCGCCTGCTCGCGCGTCAGCCCGACATCCTTGAGCTGTTCCGCCGTCAGCGCCAGCAATGCCTTGCGCGTGTGCAGTCGCTGCCAGAACAGACCCCAGCGGCTCAGGTGGGACGGCGCATTGCGCATGGGCGCATGGCGTGCACCGTCCCTTTGCCCTGCCGTCAGTTCCTGACTGTGTAACGTCAGCCGCACATCGCTCAAGCCGTTCATTTTGATTGCTCCTGTTTACTTGGGTAGCCAGAGCTTTCATGATGCTGGGGCGAGCAAAAGCATTACAGATTCAAAGCAGCTGTATTAAATCCATACAGATTTACCGTTCAAGCCGCTGAATCCTGAATTTTTGCCCGATCTGTACTGGTCATCCCCCTCTCCCACGCCGAGACTGCACCATGACCCTTTACGTCAACCTCGCCGAATTGCTCGGCACGCGTATCGAACAGGGCTTCTATCGTCCCGGTGACCGCTTGCCCTCGGTGCGGGCGCTGAGCGTCGAACACGGGGTCAGCCTGAGCACGGTGCAGCAAGCCTATCGGGTGCTGGAAGACAACGGTTTGGCCACGCCACGACCGAAGTCCGGGTACTTCGTGCCCGTCAGCCGCGAACTGCCGGACCTGCCGGCGATTGGCCGTCCGGCCCAACGGCCGGTGGATATTTCGCAATGGGACCAGGTGCTGGAACTGATCCGCGCAGTGCCGCGCAAGGACGTGGTGCAACTGGGTCGCGGCATGCCGGACATCACCAGCCCGACCATGAAACCCTTGCTGCGCGATCTGGCGCGCATCAGCCGGCGGCAAGACATGCCGGGCCTGTATTACGACAACATCCACGGTAACCTCGAACTGCGCGAACAGATCGCCCGCCTGATGCTCGACTCGGGCTGCCAGCTGGGGCCCGGCGACCTGGTGGTGACCACCGGTTGCCACGAAGCGCTGTCCACCAGCATTCGGGCGATCTGCGCACCTGGGGACATTGTCGCGGTGGACTCGCCGAGTTTTCACGGCGCCATGCAGACCCTCAAGGGACTGGGCATGAAAGCCCTGGAGATTCCCACCGACCCGCTTACCGGGATCAGCCTGGATGCCTTGGAACTGGCACTGGAGCAGTGGCCGATCAAGGCCATACAGTTGACCCCCAACTGCAACAACCCGCTGGGCTACATCATGCCGGAGTCGCGCAAACGCTCGCTGTTGACGCTCGCACAGCGTTTCGACGTGGCGATCATCGAAGACGATGTGTATGGCGAACTGGCCTATTCCTATCCGCGCCCACGCACGATCAAATCCTTCGACGAGGACGGCCGCGTGCTGCTGTGCAGCTCATTTTCCAAGACCCTGGCTCCAGGCCTGCGCATCGGTTGGGTCGCGCCCGGGCGCTATCTGGAACGGGTGCTGCACATGAAATACATCAGCACCGGCTCGACCGCTCCGCAACCGCAGATCGCCATCGCCGAATTCCTCAAGGGCGGCCATTTCGAACCGCATTTGCGGAGGATGCGCACGCAATACCAGCGTAATCGCGACATGATGATCGACTGGGTCGCTCGCTACTTCCCACCGGGCACTCGCGCCAGTCGCCCCCAAGGCAGCTTCATGCTGTGGGTCGAGCTGCCGGAAGGATTCGACACGCTGAAACTCAATCGCGAACTGCACGATCAAGGCGTGCAGATTGCCGTCGGCAGCATCTTTTCCGCATCGGGCAAATACCGCAATTGCCTGCGCATGAACTACGCTGCCAAACCAACGGCACAGATTGAAGAAGCCGTGCGCAAGGTCGGCGCTGCAGCCATCAGACTGCTGGCTCAAGCCGACTGACCTTTTTGATCACACCAGCGTCCATATGCCTACAACTGCCGCCACCCGGAACGATCCCAAGTGACAGCCAGACAGTCCCTGCTTGCTCTTGTGTTACTCACTTCGTTCCTCGGCGGCTGCGCCAACTTCGACCTGCAGGTTGAACCGAGCCAGGCGCTACCGGCGAGCGGCTCGGCATTCGGCCGATCGGTCCAGGCCCAGGCCGCCACCCATGAGGGGAAATCGGGCTTTCGCCTGCTGTCCGACAGCACCGAGGCGTTTACCGCCCGCGCCGAGCTGATTCGCAACGCGCAAAGCAGCCTCGACCTGCAGTACTACATCGTGCATGACGGCATCAGCACGCGGATGCTGGTTTCTGAATTGCTCAAGGCCGCGGACCGCGGCGTACGCGTACGCATCCTGCTCGATGACACCACCAGCGATGGCCTGGACAAGACCATCGCCACGCTGGCGGCGCATGCGCAAATCCAGATTCGCGTGTTCAACCCGTTGCATCTGGGTCGCAGCACCGGCGTGACGCGCACCATCGGCCGATTGCTCAATGTGTCGCGGCAACATCGACGCATGCACAACAAACTGTGGTTGGCCGACAACAGCATGGCGATTGTCGGTGGGCGAAACCTGGGGGATGAGTATTTCGATGCCAAGCCCAACCTGAACTTCACCGACATCGACATGCTCAGTGTCGGGCCGGTCGCCGAGCAGTTGGGGCACAGTTTCGACCAGTACTGGAACAGCGCCCTGAGCAAGCCGATCGCTGAATTTGTCTCCAGCAAACCGACTGCCGAGGACCTGCAAAACACCCGCACCCGGCTGGAAGAGTCCCTGGAGGAATCGCGCAAACAGAACCACGCGCTCTATCAACAGCTGATGAAATTCGCCACGCAGCCGCGCCTGGATATCTGGCGCGAAGACCTGATCTGGGCCTGGAATCAGGCGCTGTGGGATGCACCGAGCAAGGTCCTGGCCGACGGCGAGCCTGACCCTCAGTTGCTGCTGACGACTCAGTTGGCGCCCGCACTCGATGGCGTCAGCAAAGAGCTGATCATGATCTCGGCCTATTTCGTGCCTGGGCCACCGGGGCTGGTCTACCTGACCGGACGGGCTGACGCCGGTGTAACGGTACGCCTGCTGACCAACTCACTGGAAGCCACTGACGTGCCGGCGGTGCATGGCGGCTATGCACCGTATCGCAAGGCGCTGCTGGAGCACGGCGTGCAGCTCTTCGAACTGCGCCGCCAGCCCGGAGACAGCAGCGGTAGCGGACCTCGGCTGTTTTCCAGCAAGTCTTACGGCGATTCCGATTCCAGCCTGCACAGCAAGGCCATGATCTTCGACCAGCGAAAGTCCTTCATCGGCTCGTTCAACTTCGACCCGCGCTCGGTACTGTGGAACACCGAGGTCGGGGTGCTGGTGGACAGTCCGGAACTGGCGGCCCACGTTCGCGACCTGGCGTTGCAGGGCATGGCACCGGCCTTGAGTTACCATGTGCAGTTGAAGAATGAACAGGTCGTATGGACCACCGAAGACGACGGCAAAATGCACACCATGACCGAGGAACCGGGCAGCTGGTGGCGGCGCTTCAATGCCTGGCTCAGCGACGTCGTCGGGCTGGAGCGGATGCTTTAAAAGATCGCAGCCTTCGGCAACTCCTACAGATGTACGCATTCCCCCTGTAGGAGCTGCCGCAGGCTGCGATCTTTTGATCTTATGCGGGCTGTATCGCGCCAAACGCACCCTGGCGCGACACCAGTATCACCAACCCAAACGCCCCCGCCGCCATCAGCAACGGCAACGCATGCCCGCTGATCCACTGGCTGCCGGCACCGGCGATCAACGGCCCGAGCAGGCAACCGATGCCCCACAGCTGGGCAATGTGCGCATTGGCCCGCACCAGCGCATCGTCGCGATACCGCTCGCCAATCAGGATCAGCGACAAGGTAAACAGCCCGCCGGCACTGGCACCGAACAGCACCCACAGCGGCCAGATCAGCAGGGTCTCGATCAGCAACGGGATCGCCAGGCTCGACACCAGCAGCACTACCGCGCAGCCGGTAAACAGCGCACGCCGCGACACGCGATCAGCCAATGCACCGATGGGCAGTTGCAGCAAGGCATCCCCCACCACCACGGTGCTGACCATCGCCAGGGCGATTTCCGTGGTGAAGCCCTGGCGCAGACAGTACACCGGCAGCAGCGTCAGGATCATCGCCTCGAAGGCGGCGAACAGCGACACCGCCCAGGCAATGGCCGGCAGGCCACGGCAGAAGGTCAGCAAATCACCGAAGGTCACGCTGCAGGCCTCACTGCCGGGCGCACCACTGCGTCCCAGCAACAGGAACGGCGCCGCCACCAGCAGCCCGACGCCGACCCAGAAACCATAATCGTGCTCGGTACCCAGCACGCCCAGCAGGATTGGCCCGGCCAACTGGCTCAACGCGTAACTGCTGCCGTACAGCGCCACCAGCCGTCCACGCCACTCTTCGACTACCAGCTGGTTGATCCAGCTTTCACCGAGGATGAAGACCAGGGTCAGGATCACGCCGATCATCAGGCGCAGGACCAGCCAGATCGGATAACTCGGCAACAATGCCAGCAAACCGATGGACACCGCCCCGGCCCACAGGCACAGGCGCATCAGATTGGCCGTACCCAGACGGGCCGCCAGATGACTGGAAATCTTCGCGCCCAGCAGCACGCCAATGGCCGGCATGGCTGCCATCACGCCGATGGCAAACGAGCCGTAACCCCAGCTTTCCAGGCGGAATGACACCAGCGGCATGCTGACACCCAGGGCCAGGCCGACACTCAAGACAGACGCCAACACGGCGAAATACGTCGCCCAACGCATGTTCCACGCTCCTGTGGATATTTTTATGGCCTGCACAAAACACTGTGGGAGCGGGCTTGCTCGCGAAGAGGCCATCACATTCAACATCAATGTTGACTGTCACACCGCCTTCGCGAGCAAGCCCGCTCCCACAGGGGATCTACGTCGTTAAGAAAACCGACTTATAGCTTGATCCAGGTCGCCTTCAGCTCGGTGTACTTGTCGAACGCATGCAGCGACTTGTCGCGACCGTTGCCAGACTGCTTGAAGCCACCGAATGGCGCCGTCATGTCGCCACCGTCGTACTGGTTGACCCACACGCTACCGGCACGCAGTGCACGGGCGGTCAGGTGAGCCTTGGAGATGTCCTTGGTCCACACTGCCGCGGCGAGGCCGTACGGCGTGTCGTTGGCGATCGCGATGGCTTCTTCGGCGGTATCGAAAGCGATGACCGACAGCACCGGCCCGAAGATTTCTTCCTGGGCGATCTTCATCGCGTTGCTCACGCCATCGAAAATCGTCGGCTCAACGTAGGTACCGCCGGTTTCCTGCAGCGTGCGCTTGCCACCGGCAACCAGCTTGGCGCCATCGCTGTGACCCGATTCGATGTACGACAGCACGGTGTTCATCTGCTGGGTGTCCACCAGCGCACCGACGTTGGTCGCCGGGTCCAGCGGATTGCCCGGCTTCCAGGCTTTCAGCGCTTCGATCACCAGTGGCAGGAACTGGTCCTTGATCGAACGCTCCACCAGCAGGCGCGAACCGGCGGTGCAGACTTCGCCCTGGTTGAACGCAATGGCGCCGGCAGCGGCTTCGGCAGCCTCTTGCAGGTTCGGTGCATCGGCGAACACGATGTTCGGGCTCTTGCCACCGGCTTCGAGCCAGACGCGCTTCATGTTCGACTCGCCGGAGTAGATCAGCAGCTGCTTGGCGATCTTGGTCGAACCGGTGAACACCAGGGTGTCGACATCGTTATGCAGGGCCAGGGCCTTGCCGACGGTGTGACCGTAACCCGGCAGCACGTTGAGCACGCCTTTCGGGATCCCGGCTTCAACGGCCAGGGCTGCGATACGGATGGCGGTCAGCGGGGATTTTTCCGACGGCTTGAGGATCACCGAGTTACCGGTGGACAGCGCCGGGCCGAGCTTCCAGCAAGCCATCATCAGCGGGAAGTTCCACGGCACGATGGCGCCGACAACGCCGACTGGCTCGCGAGTGACCAGGCCCAGTTGATCATGCGGGGTAGCGGCCACTTCATCGTAGATCTTGTCGATGGCTTCGCCGCTCCAGCTCAGGGCTTGCGCCGCGCCAGGAACATCGATGTACAGGGAGTCGCTGATCGGCTTGCCCATGTCCAGGGTTTCAAGCAGGGCCAGCTCTTCGGCGTGCTTTTTCAGCAGGCCGGCGAAACGGATCATGGTGGCTTTGCGCTTGGTCGGCGCCAGGCGCGACCAGGCACCGGAATTGAAGGTGGCGCGGGCGTTTTCAACAGCGCGTTGGGCATCGGCGGCATCGCAGCTGGCGATCTTGCCCAGCAGGCGACCATCGACCGGGCTGATGCACTCGAAGGTCTCGGCGGAGACAGCATCGGTGTATTCGCCATTGATGTAGGCGCGGCCTTCGATCTTCAGATCGCGAGCGCGTTGCTCCCAGTCGGCACGAGTCAGGGTGGTCATGCGAGTGTCCTCCTCTTATTGAATACGACACCCGCGTTCTTCGCGGGCGCTGTCAGGAATTCTGCCTGGCCAGCCTGCTTACGGCCCAAGGCAACCACCACCCTAAACCAGCGGCAGGTGAAGTTTCAATATATTTGACATAACGCCGGCAAACGGCCTTGCGATGTTCATTTTAATAAACATAGACTTCGGCATTACCAACCACTCGCACCGCAATGACGGGGGAATACAACAATGAGCATCCAGAACATCGTCGACTTCAGCCAGGCCACCACGGCCGTCGAACGCTATCGCCCAGACCCGGCAAAAGTCCTCAAGGGCGATCCCGAACAAGCAGTGTACAACCACTACAACAGTCCTTGCGGCCAACTGAATGCCGGCGTGTGGGAAGGCGCCGTCGGCCAGTGGCTGGTGAATTTCACCGAGCATGAATACTGCGAAATCGTCCAGGGCGTTTCCGTGCTGCGCGACAACGACGGCAACAGCAAAACCGTGCGCGCGGGCGATCGCTTCGTGATCCCGGCCGGGTTCCGCGGTACCTGGGAAGTGCTGGAGCCGTGCCGCAAGATCTATGTGGCGTTTGAGCAGAAGGCCTGAGGATTTTTGTTGCCAGGGAAGCCCTCTCCCACATTTGTCCGGGTCCACAGCGCTCAAATGTGGGAGCGGGCTTGCTCGCGAAGGGGCCCTGACAGGCAACACACAAACCACAGGCAACAAAAAAGGCCCGTATCTCGCGATACGGGCCTTTTTCGTAAGTCGGGAAAAATCAATTACTTGATTTTGCCTTCCTTGTAGATCACGTGCTTGCGAACAACCGGATCAAATTTCTTGATCTCGATTTTGTCCGGGGTAGTGCGCTTGTTCTTGTCGGTAGTGTAGAAGTGACCAGTACCGGCGCTCGAAATCAAACGAATCAATTCACGCATGATTAGCTCCCTTAGATCTTGCCAGCGGCGCGGATTTCGGCCAGCACGACAGTGATGCCACGCTTGTCGATGATACGCATGCCTTTGGCAGATACGCGCAGACGCACGAAACGTTTCTCTTCTTCAACCCAGAAGCGGTGATGCTGCAGGTTCGGCAGGAAACGACGACGGGTTTTGTTATTTGCGTGGGAAATGTTATTCCCAGTCACCGGACCCTTACCGGTAACTTGACAGACTCTCGACATGCCTCAGCCCTCTAAAACCACATGCCCAACCCGGCATGGGTTGGCCGCTTAATCTCTCAGTCATTTGGCGCCAGGCGCCGCGTTTCTTTAAGGGTCTTACCGGCTACACCTACAAACGAAGGAACCGGGCCCCTAGAAAAGAGCGCTGCTTTATACCAGAAAGACTCGAGAGCAACAACATTCGGTGTGCGTTGAGTTGATAAAAAACCCGTTTTTCAGGCGCCAGGCGCCTTGGATCAAGGCTGCCGTCGATTTCTACCGCTCGTCGCAGAGAATTCGCTCGACCGGCAAGATCCAGCTTTTTTCCAACCCGTGCTCACCCGAATCGATCGGCTATAGTCCCCTGAAATCGAAAAAGGGGATAGTCATTTGCAATCCAGCCACTAGGGTAAGCCTTTTCCAGACTGCACTTGCAGATGGGCCTTCGATCTGTAAAGGAACCCGACCATGCGCCTCGCTGCCCTACCGCTGTTGCTTGCCCCGCTCCTGCTGGGCCCACAGGCCTTCGCCGCCGCCCTGAGCGTCTGCACCGAGGCCAGCCCGGAAGGGTTCGATGTGGTGCAATACAACTCGCTGACCACCACCAACGCCTCGGCCGACGTGTTGATGAACCGCCTGGTGGATTTCGACACCGCCAGCGGCAAAGTGGTCGCCAGCCTCGCGGACAGCTGGGAGGTCACCCCTGATGGCCTGAGCTACGTCTTCAAGTTGCACCCGCAGGTTAAATTTCACCGCACCGACTATTTCAACCCGACGCGCGAATTGACCGCCGAGGACGTGAAGTTCAGCTTCGACCGCATGCTCGACCCGGCCAACCCATGGCACAAAGTCGCCCAGAGCGGCTTTCCCCACGCGCAATCGATGCAATTGCCTGCGCTGATCAAGAAGATCGATGCGCTGGACCCTCTGACTGTTCGCTTTACCCTGGATCACCCGGACTCCACCTTCCTCGCCACCCTGAGCATGGGGTTCGCTTCGATCTACTCGGCTGAGTACGCCGACAAGCTAATGAAGGCCGGCACGCCGGAGAAGCTCAACAGCCAGCCGATCGGCACCGGCCCGTTCGTATTCACGCGCTTCCAGAAGGACGCCACCGTTCGCTACAAGGCCAATGCCGAGTACTTCGGCGGCAAGCCCTCTGTCGACCCGCTGATCTTTGCCATCACCCCTGACGCCAACGTGCGCCTGCAGAAACTGCGCCGCAATGAATGCCAGATCGCCCTGTCGCCCAAACCGCTGGATGTCCAGGCCGCGCTGAAAGAACCGACCTTGAAAGTCGAAAAAACTGACGCCTTCATGACCGCGTTCGTCGCCATCAACAGTCAGCACCCGCCCTTGGACAAACCTGAAGTGCGCCAGGCGATCAACCTCGCCTTCGACAAGGCCAACTACGTCAAGGCTGTGTTCGAGGACACCGCCGAACCCGCCAACGGCCCCTACCCGCCCAACACCTGGAGCTACGCGAAAGCCTTGCCGGGCTACCCCCATGACATCGAGAAGGCCAAGGCGCTGATGGCCAAGGCCGGGCTCAAGGACGGCTTCCAGACCACGATATGGACCCGCCCGTCCGGCAGCCTGCTGAACCCCAACCCGAGCCTGGGTGCCCAGATGCTTCAGTCCGACCTGGCGGAAATCGGCATTCAGGCGGAAATTCGCGTGATCGAATGGGGCGAGCTGATCCGCCGCGCCAAGGCCGGTGAACACGACCTGCTGTTCATGGGCTGGGCCGGTGACAACGGCGACCCTGACAACTTCCTCACGCCGCAGTTTTCCTGTGCTGCGGTCAAGTCCGGCACCAACTTTGCCCGCTATTGCAACCAGGACCTGGACAAGTTGATCAGCGCCGGCAAAACCACCGGCGAGCAAGGCGTGCGCACCAAACTCTATGAGCAGGCCCAGACGCAGATCCAGCAACAGGCGCTGTGGCTGCCGCTGGCTCATCCGACTGCCTTCGCGCTGACGAACAAGGATGTCGAGGGGTATTCGGTCAGCCCGTTCGGGCGGCAGGACTACTCCAAGGTCAACATCAAGTAATAGCCGCCGCACACAAAACCCTGTGGGAGCGGGCTTGCTCGCGAAGAGGGAGAGTCAGTCGCCATCAATGCTGACTGATACACCGCCTTCGCGAGCAAGCCCGCTCCCACATGGGTTTCGCTCGCCCCGACTATCTCCTACATCCAGCCATACTCGGCCATCGACAACGGATCGCCGTCGCCGATGATGAAATGGTCGAGTACCCGTACATCGATAAGGTCCAGCGCCTTTTGCAGGCGCTTGGTCAGCACCCTGTCGGCCTGGCTGGGGTCAGTGTTGCCCGACGGATGGTTGTGGCAGAGGATCAATGCCGCCGCATTGTGCGCCAGGGCACGCTTGACCACTTGCCGCGGATGGACGCTGGTGTTGTCGATCGAGCCACGGAACAGCACCTCAAATCCCAGTACCTGATGCCTGGAGTCGAGAAACAGGCAGCCGAACACCTCGTGGGGCTCATGGCGCAGCATCGATTTGAGGTAGTCACGCACCGCCTGCGGGTTTTCCAGCGCCGACTTGTCCCGCGCCCGCTCGGCCAGGTGGCGTCTGCTCATTTCTTGAGCAGCCTGCAGCTGCGCAAATTTCGCCGGCCCGAGCCCCAACTGTTTGCTGAACGTTTCCTGATCAGCCTCCAGCAACAAACGCAGGCTGCCAAACTGAGTCAACAGGTGTCGCGCCAGATCCACAGCGCTTTTACCCACAACGCCGGTGCGTAAAAATATCGCCAGCAACTCGGCATCCGAAAGACTTCCCGAGCCTTGTTCAAGCAACCTCTCCCGCGGCCGTTCCGCCGACGGCCAATCGCGAATACTCATAGCACCTCCCTGTCTGTGGGCGCCGCTGTTCCGTAGCGGTCGCTGTGATATCGTAGCCCATCTTTTTTGCGGGCGATTTCACTCCTGGGGAGGGGGTATCGCAACGCAGTCATCAACGAAATGAAAGGCAGGCCTATGCAGCGGCTGTATCGGAAACGCATTGTTCTGGGCGTCGGCGGCGGTATCGCTGCCTACAAGAGCGCCGACCTGGTTCGCCGCCTGATCGATCAGGGCGCGGAAGTGCGCGTGGTCATGACCCGTGGCGGTGCTGAGTTCATCACGCCACTGACCATGCAGGCCCTGTCCGGGCACCCGGTCCACCTGGACCTGCTGGACCCGGCGGCCGAGGCCGCGATGGGCCACATCGAACTGGCCAAATGGGCCGATCTGGTGCTGATCGCCCCCGCCACCGCCGATCTGATCGCGCGACTGGCCCAAGGCATTGCCGATGACCTGCTGACCACGCTGGTACTGGCGACCGACGCCGTGGTTGCCGTCGCACCGGCGATGAACCAGGCCATGTGGCGCGACCCGGCCACCCAAGCCAATCTGCAAACCCTCGAAAGCCGTGACATCAAAGCCTTCGGTCCGGCCTCCGGCAGCCAGGCCTGCGGTGACATTGGCCTGGGGCGCATGCTCGAAGCCACGGAACTTGCCCAATGCGCGGCAGACTGCTTCCAGCGCCAGGCCCTGACCGGCAAGCACGTGTTGATCACCGCCGGCCCGACCCAGGAAAACATCGACCCGGTGCGCTACATCACCAACCACAGCTCAGGAAAAATGGGCTTTGCCCTGGCCGAAGCGGCGGTTGAAGCCGGCGCCCGCGTCACCCTGATCACCGGCCCGGTGCATCTGCCAACGCCGGATCGTGTTACGCGCATCGACGTCGTCAGCGCCCGCGACATGCTCGCCGCGTGTGAAGCGGCGATTCCCTGCGACTTGTTTATCGCCTCCGCAGCAGTCGCGGACTACCGCCCGGAAGTCGTCGCCCCACAGAAACTCAAGAAAGATCCTACGAACGGCGACGGCTTGTTGCTACAAATGGTACGCAACCCGGACATCCTGGCCAGCATCGCCACACGCCCCGACCGTCCGTTCAGTGTCGGTTTCGCCGCCGAGACCGAACACCTGCTCGATTACGCTGCCCGCAAGCTGAAAGACAAGAACCTCGATTTGATCGTCGCCAACGACGTCGCCAACCCGAGCATTGGCTTCAACAGCGAAGAAAACGCCTGCAGCGTGATCGACCGTGAGCTTCACGCCACACTTTTCGCCCAGACCAGCAAGAGCAAGATTGCTCGCCAGCTGATCACTTTTATCGCCGAACGTCTGAACCAGGTTTAATTTACATGCACGCTTTGCAAGCCAAGATCCTCGACCCCCGCATCGGTACCGAATTCCCGCTGCCGCAGTACGCCACGCCAGGCTCCGCCGGCCTCGACCTGCGCGCCATGCTGGAGCAGGACATCGTGATCAAGCCGGGTGAAACCGTACTGATCCCCACTGGCCTGTCGGTCTACATCGGCGACCCGAACCTGGCGGCGCTGATCCTGCCGCGCTCCGGCCTGGGCCATAAGCACGGCATCGTCCTGGGCAACCTGGTCGGGCTGATCGACTCCGACTACCAGGGTCCGCTGATGGTCTCGTGCTGGAACCGTGGCCAGACCGATTTCACCATGGCCGTCGGCGAACGCCTGGCGCAACTGGTGCTGGTACCGGTGGTGCAGGCACATTTCGAGATGGTCGAAGAGTTCGTCGAGACCCAGCGCGGTACCGGCGGTTTCGGTCATTCCGGAAGCCACTGACACCTTATCTACACGCCTGAAATCAAGGGATTGATCGGCCAAAAAGCCGCTCGCGTCGCTGGCATGGCCTTTTCGCACCACGAACTCTGCGCGAAAAACGCCGTCATACCTTTCAGTTTGAACCTGCCGGCGAGTCATTCGCCGGCCTGTCCAGCCACTTTCAAGATGGAGCATTACCCCAGATGAGCACCCCAGTGCGCGTTGCCCCCAAGTTCCCCGACAGCATTTTCCGCGCCTATGACATACGCGGCACAGTCCCGGAATTTCTCAACGCCGAAACGGCTTACTGGCTCGGTCGCGCCATCGGTGCCCAGAGCCTGGCCCAGGATGAACCGAACGTTTCCGTTGGCCGTGACGGTCGCCTGTCCGGCCCGGAGCTGGTTGAACAACTGATCCAGGGCCTGGCCGACAGCGGTTGCCATGTCAGCGACGTCGGCCTGGTGCCGACCCCGGCGCTGTACTACGCGGCCAATGTGCTGGCTGGCAAGTCCGGCGTGATGCTCACCGGCAGCCACAACCCATCGAATTACAACGGTTTCAAGATTGTCATTGCCGGCGATACCCTGGCCAATGAACAGATCCAGGCCCTGCATGACCGCCTCAAGACCAACAACCTGACCAGCGGCAAGGGCAGCATCACCCAGGTCGAAATCCTCGACCGCTACACCACCGAAATCGTCCAGGACATCAAGCTGGCCCGCCGCCTGAAAGTCGTGGTGGACTGCGGCAACGGCGCGGCCGGCGTGATCGCCCCGCAATTGATCGAAGCGCTGAACTGCGAAGTCATCCCGTTGTTCTGTGAAGTCGATGGCAACTTCCCCAACCATCACCCGGACCCGGGTAAGCCTGAAAACCTCGTCGACCTGATCGCCAAGGTCAAGGAAACCAACGCTGATATCGGCCTGGCTTTCGACGGCGACGGCGACCGCGTCGGCGTAGTGACCAACACCGGCAGCATCGTCTTCCCGGATCGCCTGCTGATGCTGTTCGCCCGCGACGTGGTAGCGCGCAACCCGAATGCGGAAATCATCTTCGACGTCAAATGCACCCGCCGCCTGATCCCGCTGATCAAGGAATACGGTGGTCGTCCGCTGATGTGGAAGACCGGTCATTCGTTGATCAAGAAGAAAATGAAACAATCCGGCGCCCTGTTGGCCGGCGAAATGAGCGGGCACATCTTCTTCAAGGAGCGCTGGTTCGGTTTCGACGACGGCATCTACAGCGCCGCGCGGTTGCTGGAAATCCTCAGCAAGGAAAAATCCACGGCGGAGGAGCTGTTCGCGACCTTCCCGAACGATATTTCTACGCCAGAGATCAATATCCATGTGACCGAAGAGAGCAAATTCAGCATCATTGATGCATTGCACGACGCGAAGTGGGGCGAAGGCGCCGACCTGACCACTATCGACGGCGTGCGAGTCGACTATGCCAAAGGCTGGGGCCTGGTTCGCGCCTCCAACACCACACCGGTGCTGGTCCTGCGTTTCGAGGCCGATGACGAGGCTGAATTGCAACGCATCAAGGACGTTTTCCACGCCCAGTTGAAGCGTGTTGCACCTGATCTCCAACTACCGTTCTGATTCACCCGGAGCCCTGAATGACCCTCGAACGCGAAGCCGCCGCCAACACCGCCAAGGTCCTGTCCGAAGCGCTGCCTTACATTCGCCGCTATGTCGGCAAGACACTGGTGATCAAATACGGCGGCAACGCGATGGAAAGCGAGGAGCTCAAGACCGGCTTCGCCCGCGACATCGTGTTGATGAAGGCCGTGGGTATCAACCCGGTCGTGGTTCACGGCGGCGGCCCGCAAATCGGTGATCTGCTCAAGCGCCTGTCGATCGAGAGCCACTTTGTCGACGGCATGCGCGTGACCGATGCCGCGACCATGGACGTGGTCGAGATGGTCCTCGGTGGCCAGGTCAACAAGGACATCGTCAACCTGATCAACCGTCACGGCGGCAGCGCCATCGGCCTGACCGGCAAGGACGCCGAGCTGATTCGTGCGAAGAAGCTCACCGTCACCCGCCAGACGCCGGAGATGACCACCCCGGAGATCATCGATATCGGCCATGTCGGCGAAGTAGTCGGTATCAATACCGATCTGCTGAACCTGCTGGTCAAAGGTGATTTCATCCCGGTGATCGCGCCAATCGGCGTGGGCGCCAATGGCGAGTCGTACAACATCAACGCCGACCTGGTGGCCGGCAAGGTGGCCGAGGCGCTGAAAGCCGAGAAACTGATGTTGCTGACCAATATCGCGGGCCTGATGGACAAATCGGGCACGGTCCTGACCGGCCTGACCACCCAGCAGGTCGACGACCTGATCGCCGACGGCACGATCTATGGCGGCATGCTGCCAAAGATCCGTTGTGCACTGGAAGCGGTCCAGGGCGGCGTGGGCAGCTCGCTGATCATTGACGGTCGTGTGCCTAACGCGATCCTGTTGGAAATCTTCACCGACACCGGTGTGGGCACCTTGATCAGCAATCGCAAGCGTCCATAAGCAGCACCCACAAAAAAGACCCCGTTCGGCTTGGCTGAACGGGGTCTTTTTTTGCCTGCGGGGGACCGTGTTACACGCCGAATTGGGCGCGGTAGGCTTCTACGGCTGGCAGGTGTTGCTTGAGCTGCGGATCGTCGGCCAGGAATTCCAGTACCTGGTTCAGCGAAACGATGCTGATCACCGGAATACCGAAATCACGCTCCACTTCCTGGATCGCTGACAATTCACCGTTGCCACGCTCCTGGCGGTTCAGGGCGATCAGCACGCCGGCCGCCTTGGCGCCGTCCTGGGAAGCGATGATCTGCATCACTTCGCGGATCGCGGTGCCGGCCGTGATCACGTCGTCGATGATCAGCACTTCGCCGGTCAGCGGTGCGCCGACCAGGCTGCCGCCTTCACCGTGGGCCTTGGCTTCCTTGCGATTGAAGCACCATGGCAGGTCACGGTTGTGATGCTCGGCCAGTGCAACGGCGGTGGTTGCCGCCAGCGGGATGCCTTTGTAGGCCGGGCCGAACAGGACATCGAAGGCAATGCCGCTTTCGGCAATGGCTGCGGCGTAGAAACGACCCAGCTGCGCCAGGGCCGAACCCGAATTGAACAGGCCCGCATTGAAGAAGTAAGGACTGGTGCGCCCGGACTTCAGGGTGAACTCACCGAAGCGCAAAACGCCGCGATCGATGGCAAAACGAATGAAATCGCGCTGATACGCTTGCATGAAAAAAACCCCAAATACCACGGATTTAGCTAATTAGGTTGACGCCGTGTATCATACACGCACGCGATTTTTGGGGCCATTTATGCGGATCATCAGTGTGAACGTCAATGGTATTCAGGCTGCAGTCGAGCGAGGTTTGCTCAGTTGGCTGCAGGCACAGAATGCCGACGTCATCTGCCTGCAGGACACCCGTGCCTCCGCCTTTGAACTGGACGATCCAGCCTTCCAACTGGATGGATACTTCCTTTATGCCTGCGACGCCGAAGTTCCCGCCCAAGGCGGCGTGGCTTTGTACTCGCGGTTGCAACCGAAGGCTGTCATCAGCGGTCTCGGTTTCGAGACGGCGGACCGCTACGGGCGCTACCTGCAAGCAGATTTCGACAAAGTCAGTATTGCAACCCTGTTGCTTCCTTCCGGGATGAACGGCGATGAGGACTTGAACCAGAAGTTCAAGCTCATGGACGACTTCGCCAAATACCTGGACAAGCAGCGGCGCAAACGCCGCGAGTACATTTATTGTGGCTCGCTGTACGTGGCGCAACAGAAACTGGACATCAAGAACTGGCGTGACAGCCAGCAATCTCCGGGCTTCCTGGCGCCTGAACGGGCCTGGATGGACGAGATTGTCGGCAACATGGGTTATGTCGACGCCCTGCGCGAAGTCAGCCGTGAAGGTGATCAGTACAGCTGGTGGCCGGATAACGAACAGGCCGAAATGCTCAACCTCGGCTGGCGCTTCGATTACCAGATCCTGACCCCGGGCCTGCGCCGCTTCGTACGCAGTGCGCGCCTGCCACGTCAGCCACGGTTCTCGCAACACGCGCCGTTGATCGTGGACTACGACTGGACGCTGACTATCTGAGTCTGGCCGGTAAAGGAAAATGCCCGTATCGCAAGATACGGGCATTTTTTATGGCCGGATGTAACGTGAACTTCAGGCAGCGGCAAATAACGGCAGAGCAAGGTACATCTTTATTACAATTACATTAATGATGTCGATGAAGAAAGCACCCACCATTGGCACCACCAGGAACGCTATTTGAGATGGTCCGTAGCGCTGTGTCACCGCTTGCATGTTGGCGATAGCAGTTGGCGTAGCCCCCAGTCCGAAACCGCAATGCCCTGCCGCCAATACGGCCGCATCGTAGTTACTGCCCATGACCCTGAACGTCACGAATATCGCAAACAGTGCCATGACCAAAGTTTGCACGGCCAAGATAATGAAGAAAGGCAAAGCAAGTGCCGCCAAGTCCCACAACTTGAGCGACATCAAGGCGATCGCCAGAAACAGTGACAGGCTGACATTCCCCAGCACCGAAACTTCACGCTCAAACACCTGATACACACCAAGCGCTGAAAGCCCGTTGCGTAAAAGTACGCCCACAAACAATACGCAAACGAAAGTCGGCAATTCAAACGCGGTTTCGTGTAGCAGGCCATTGAGAAGGGAGCCTGCCAGCAAGCTGACCGAAATCAGTGCGAGTGTCTCGATGAACGAAAAGGCCGTGATCGAGCGCTCTTTATTCGGCTGCTCGAAGCCCTTTGGCAGCCGTGGCTTATCTTGCTCAAGGCCAGGTGCCTGAACCCTGTTGATGAGCAGGCGAGCAACAGGCCCACCAATCAAACCTCCCAGCACCAAGCCAAAGGTCGCAGAGGCCATCGCCAGTTCAGAAGCGGACGCCAGTCCGAACTTCTCACTGAACGTCGCTCCCCACGCAGCACCCGTACCGTGGCCGCCGGCCAAGGTAACCGAGCCTGTCAGCAAGCCCATCAAAGGATCGAGCCCCAGAGTCGTTGCGAGTCCGATGCCCATGGCATTCTGGACCACCAGTAGTCCGGTGACCGCCAGCAGGAAAATCCCCACTACGCGTCCGCCCTTCTTCAGGCTGGCGAAGTCTGCACTCAAGCCAATGGTGGCAAAAAACGCCAACATCAACGGAGTTTGCAGCGAGGTATCAAATCTAACTTGAACATCAAGGCCTCGCAAAAACAAAAGAACCAGGGCCACCACCAGGCCGCCAGCTACAGGTTCCGGGATATTATAAGTGCGTAAAAAACCGAAACGTGCAACGAGACCGCGCCCCAATAACAAAACTAAAGAGGCGGCGACAAGTGTTCCATAAAAATCGAGCTCAATCATTAATGGTTTCCTTGAATTACATTCATGGGCGAACTTTTTACCTGGACACGCCGCATGAACAGGTTGATTCATCTCAACACTGATTTGTTTTAGATTCAGGGACCCTCAATGGTCTGAATGTATCGAAATATTTCTTAGTGAATATAACTTAGTGCGGACTTTAACAATCGCCAAGTCTCATTGCCAAGCACATGGCCCGTATTGAACCATTGCAGTTTGTGACTAAATTGAGTTTAAAAAAATACCCCGACAGGTCGGGGCATTCATTTTAAATCGAGATTCTTTTCTGGGTTACTTGATCAGCCGCCAGGTGAACGGATACCGATAAGGCACCCCTTCATTGGCTTTTACGCCGCCAATGATGGTCAAGACCAGCGCCCCGATCGCCACCAGCCCAAACAGGAAAAACCCGATGATCACCAGCATCAGCAGCAGGCAAATGGCAGAAGCAATGGCGACGGTGATCTGAAAGTTCAGCGCCTCCTTGCCCTGTGCGTCGATGAACGGGTCCATCTCGCGCTTCATCTGCCACAGGACCAGCGGGCCGAGCAGCGTGCCGAACGGAATCCAGATGCCCAGCAAGGCGGACAAGTGACAAAACATTGCCCACTGCCGAACTTCTTTGCTCGGTGCGGGAAGCAACTGTTGCTCGTCACCCATGGCGTCCTCCTTGTCCGTGGCCATTCGATCAGTCAGCCAGTGCAGCCTTTTGCAGATCGAAGATTTCGTTCATGCCTTTTTTCGCCAGTTCCAGCATGGCGTTCAGCTCTTCAGGCTGGAACGGCGCGCCTTCGGCAGTGCCCTGGACTTCGATGAAGCCGCCAGTGCTGGTCATCACCACGTTCAGGTCGGTCTCGGCAGCCGAGTCTTCCAGGTAGTCGAGGTCGAGCACAGGTTCGCCCTGGTACATGCCCACCGACACCGCGCCGATCATTTGCTTGAGCGGGTCGCCACCTTTGAGGCCGCCACGCTTCTTGATCACTTTCAAGGCATCGACCAGGGCAACCATGGCGCCGGTGATGGACGCGGTGCGTGTACCGCCGTCAGCCTGGATCACGTCGCAGTCAACGTACAGGGTGACGTCGCCCAGCTTGGACATGTCCAGCGCAGCGCGCAGGGAACGGCCGATCAGGCGCTGGATTTCCAGGGTACGCCCGCCTTGCTTGCCGCGGCTGGCTTCACGCTGGTTACGCTCGCCAGTGGCGCGCGGCAGCATGCCGTACTCGGCCGTCAACCAGCCCTGGCCCTGGCCCTTGAGGAACCGCGGCACGCCGTTCTCGACGCTGACGGTGCAGATGACCTTGGTGTCGCCGAACTCGACCAGCACGGATCCCTCGGCGTGTTTGGTGTAGTTGCGGGTAATGCGGATCGAGCGGAGCTGATCGGCAGCGCGACCACTTGGACGTTTCATAAGGGATACCTGTACGGGGACGGAAAACTGCGGAGCATTATAGAGCCGCCAGCCCCGACTGGGCACTTCTAAAAAAATCCTCGGACCAGCGAAGGCTCTGCACGGCCCGCAACCGACGACGAGCAGGCCTTTGTAACACCCTGTGTTTGGGCGCATCCACGCCACTGCGCTACAATCCTGCGCCTTTGCTGCCCGTCAGCTTAAATTCATTGATATCGGATCGGCGGAACGTCAGTTGCGCGCCGATCTGCATTGCGAGGTCCCTCCATGGTGCACAGCATGACCGCCTTTGCCCGCGTCGAGAAAGCCGGGGTCCAGGGCACCCTGAGCTGGGAACTGCGCTCGGTCAACAGCCGTTACCTCGAACCCCACCTGCGCCTGCCGGAATCCTTTCGCGACCTTGAAGGCGGCGTCCGTGAAGCCTTGCGCCAGGGCGTATCGCGGGGCAAGCTCGAATGCACCCTGCGCTTCACCGAGGAGAACACCGGCAAAGCGTTGCAAGTGGATCAGGCACGCGCGGCGCAACTGGTTGCAGCCGCCGAGACGATCGCCAGCCTGATCAAGAATCCGGCGGCGCTGAACCCGCTCGAAGTCCTGGCGTGGCCCGGCGTACTGGTGGGCGATGCAAGCGACCCGCAAGCGCTGAACGCCGAGGCATTGGCACTGTTCAACCAGGGCCTCAAGGAACTCAAGGCCGGCCGCGAGCGCGAAGGCGCGGAGCTGGCGCGACTGATCAACGAGCGCCTGTCGTCCATCGAAGAAGACGTGGTGACCCTGCGCGAGCTCGTTCCGCAAATGCTCGCCACCCAGCGCCAGAAAGTGCTCGACCGTTTCGCCGACATGAAGGCCGAGATGGACCCGCAGCGCCTGGAGCAGGAAATGGTCATGCTCGCGCAGAAAAGCGACGTCGCCGAAGAACTGGATCGCCTGAGCACTCACATCATCGAAGTTCGTCGGGTGCTCAAGTCCGGCGGTGCCGCCGGGCGGCGCCTGGACTTCCTGATGCAGGAGCTCAACCGCGAAGCCAACACACTGGGCTCCAAAGCCTTCGACCCGCGCAGCACCCAGGCTGCGGTCAACCTCAAGGTGTTGATCGAGCAGATGCGCGAACAAGTGCAGAATATTGAGTAAGGCAACCCCGACATGACCCACAGCACTGGCACCCTGTACATCATTTCCGCCCCTTCCGGCGCGGGCAAGAGCAGCCTGGTCAAGGCCCTGACCGACGCCGATCCGGAAATCCGCGTCTCGGTCTCCCACACCACCCGCACCATGCGTCCCGGTGAAGTGAATGGCGTGAACTATCACTTCGTCGACCGCAGCGAGTTCGTGAAGATGATCGAGCACGGCGATTTCCTCGAGCGCGCCGAAGTATTCGGCAATCTCTACGGCACTTCGCAAAGCCACCTGCAACAGACCCTGGATGAAGGCCACGACCTGATTCTGGAAATCGACTGGCAAGGCGCCGAGCAGGTGCGCAAGCTGATGCCCCAGGCCCGCTCGATCTTCATTCTTCCGCCGTCATTGCAGGCACTGCACCAGCGCCTGACCAACCGTGGCCAGGACAGTGACGAGATCATTGACGGCCGGATGCGCGAAGCCGTCAGCGAAATGAGCCACTACGTCGACTACGACTACCTGGTCATCAACGACGATTTCGCCCACGCGCTGCACGATCTGAAGGCGATTTTCCGCGCCAATCAGCTGCAGCAGAAACGCCAGCAGCAACGTTTTGGCAAATTGCTGGCTGAATTGCTCGGCTAAAGAGGGCTTCCCAAAACAGCTGCAAGGGCTTTACATTGGCACTTGCAGCGCGTTGAAGGGCTTGGTCAAAAAATCAGCGCTTCCCTAATCGCTGGTGATTTTTTAAACTGTTGAGTCCGCTTGCCCATCCGGGCAGCGCGCATATTGCATTTGCTACGAGGAAGACCATGGCCCGCGTAACCGTTGAAGACTGCCTAGAACACGTGGATAACCGCTTTGAGCTGGTCATGCTCTCTACCAAGCGTGCCCGTCAACTGGCCACCGGCGGCAAAGAGCCGAAAGTAGCATGGGAAAACGACAAGCCTACCGTCGTCGCCCTGCGTGAAATCGCTGAAGGCCTGATCGACTACGCAGCTATCGCAGAAGCCGAAATCGTTGAAGATGAACCGCTTTTCGCTGCATTCGAGGACGAGTCCAACGAGGCCGTCTAAGCCTATGCCTGGTCGACGTAGCACGGCGCGGGATAAAAGCTTACGGCAGGAGACATCATGCCGAGCATAGACGCCCTCGCCGATCGCTTATCGACCTACCTCGGCAAAGACCAGGTCAACCTGGTCCGCCGAGCGTATTTCTACGCCGAACAAGCCCACGACGGCCAACGCCGCCGTAGCGGCGAGGCGTACGTCACGCATCCCCTTGCGGTGGCGAATATTCTTGCCGACATGCACATGGACCATCAGAGCCTGATGGCGGCCATGCTGCATGACGTGATCGAAGACACCGGCATTGCCAAGGAAGCGCTGCAAGCGCAATTTGGCGAAACCGTGGCCGAACTGGTCGACGGGGTCAGCAAATTGACCCAGATGAACTTCGAGACCAAGGCCGAAGCCCAGGCTGAAAACTTCCAGAAAATGGCCATGGCCATGGCCCGCGACATTCGCGTGATCCTGGTCAAGCTGGCTGACCGCCTGCACAACATGCGCACGCTGGAAGTGCTGTCTGGCGAAAAGCGCCGGCGCATCGCCAAGGAAACCCTGGAAATCTATGCGCCCATCGCCAACCGGCTGGGCATGCACGCCATCCGCATAGAATTCGAAGACCTCGGCTTCAAGGCCATGCACCCGATGCGTTCCGCGCGGATCTACCAGGCAGTCAAGCGCGCCAGGGGTAACCGCAAGGAAATCGTCAACAAGATCGAAGAATCCCTCAGCCACTGCCTGGCCATCGATGGCATCCAGGGCGAGGTCAGCGGTCGCCAAAAACACCTCTACGGTATCTACAAGAAGATGCGCGGCAAGCGCCGGGCCTTCAACGAGATCATGGACGTGTATGCGTTCCGGATCATCGTCGACAAGGTCGATACCTGCTACCGCGTACTGGGCGCTGTACATAATTTGTACAAACCATTACCGGGGCGCTTCAAGGATTACATCGCGATCCCCAAGGCCAACGGCTATCAGTCGCTGCACACCACGCTGTTCGGCATGCATGGCGTACCGATCGAGATCCAGATCCGCACCCGTGAAATGGAAGAGATGGCCAACAACGGCATCGCTGCCCACTGGCTGTACAAATCCAGCGGCGACGAGCAGCCAAAAGGCACCCACGCCCGTGCGCGCCAGTGGGTCAAAGGCGTGCTGGAAATGCAGCAACGTGCCGGCAACTCGCTGGAATTCATCGAGAGCGTGAAGATCGACCTGTTCCCGGACGAGGTCTACGTGTTCACGCCCAAAGGCCGGATCATGGAGCTGCCCAAGGGCTCCACGGCGGTCGACTTTGCCTACGCGGTGCACACCGACGTCGGCAACAGCTGCATTGCCTGCCGGATCAACCGCCGCCTCGCGCCGCTGTCCGAACCGCTGCAAAGCGGTTCCACGGTCGAGATCGTCAGCGCTCCGGGCGCACGGCCGAACCCGGCGTGGCTCAACTTCGTGGTCACCGGCAAGGCGCGCACGCACATTCGCCATGCGCTGAAACTGCAGCGCCGTTCCGAGTCCATCAGCCTGGGCGAACGCCTGCTGAACAAGGTGCTCAACGGTTTCGACAGCTCGCTGGAAAAAATCCCGGCAGAGCGCGTCAAGGCGATGCTCGCCGAGTACCGCCTGGAACTGATCGAAGATTTGCTCGAAGACATCGGCCTGGGCAATCGTATGGCCTATGTGGTGGCTCGGCGCCTGCTGGGCGAGGGCGAGCAGTTGCCAAGTCCGGAAGGCCCGCTGGCAATTCGTGGCACCGAAGGCCTGGTCCTCAGCTACGCCAAGTGCTGCACGCCGATCCCGGGCGACCCGATTGTCGGCCACCTGTCCGCCGGCAAAGGCATGGTCGTGCACCTGGACAACTGCCGCAACATCAGCGAAATCCGCCACAACCCGGAAAAATGCATCCAGCTCTCGTGGGCCAAGGATGTCACCGGCGAATTCAACGTCGAACTGCGCGTCGAGCTGGAACACCAGCGCGGCCTGATCGCCCTGCTGGCCAGCAGCGTCAACGCGGCCGACGGCAACATCGAGAAAATCAGCATGGATGAACGCGATGGTCGCATCAGCGTGGTCCAACTGGTGGTCAGCGTACACGACCGTGTGCACCTGGCCCGCGTGATCAAGAAACTGCGCGCCCTGACCGGGGTGATTCGCATCACCCGCATGCGCGCCTAAGCCATCCCCTTACAAGGAGTCATTCATGACCAAGACTGTTATCACCAGCGACAAGGCCCCGGCCGCCATCGGCACTTACTCCCAGGCGATCAAGGCTGGCAACACCGTCTACATGTCGGGCCAGATTCCCCTGGACCCAAAAACCATGGAGCTGGTCGAAGGCTTCGAAGCCCAGACCGTCCAGGTGTTCGAGAACCTCAAGGCCGTGGCTGAAGCCGCTGGCGGTTCGTTCAAGGACATCGTCAAGCTGAACATCTTCCTCACCGACCTGAGCCACTTCGCCAAGGTCAACGAGATCATGGGCAAGTACTTCGACCAGCCATACCCTGCCCGCGCCGCCATCGGCGTAGCCGCCCTGCCAAAGGGTTCGCAGGTTGAAATGGATGCCATCCTGGTCATCGAGTAATACGTCCGGCGCAGCCCTTTGAAGGCTGCGCCGCTGCCGTATGTATAAAAAAGCGTTTTGAAAGGATTCCACCATGCGCGCTGCGCTAGCCCTCTCGCTGGTCGCCCTGTTCTTGGGCGGTTGTGCCAGCAACCCTGCCGACCGTGATATCAGTGGCACCTGGATCAACCAGGCGGCAATCGATGCTGCGGCCAAAGGCGGCCCCCTGCGTGAAGCCCTCCAGGCCTATGGTCCGAACCTGGAGTGGGACGTCAACACCAAGGCCAGCCAGGCCCGCTACACCAATGGTTTTGAAAATGTCGAAGGCAAGTTGCTGGGCGAGCAGTCCGGCGCCTGGAAAGTCGACTTTTATGGCAGCTCTGCCAGCGAGCTCAAGCGAGACGGCAAGCAGCTGAGCCAGGCCGCCAGCGACAACGAACCCGAGCAGGTCTTCGACCGCGCGCCGATTCCGGTTCCGGATGGTGCACCGATGGGCGCCAGCTTCGAACGCGCACTGTACACGGCGTACATGGGCGGTAGCTGGAAGGTCGTCAGCGGCCCCGGCGAAGGCAATAGCGTGCAATTCCAGGCCGACGGCCAGGTCATCGGGCTGCCGGAAGCCGATCGTTATGCCCTGTGCCTGGCGGGTGACTGTGCGTCGATGAGCGGTGGCAACGACAACATGTGGTTGCAGCTCAATGGCCAGGGAAACCCCTGGATCTTTGCCCGCAAAGGCAAGGAACTGGAAATTTTCCAGGCCGTGAATGCCGCCCAGGCAGACGAAATGCCCCAGTACACGCCGGGTAACCGCAAGTGGTTGCTGGAAAAGCAATAAGCAACACATAACTCCTGTAGGAGCGAGCTTGCTCGCGAAGAGGCCATAACATTCAACAATTTGTTGCCTGTTAGGCCGCTTTCGCGAGCAAGCTCGCTCCTACAAGGGATTTGTGGCGTTTACAAATCAGCAACGCCCTTCAATGATCGCTGCATAACCTTCGCGGAAACTCGGATACTTCGGCACCCAACCCAACGCCCTCGCCCGCGCATTGCTGCAACGCTTGCTCCCCGTACGGCGCACAGTGGCGTCCTCCGCCCATTCGGTCACCCCCAGATATTCACGCAGCCAGCCCACCACATCCGCCAGCGCTGCGGGCGCGTCGTCAACGCCTATATAAACGTCATCCAGTGCCACGCCACGCCGATCCGCCTCGAGCAGACAGGCCATCAGCCCGGCGGCGTCATCGGCATGAATTCGATTGGCGTAAAGCGGTGGATCGACCGCCACGCGATACCCCCGGCGAACCTGAGTCAGCAACCACTCGCGACCCGGGCCGTAGATGCCGGTCAATCGCACGATACTGGCCGGGATGCCGCTGTTGAGCGCAATCTGCTCGGCCTCGAGCATCACACGCCCTGAATAACCCGCCGCCACGGCTGGCGACGTCTCGTCAATCCACTCGCCCTGCTGCTGGCCGTAGACACTGCTGCTGGACACGAACAGTAGGCGATTAGGCACCTGCCCATAGTCGCCCAGCCACTCCAGCACATGCTGCAGGCCCTGGACATAGGCGGCGCGGTAACCGGCCTCATCGTGATCGGTGGCGGCCGCGCAATACACCAGGTAATCCACCGCACCGACCGGCCAGGTCGCTGGACATTCTTTGTCGAACAAGTCGCCGGCCACCCCGACAACGCCGTCGGGCAGGCGCGAAACGTCACGGCGCAGACCATGGACCTCCCACCCGCCAGCCAGCAATTGCGTGGCCAGGCGACTGCCGACATCACCGCAACCGGCGATCAAAACAGAGGGTGCGGACATCAGGAAACTCTCCTCAAAAAGGGACAAACCAGCGCTGGCAATGGACGAGCGGCTAGCAATACAGGAAAAAAAGAGACGCTATTACTTCTGTTAACAAGAATTAATTGCAATAATGCGGACCACTTTGTTCTCGGCCTCACGAGGCCTGGAAGAACATTAACTGTCTTTTCCTCTCAGGTCCGGCCCAGCATGACACGTAATCAACTCTCCGCTTCGCCAACCAAACGACCTCGCGCCTGGAGCGCGGTGGCCGCCCTGCTACTCAGCCTGATGCTGGCGCCAACCGCCACCTTTGCTGACGCACAAGCCCCCGCCACCCCGGCTGCGGCCGCCGCACCTGCGCCGACCGATCATACCGCTCCGGCAGTGACCCCGGCCGCCACCGATCCTGCCCAGGCAGTAGCGGCAGATGCTATCGGTGAAGACGCTCCCGAAGTCCTCGAAGCCGACAACACCCTGGGCATGGCCCATGACCTGTCGCCGTGGGGCATGTACCAGAACGCCGACATCATCGTGAAAATCGTGATGATCGGCCTGGCCATCGCCTCGATCATCACCTGGACCATCTGGATCGCCAAAGGCTTTGAGCTGATGGGTGCCAAGCGTCGTCTGCGCACTGAAATCGTGCACCTGAAAAAAGCCGCCACGCTCAAGGAAGCCGCCGCATCGGCGACCAAACCAGGCACCCTGGCCAACCTGCTGGTTCATGACGCCCTGGAAGAAATGCATCTGTCGGCCAGCAGCCGCGAGAAAGAAGGCATCAAGGAACGCGTCAGCTTCCGTCTTGAGCGCCTGGTGGCGGCCTGCGGTCGCAACATGAGCAGCGGCACTGGCGTGCTCGCCACCATCGGTTCCACCGCGCCGTTCGTCGGCCTGTTCGGTACCGTATGGGGCATCATGAACAGCTTCATCGGCATCGCCAAGACCCAGACCACCAACCTCGCCGTCGTCGCCCCCGGCATCGCCGAAGCCCTGCTGGCGACCGCACTGGGCCTGGTTGCAGCGATCCCTGCGGTGGTGATCTACAACGTGTTCGCCCGCTCCATCGCCGGTTACAAGGCGCAGGTATCCGATGCGTCGGCAGAAGTCCTGCTGCTGGTCAGCCGCGACCTCGACCACCAGCCCGAGCGCAGCTCGCATCCGCACATGGTGAAAGTGGGGTAATCGGCCATGGGCCTGCATTTGAAAGAAGGGGCAGACGACGATCTGTCCGAAAACCACGAAATCAACGTCACGCCGTTCATCGACGTGATGCTGGTGTTGCTGATCATCTTCATGGTGGCGGCTCCGCTGGCCACCGTGGACATCAAGGTCGACCTGCCTGCGTCCACCGCCAAACCGGCGCCGCGGCCGGAGAAACCGGTGTTCCTCAGCGTCAAGGCTGACCAGCGCCTGTTCCTTGGCGAAGACGAAGTGAAGGCCGAAGCACTGGGCGCCACGCTCGACGCAAGGACCCAGGGCAAGAAAGACACGACGATCTTCTTCCAGGCCGACAAAGGCGTGGATTATGGCGACCTGATGAGCGTGATGGATAATCTGCGTGCCGCCGGTTACCTGAAGGTGGGCCTGGTCGGACTTGAGACGGCAGCCAAGAAATGATCACTACGCGCCATAAGCTGACGCGTTACAGCGGTAGCCTGGCGATCGTGCTGGGCGTTCACGCGCTGGCGATCGCGCTGGCTGTGAACTGGACCGCCCACCCGCCCATCGAATTGCCGCCCCAGGCAATGATGGTCGAGCTGGCGCCGGTTCCCGCTCCGCCACCGCCTGCACCGCCGAAGGTCGTCACGCCACCGCAACCACCCGCTCCGGTTGAAGAACTGCCGATACCCAAGCTTGCCGAAGCGCCGAAGGCCGAAATTGCCGTGCCCAAGCCGGCCAAACCCAAGCCGAAACCGCAACCGCCCAAGCCGGTAGAGAAAAAGCCTGAGCCGCCGAAGGAAAAACCGTCGGAAGCCAAGCCGAGCGAGGCACCACCGACCCCGGCTCCGACGGAGAAATCCGCCCAGCCTGCGCCGGGTCCGTCCCCTGCTCAACTGGCCGCCAAAGCGAGCTGGCAAGGCACCCTGCTCGCCCACCTGGCCAAGTACAAGAAGTACCCGGCCAGTGCACAGGCTCGGGGCAAGGAAGGCATGAACCGGCTGCGCTTTGTGGTGGACGGGGAAGGCAACGTGCTGTCGTTTGAGCTGGTGGGTGCCTCCGGCACCGCGGACCTGGACCGGGCAACCCTGGAAATGATCCGCCGCGCGCAACCGCTGCCCAAGCCACCGGCAGACATGCTGACCAATGGCTCCATCGAAATTGTTGCTCCGTTTGTTTATTCGCTGGAGAAGCGTCGGCGGTAAACGCAACAAATCAAAAGATCGCAGCCTTCGGCAGCTCCTACAGGGATCGCAGTAACCCGTGTAGGAGCCGCCGCAGGCTGCGATCTTTTTTGCCTTTTGCATTGCCCTGTGTCACGCGGCACACACAGTCTGATAACGTGCGTCTATCGATTGCAGCCGGTATGCTTGGCCTGCAACTTCATGGACGCTTGCTATGACCCTCACAGAATTACGCTACATCGTTACCCTCGCCCAAGAACAGCACTTCGGCCATGCCGCCGAGCGTTGTCACGTCAGCCAGCCAACCCTGTCGGTGGGCGTGAAAAAGCTTGAAGACGAACTCGGTGTGCTGATTTTCGAGCGCAGCAAAAGCGCCGTGCGCTTGACCCCGGTCGGCGAAGGGATCGTCGCCCAGGCGCAAAAAGTGCTTGAACAGGCCCAAGGCATCCGCGAACTGGCCCAGGCCGGCAAGAACCAGCTCACCGCCCCCCTGAAGGTCGGTGCGATCTATACCGTCGGCCCGTACCTGTTTCCGCACCTGATTCCGCAACTGCACCGGGTTGCCCCGCAGATGCCGTTGTACATCGAAGAAAACTTCACCCACGTGCTGCGCGACAAACTGCGCAACGGCGAGCTCGACGCGATCATCATCGCCCTGCCGTTCAACGAAGCCGACGTGCTGACCTTGCAGCTCTATGACGAGCCGTTCTATGTCCTGATGCCGGCCCAGCACCCGTGGACACAGAAAGAAACCATCGACGCCAGCCTGCTCAACGACAAGAGCCTGCTGCTGCTCGGCGAAGGCCATTGCTTCCGCGATCAGGTACTCGAAGCCTGCCCGACCCTGACCAAGGGCAACGACGGCGCCAAGCACACCACGGTGGAGTCCAGCTCACTGGAAACCATCCGTCACATGGTGGCTTCCGGCCTCGGCATTTCGATCCTGCCGCTGTCGGCAGTCGATAGCCATCACTACGCCCCCGGTGTGATCGAAGTTCGCCCGCTGTCGCCACCAGCGCCCTATCGCACCGTGGCCATCGCCTGGCGTGCGAGCTTCCCGCGGCCGAAGGCCATTGAAATCCTCGCTGATTCCATTCGCCTGTGCTCGGTGGCCAAACCCGCGGCACCGGTAACGGCGGGTTAAGCAACGCCATGACCGAGTTGTCGCAAGTGTCGGTGACGGCACTCAAGGGTGTTGGCGAAGCCATGGCCGAAAAACTCGCCAAGGTCGGCCTGGAAAATCTCCAGGACGTGCTGTTTCACCTGCCGCTGCGTTACCAGGATCGCACCCGCGTGGTGCCGATCGGCCACTTGCGACCGGGACAGGACGCCGTCGTCGAAGGCACCGTCAGCGGCGCCGACGTGGTCATGGGCCGGCGCCGCAGCCTCGTCGTGCGCATGCAGGACGGCACCGGCGGCCTGAGCCTGCGCTTCTACCATTTCAGCAATGCACAGAAAGAAGGCCTCAAGCGCGGCACACGGATTCGCTGCTACGGTGAAGTGCGGCCCGGCGCCTCGGGGCTGGAGATCTACCACCCGGAATACCGCGCCATCACCGGCGACGAACCGCCGCCTGTGGATGAAACCCTGACCCCGGTGTACCCGCTCACCGAAGGCCTGACTCAACAGCGCCTACGCCAGCTGTGCATGCAAACCCTGACCCTGCTGGGCCCCAGCAGCCTGCCCGACTGGCTGCCAAAGGAGCTGGCCCGGGATTACCAACTGGCGCCGCTGGCCGATGCAATCCGCTACCTGCATAACCCGCCTGCCGATGCCGATGTGGACGAACTCGCCCTGGGTCATCACTGGGCCCAGCATCGCCTGGCCTTCGAAGAACTGCTGACCCATCAACTGTCCCAGCAACGGCTGCGCGAGAGCATGCGTTCGCTGCGCGCACCGGCGATGCCCAAGGCCACCCGGCTGCCGGGCAAGTACCTGGCCAACCTCGGCTTCAGCCCCACAGGCGCACAGCAGCGGGTCGGCAACGAAATTGCCTACGACCTCAGTCAGCACGAGCCGATGCTGCGCCTGATTCAAGGTGACGTCGGCGCCGGCAAGACAGTGGTCGCCGCGCTTGCCGCGCTGCAGGCCCTGGAGGCGGGTTATCAGGTCGCGCTGATGGCACCGACCGAGATTCTCGCCGAGCAGCACTACATCACCTTCAAGCGCTGGCTCGAACCGCTGGGCATCGAAGTCGCCTGGCTGGCCGGTAAGCTCAAGGGCAAGAACCGTGTGAGCGCGCTGGAGCAGATCGCCAACGGCACACCCATGGTGGTAGGCACCCACGCGCTGTTCCAGGACGAAGTGCAGTTCCAGAACCTGGCGCTGGTGATCATCGATGAACAGCACCGTTTCGGCGTGCAACAACGCCTGGCGTTGCGGCAGAAAGGGGTCGGCGGGCGCATGTGCCCGCATCAGTTGATCATGACTGCCACACCGATCCCTCGCACCCTGGCCATGAGCGCCTACGCCGACCTCGACACCTCGATCCTCGATGAGTTGCCACCTGGCCGAACCCCGGTGAACACCGTACTGATCACCGATACACGGCGCGTCGAAGTCATCGAACGGGTACGGGGTGCGTGCGCCGAAGGGCGTCAGGCCTACTGGGTATGCACGCTGATCGAAGAGTCGGAAGAGTTGACCTGCCAGGCCGCGCAAACCACCTACGAAGACCTCACCGCGGCCCTCGGCGAGTTGAAAGTGGGGCTGATTCACGGCCGCATGAAACCTGCCGAAAAAGCCGAAGTGATGGCCCAGTTCAAGGCGGGCAACCTGCAGCTGCTGGTCGCCACCACCGTGATCGAAGTCGGCGTCGACGTGCCCAATGCCAGCCTGATGATCATCGAAAACCCCGAACGCCTGGGCCTGGCGCAACTCCACCAGTTACGCGGCCGCGTCGGACGGGGCAGCGCGGTCAGCCATTGCGTGCTGCTCTATCATCCGCCGTTGTCACAGATCGGGCGCCAGCGGCTGGGTATCATGCGCGAAACCAACGACGGCTTCGTGATCGCCGAAAAGGACCTCGAGCTGCGCGGCCCCGGCGAAATGCTCGGCACCCGGCAAACCGGCCTGCTCCAATTCAAGGTCGCCGACCTGATGCGCGACGCCGATCTGCTGCCCGCCGTACGCGACGCCGCCCAGGCCTTGCTGGAACGCTGGCCTGAGCATGTCAGCCCATTACTCGACCGCTGGTTGCGCCATGGGCAGCAATACGGCCAAGTGTGAGCACCGTCTCAGTTTCCAGGCCATGGCTTTGAGCAAGCTGGTTATACTCCTGAAATTGTTTTGAACCGGATACAGACCATGACCGAAGTTGCCCTCGCACCTGATACTCCGCACGCTCCGTCGGTCATTCGTCTGCTGCTGGAAAAAATGGGCATCACCTTCGAAGAAGTGCTCGACCACCACGGCCTGAATGCCGCGCGCAAAGTCCAGGCCGTGCTGCTCGACGACAGTGTCGGTTCGCTGATGGTGTTGTATCCGCAGAGCCAATTGCTCGACCTCAATCGCCTGACCGAACTCACCGGCCGGCGGCTCACGGCCGTGTCGACCGAACGCCTGGAAAAAATGCTCGGCAAGCACCACCTGAGCCTGCTGCCGGGCTTGCCATCGCTGACCAGCTCGCCCTGCCTGTACGAAGAAAGCCTGTTGCGCGAGCCCATGGTGTTGATCAACTCGGGGGAGCCGGGCGTACTGCTGGAGATCAGCAGTGAAGCCTTCCGGTCCATGCTGACCAAGGCCAGCGCCGCCAACTTCGGCGAGAACCTGAGCAGCATCCGCCCCAACCTCGATCGCCCTGACGATGACCGCGAGGAAATCTCCCAGGCCGTCCAGGCGTTCACCGCGCGCCGCATCCAGCAACGACTGGAAGCGACCATCGAGATTCCACCGCTGGCCGAAACGGCGCAGAAGATCATCAAGCTGCGCGTCGATCCCAACGCCACCATCGACGACATTACCGGCGTGGTCGAAACCGACCCGGCGCTGGCCGCACAAGTGGTGAGCTGGGCGGCATCGCCGTACTACGCTTCACCGGGCAAGATCCGTTCGGTGGAAGACGCGATCGTCCGGGTACTGGGTTTCGACCTGGTGATCAACCTGGCGCTGGGCCTGGCCCTGGGCAAAACCCTGAGCCTGCCCAAGGACCGCCCGCAACACAGCACACCCTACTGGCAGCAATCGATCTACACGGCCGCGGTCATCGAAGGCCTGACCCGCGCCATGCCCCGCGCCCAGCGCCCGGAAGCGGGCCTGACCTACCTGGCGGGCCTGCTGCACAACTTCGGCTACCTGTTGCTGGCCCACGTGTTCCCGCCGCACTTCTCGCTGATCTGCCGGCACATGGAGGTCAACCCGCACCTGTGCCACAGCTTTGTGGAACAACACCTGCTGGGCATCAGCCGTGAACAGATCGGCTCATGGCTGATGCGCTACTGGGACATGCCGGAAGAGCTCACCACCGCGCTGCGCTTCCAGCACGACCCGACCTACGACGGCACGTTCGCCGAGTACCCGAACCTGGTGTGCCTCGCCGTGCGCCTGCTGCGCAGCCGAGGCATCGGCTCCGGACCGGACGAAGACATCCCCGACGCCCTGCTGGAGCGCCTCGGCCTGAGCCGCGCCAAGGCCGAAGACGTCGTCAGCAAGGTGCTTGAAGCCGAAGTGATGCTGCGCGAACTCGCGTCGCAATTCAGCCAGGGGTGAAGTACCTCATCGGAACGCCACCCCTTTAGGAGCGAGCTTGCTCCTACACCTTCTTCGGCTTCTTCGGCTTCAAATACTTGGTCAACCCCTGGAACCAGATCACCAGCGCCGGGTTGCCCTTGATCTGAATCGACTTGTCCTGGATCCCCGTCATGAACGCCAACTGCTTGTTCTTCGCCTGCATCGTGGCAAAGCCGTACGCCGCGTCCTTGAAGGCAATCGCAAACGCCGGCTCATCGTGCACACCCGCCTTGCTGGTAATGCGCTGATCCTTCACCCGGAAGTGCCGTGCTACTTTCCCGTCCAGGGTCTGCAGCTGAAATACCAACGCCTTGTCACCCAGCTGCTGCTGGAACGCAGGATTGGAGCGACTGGCCCGGCTCATCAATAGACCCATCATCCACAGCAGAAAACGAAATTTCATGTGCACAGCCTCAAAAGAAAAATGAACGGCCGGCGCAGTGTAGCGATTAAAAGCCAGAATGCCACCTTCGCGATACGTTTGGAGGAGATGCCAGGTTTTTTGACGCCGATGACTACCAAGTCAATGACGACAGCTCCTTTTAGGGCTCAAACAGGTTGCGACGGGGCAACATTATCCAGCACCCGATTGACCGCCAACTCACCGAGCATGATCACCTGCTGCAGCGCCAACATCGTGCTGCGGTGCGCCCCTTCCAGCATCGCGGCGATTTCACTCGCCATCACGTTCGCCGAGGCCAACGACTCACAGGCGTGGGCCAACAGCGTTTCGTTGTCGATGTCCGGTGCCACGACAAAGATCGTGCTGGGCGTATGGGCGCCGGTCATGACCAGGGCATTGGGTTTCAGGTAATGGTCCAGGGCGCGATTGGCAGCCTGGTGCAACTTTCTGGAAGTCGCGGACATGTACGGGGTAGTGCTTTCGGTTTCCGATCCGGCGGGTAAATCATTGACCTTGGGCATGGTGAATCTCCGAGGAATATTGGAGTGACCACGCTAACCTTCGCGCTTCCGAAGGCCAACCTTAAAAAAGCGTCGGATGCTTCCTCAATTTTGTAAGCAATTTCATCATTTTCGAACCGTGTTTAAGGATTTGAAACTCGCCGTTTGTAAGCCCCCCACCTCGCGCGTGCACTCTCCTGTAGGAGCTGCCGCAGGCTGCGATCCTTTGATTTTTCCCTCTCGCAAACCTTTCGGAAATTTCCTTCAAACTTAAGGATCCTCCGATTGGTGGCGGCCGCGTATCGCTTGCAGTTTGATGGTGCCTGACACACCGCCTTCGCTGGCAAGCCAGCTCCTGCAAAGGCCGGAGTCGAGACAAAAAAAATAGGCACCCAACCTTGTTGGCGTGCCCATTTTTTCAGCAGCCCCGCAAAGGGGCATGCGAATTACGGATTAACACTATCCTTCAACGACTTACCCGGCTTGAACGCAACAGTGTTGCTGGCCTTGATTTTAACCGGCTCACCGGTTTGCGGGTTTTTGCCGGTGCGGGCACCGCGGTGGCGTTGCAGGAAGGTGCCGAAACCTACCAGCGTCACGCTGTCCTTGCGGTGCAGGGCGCCGGTGATTTCTTCGAGAACGGCATTGAGGACGCGGTTGGCCTGCTCTTTGGTGAGATCTGCTTTTTCAGCAATGGCTGCGGCGAGTTCTGGTTTACGCATATGAGTGAAGCCCCTTTGACGGTTTGTTGTTGTTATGTCCGTGCTGCTCTCTGCGGAGCAGCGCCCAAAGCGCCGCAGGTGCTCTACTCTGCGGCAGACGGGAGTGAGGATGGCACGCAGCGAGGAGCCGCGCCAGTGTCGGCGCGGCCAATGTTTGAGCAAAAGGGGGGTTATTCCGACAGAACGACCGGTATTTACGCCAGCAGTGCCGGAAGCTCTTTGTTGAGGGCCAGTTTTTCCATCACGGCCGCGCCTGTCAGGGCATATCCGAGCAGTTTGCCGTTGCTATCGCGGCATAAAACCTTGATGTCGGCGCCCTGCCCTTCGACCGTCCAGACGCCCTCCGAACCCCGTGGTGGCGGCGATACCACCAAGGGGCAGACCGGGGTTTTCACGGTAATGGGCATCGGACCATAGTTGACCACCGTCGGGTTACCGGCGAGGGTCTGGGCCAGCGCTCTCGCACAACTCATCAGGGGCATCACGTACAACAGATTCAGCCCATCGACCTCGGCGCAGTCACCCAAGGCGTAGATGTTGGCGTGGGAGGTTTGCAGGTGGCGGTCGACCACTACGCCGCGATTGACTTGCAAGCCAGCAGCCGCGGCCAGGTCGATGCGCGGACGCAGGCCAATGGCCGAGACCACCACGTCGCACGGAATCACCTGACCGTCGGAAAGATGGGCTTCCAGGCCGTCAGCAACCCGCTGCAGGCGATTGAGTACCGGGCCGAGGTGGAAGCGTGCGCCCAGGCTTTCCAGCCCGGCCTGGACCGCTGCAGCCGCCGCCGGGTGCAACAGGGTCGGCATGACCTGCTCGCACGGCGCCACCAGTTGCACCTCGTAGCCACCCAGGGTCAGGTCGTTGGCGAATTCACAGCCGATCAGGCCGGCGCCCAGCAACAATACCCGTCGCTTGCCGGCCGCTGCCGCGCGAAAGCGCGCGTAGTCTTCCAGGTCGTTGATCGGGAATACGCAATCCGCTGCGTCGCCTTCGATGGGCACGCGCACGGTTTCGGCGCCCCAGGCCAACACCAGGTCACGGTAGATCACTGCTTCCTCGCCGATCCACAGACGCTTGTGGCCCGGGTCGATGCCACTGATGCGGGTATGGGTACGCACTTCGGCCTTCAACTGCTCGGCCATCGCGCCCGGCTCGGCCATGCTCAGGCCGTCGGCATCCTTGTTCTTGCCGAATCCGGTGGAGAGCATGGGCTTGGAGTAGGAGCGCCCGTCATCGGCGGTAATCAGCAGCAGCGGGGTCTCGCTGTCGAGTTTGCGAAACTCGCGGGCGACGTTGTAGCCAGCCAGCCCGGTACCAATGATGACGACAGGTGCGTTCATTCCTTACTCCTCTAATTGTCTCAGTTGATTTCGATCATTTCGAAATCCATTTTGCCGACGCCGCAATCCGGGCACAGCCAGTCTTCCGGCACGTCTTGCCACAGGGTGCCCGGCGCGATGCCGTCATCGGGCCAACCGTCGGCTTCGTTATAGATCAGGCCGCAGACGATACATTGCCACTTTTTCATTCAGGTACTTCCTCAAATTCAGGCTTTTACTGGCGCGAACGGTCGATGGATAAAGTGCTGCTGTCCGGCTCAGGGCGTTTTGTACTGATGGGGCCGGACAGATGCAAGCGTGTTCGGCGCAATGGACGCCCGGATCACTCAAACTTATCAGCTGACATGGTAAGCTCGCCGCCTCATTTGCTGCCAATAATGACTCACTGTGCCGCACTCAAAACCCCCATTCTGGGTGACCAGAAGCCAACTCGCTCCCCTCCCCGACACGTCTACCCTCGACTGGTTGTTCGACGAAGGATCACTGACCCGTCGCCTGACCCGTTTGTCGAATGACGGCTTCAGCGTCACGCCGCTGTTCGAAGGCTGGCAGCCTCTGCGCGCTGACGAATGTGCCGCCCTGGACCTGGCCGAAGCCAGTGAGGGCTGGGTGCGCGAGGTGTATCTGCGTGGCCATGGCGAGGCTTGGGTGTTTGCCCGCAGTGTCGCGGCCCGCAGTGCGCTACAGGGCGACGGCTTGCACATGGACGAGCTGGGCAGCCGCTCCCTGGGCGAATTGCTGTTTTGCGATCACGCCTTTGAGCGCCGGGCCATCGAGGTTTGTCACTATCCTCAGGCGTGGCTGCCGACGGACGTGCGCGCGCCCGGGCTGTGGGGCCGTCGCTCGCGCTTCGACCGTGGCGCCTTGAGTGTGCTGGTGGCCGAGATCTTCCTGCCGACCCTGTGGAGCGCCGCCGGCGCCGATCCGGAGAATTGCTGATGTACCAGAGCCTGCTCAAGTCCTTGAACCGCTTGAATCCCCGGGCCTGGGACTTCATTCAGCTGACGCGCATGGACAAGCCGATCGGCATCTATCTGCTGCTGTGGCCGACGCTGTGGGCGCTGTGGATTGCCGGCAAGGGCTCGCCGTCCCTGGCCAATATCGTGATTTTCGTCCTCGGCGTGGTACTGACCCGCGCGGGCGGCTGCGTGATCAATGATTGGGCGGACCGCAAGGTCGACGGCCATGTGAAACGCACCGAGCAGCGACCGCTGGTGAGCGGCAAGATCAGCTCCCGGGAAGCGCTGGTGTTCTTTGCGCTGCTGATGGGCGTGAGTTTCCTGTTGGTGCTGTGCACCAATGCCGCCACCATCTGGTTGTCACTCGGCGGCCTGGCGCTAGCGTTCAGTTATCCGTTCATGAAGCGCTACACCTATTACCCACAGGTGGTGCTGGGGGCGGCGTTCTCCTGGGGCATGCCGATGGCATTCACCGCTGAAACCGGCGAACTGCCGGCGGCAGCCTGGCTGCTGTACATCGCCAACCTGATGTGGACGGTGGGTTATGACACCTACTACGCGATGACCGACCGCGATGATGACTTGAAGATCGGCGTGAAATCCACGGCGATCCTGTTTGGCGAGGCCGACCGGGTGATCATCCTGACCTTGCAGGGGTTGGCGCTGGGTTGCCTGTTGCTGGCCGGTTCGAAATTCGAGCTGGGGGGCTGGTTCCACCTCGGTCTGGCGGTGGCGGCGGGCTGTTTTGCCTGGGAGTTCTGGTACACCCGCAGCAAAGACCGGATGCGTTGTTTCAAGGCGTTCTTGCACAACCATTGGGCGGGGTTGGCGATTTTTGTCGGGATTGTGCTGGATTACGGGTTGCGTTGAGGATGTTAAAAGATCGCAGCCTTCGGCAGCTCCTACAGGGGCTGCGATCTTTTTGCGAATTACGGCACCGGTTATTTTTGCGACTCATGCATGACGTGCCAGACGTCCTTCATCTTGTCGCCCTTCATGTCTCCCGGCTTTTCATCTTTCACGAACGTATACATCGGCTTGCCGTCGTAAGCGTATTGACTGGTACCGTCATCGCGCTTGATGACGCTCCACTTGCCAGACGCCGTGGCACCCGCCGGAGCCATCAATGGCGGCCAGTTCTTGGCGCAGTCGTCGTTACACATCGACTTTCCGCCCGAGTCCTTGTCGAACGTGTACAGGGTCATGCCCTTATGGTCGACCATCATCCCATCTTTCATCATCGCCGGGTCGGCGGCGAAGGCCATGGTCGGCAGCGTTAGCGCAGCAGTCACCAGCAAAGCCTTCCAGGATTGAGCAATGTGTTTCATGGAAACCTTCCGTTTGTGGTTGTCAGGATTCGGACTTAGAGCTTAGTCCAGGTTCATGACAATCGCCGGGGGACTAAAATACTGTCACACGACTGCAATAATTCCGTTATCTAATGCGGCGCAAGACAGTTAAATGACAAGAGGATTAACGCATGGTTGGCAGGAGCATTCTGATCGTCGACGACGAAGCACCCATTCGCGAAATGATCGCCGTTGCGTTGGAAATGGCCGGCTATGACTGCATGGAGGCGGAGAACTCCCAGCAGGCCCACGCCATTATCGTCGACCGCAAGCCGGACCTGATCCTGCTCGACTGGATGCTGCCCGGCACGTCCGGCATCGAGCTGGCCCGCCGCCTCAAGCGCGACGAGCTGACCGGGGACATCCCGATCATCATGCTCACCGCCAAGGGCGAAGAGGACAACAAGATCCAGGGCCTGGAAGTCGGCGCCGATGACTACATCACCAAACCCTTTTCCCCCCGCGAGCTGGTCGCGCGCCTCAAGGCAGTGCTGCGCCGAGCCGGCCCTAGCGATGGCGAAGCGCCAATCGAAGTTGGCGGCCTGCTGCTCGACCCGATCGGCCACCGCGTGACCATCGACGGCAAACCGGCGGAAATGGGGCCGACCGAATACCGTCTGCTGCAATTCTTCATGACCCACCAGGAACGCGCCTACACCCGTGGCCAGTTGCTGGACCAGGTCTGGGGCGGCAACGTGTATGTCGAGGAGCGCACCGTCGACGTGCACATCCGGCGCCTGCGCAAAGCCCTCGGCGATGCCTACGAAAACCTGGTACAAACCGTGCGCGGCACCGGTTATCGTTTTTCTACCAAAGCCTGATCCGGACGTTCACCGCCCGACAAGCTGACAAGGACGCGCTTCAAGTGAACCAAAACTGGCATGGCACCCTGATTCGCCACATGCTGCTGCTGGTCACCGCCTGCCTGGTGATCGGCCTGATCACCGGCTACTACGGCTGGAGCCTCGCCGCGGGACTTGGCGTTTACCTGGCCTGGACCCTCAAGCAACTGCTGCGCCTGCACGAATGGCTGCGCCTGCACAAACCCGATGAAGCGCCACCCGATGGCTACGGCCTGTGGGGCGAAGTGTTCGACAGCATCTACCACCTGCAACGTCGCGACCAACGCGTTCGCGGACGCCTGCAAGCGGTCATCGACCGGGTCCAGGAGTCCACCGCCGCCTTGAAGGACGCGGTGGTCATGCTCGACAGCGATGGCAACCTGGAATGGTGGAACCGCGCCGCTGAAACCCTGCTGGGCTTAAAGACGCCGCAGGACAGCGGCCAGCCGGTGACCAACCTGGTACGCCATCCGCGCTTCAAGGAGTACTTCGAGCAGGACAGCTACGCCGAACCGCTGGAAATCCCTTCGCCGACCAACGATCGGATGCGGATCCAGCTGTACATCACTCGCTATGGCAACAATGAACACCTGATGCTGGTGCGCGACGTGACGCGTATCCATCAGCTGGAGCAGATGCGCAAAGACTTCATCGCCAACGTTTCCCACGAACTGCGCACGCCGCTGACGGTGATCTGTGGCTATCTGGAAACCCTGCTCGATAATGTCGAGGAAGTGAACCCGCGCTGGACCCGTGCCCTGCAGCAAATGCAGCAGCAAGGCGGACGCATGCAGACCTTGCTCAACGACCTGCTGTTGCTGGCCAAATTGGAAGCCACCGATTACCCGTCGGATAATCAGCCGGTGGCCATCGACGGCTTGCTGCAATCGATCAAGGGTGACGCCCAGCAGCTGTCCGGCCAGAAAAACCAGAAAATCACCCTGGAAGCCGACCCGACGATCCTGCTCAAGGGCAGTGAAGCGGAATTGCGCAGCGCGTTTTCCAACCTGGTGTTCAACGCGGTGAAATACACCCAGGCCGAAGGCAACATCCGCATTCGCTGGTGGGGCGATGAGCAAGGTGCGCACCTGAGCGTGCAGGATTCCGGGATCGGTATCGACAGCAAACACCTGCCGCGCCTGACCGAACGTTTCTACCGCGTCGACTCCAGTCGCAATTCCAACACCGGTGGCACCGGCCTGGGCCTGGCAATCGTCAAGCACGTTCTGTTGCGCCACCGCGCGCGGATGGAAATCAGCAGTGTGCCGGGGCACGGCAGCACGTTTACCTGCCACTTTGCGCCCGCCCAGGTCAGCAGATCACGGGTTATCAGCACCACTGACTGATACCGGCCAGCACGCGCCACTAGGCAATCGCACGGTCAGCCGCTACATTGGCTGACTTGTGCCTGCCTTTCAGGTGCACTTTTTTCTTTTCTTTCGATTACACGGAACCCGCAAAACTCCATCATGGACCCTTCCCCTGGCTTGACCCTCGCAACAATATTCGCCGACTTCGGCATGATTCTTTTTGCTCTGATCCTGGTGTTGCTCAACGGCTTTTTCGTTGCGGCGGAATTTGCCATGGTCAAATTGCGCTCGACCCGGGTCGAAGCCATCGCTGAACAACACGGCTGGCGCGGACACATCCTGCGCACCGTGCACAGTCAGCTCGATGCCTACCTGTCGGCGTGTCAATTGGGTATCACCCTCGCCTCCCTCGGCCTCGGCTGGGTCGGTGAGCCGGCGTTCGCGCACATTCTCGAGCCGGTGCTCGAAACGGTCGGCGTACAGTCGCCGGAAGTGGTCAAGGGCGTGTCGTTCTTCACCGCGTTCTTCATCATTTCGTACCTGCACATCGTGGTCGGCGAGCTCGCCCCGAAATCCTGGGCCATCCGCAAACCGGAATTGCTGTCGCTGTGGACCGCGGTGCCGCTGTACCTGTTCTACTGGGCCATGTACCCGGCCATTTACCTGCTCAACGCCAGCGCCAACCAGATCCTGCGCATCGCAGGGCAAGGCGAACCCGGCCCGCATCACGAGCACCATTACAGCCGCGAAGAACTGAAACTGATCCTGCACTCCAGCCGTGGCCAGGACCCGAGCGACCAGGGCATGCGCGTACTGGCCTCGGCCGTGGAAATGGGCGAACTGGAAGTGGTCGACTGGGCCAACTCCCGCGAAGACCTGGTGACCCTGGAGTTCAATGCACCGCTCAAGGAAATCCTGGCGATGTTCCGTCGCCACAAGTTCAGCCGTTACCCGGTATATGACAGCGAGCGCCAGGAGTTCGTCGGCCTGCTGCACATCAAGGACCTGCTGCTTGAACTGGCGGCCCTGGACCACATTCCCGAGTCGTTCAACCTGGCCGAACTGACCCGTCCGCTGGAGCGCGTGTCGCGGCACATGCCGTTGTCGCAATTGCTGGAGCAGTTCCGCAAGGGCGGCTCGCACTTCGCCGTGGTCGAGGAAGCCGATGGCAACATCATCGGCTACCTGACCATGGAAGACGTGCTGGAAGTGCTGGTAGGCGATATCCAGGACGAACATCGCAAGGCCGAGCGCGGCATCCTCGCCTATCAGCCAGGCAAGCTGCTGGTACGGGGCGATACGCCACTGTTCAAGGTCGAGCGGCTGCTGGGCATTGACCTGGACCACGTCGAGGCCGAAACCCTCGCAGGCCTGGTCTACGAAAGCCTCAAGCGCGTACCTGAAGAGGAAGAAGTGCTGGAAGTCGAAGGCCTGCGCATCATCATCAAGAAGATGAAAGGGCCGAAGATTGTGCTGGCCAAGGTGTTGATGCTCGATTGATGGGCTGATCTGGAACCGAGTCGAACCCTTCGCGAGCAAGCTTGCTCCTACAGGTTATGCGCAGATCCTGTAGGAGCTGGCTTGCCAGCGAAGGCGTCACGTCAGACTATCCATCACCGCTTGCCCAACGCAAAGTTGGGCAACGCGCCCATCGGTTGCTTGAACTGGTACGGAATCGACACCAATCCCATCCCGGTATTGCGCTGCACCACGAAGTGCAGATGCGGCCCGCTGCTGTTGCCGGTATTGCCCGATAGCGCCAGCGGGCTGCCCACCCCCACCCGCTGTCCTTCGCGAACGCTGACCGAACCTTTTTGCAGGTGCAGGTACACACCCATCGTCCCGTCATCGTGCAGCACCCGCACGAAATTGCCCGACGGATCGGTGCCACGCCCGGTCTGTCCATTTTCAGTCTTAACCACCATCCCGCCCCGCGCGGCAATAATCGGCGTGCCCTCCGGCATGGCGATGTCAATGGCATAGCGATTCCTCGGGCCGAAGTGGCTGTACTGGCCTTCGGCACCCTGACTCACGCGAAACGGCCCGCCACGCCAGGGGTACGGATATCGGTAGGCCACGGCAGCGCCTGCGGGGTCACCCAGGGAATATTCGAACTTTGGCAGATACGCGAGTGGCTGTCCGGCCTTGGTCGGCGTGAGCTGCGCAAGGCGAATGCTGCTACGCAAAGGCATCACCCGACGAATGGGTCGACTCGGCGCACCGCTGACGTTCTTCAAACCGGTGAAACTCAATTCGATTTCTACCGGCGCATAGAGGTCATTGCGCACGTAGACGCTGTCCACACCGTCCTTTTTCATGATCACGAGGTACACCTGACGCTCGAGGTTTTCGACCATGCGATCGCGGAACGTGAACACGCTGGAGCCTTTGGTGGGGCGGTCGCTGTAGGAGACCACGCCATCGGCGTCGGTGGACTTATAGATGGTCATGGCCATGGCCGACGTCGAGGCGATGAAAAGACCACAGAAAAACAGCAGGCGCGCGAACATGGGCGGGATTCTGTCGAGTCAGGTTTGGGTTTGAGCCTAGCAGGCGCAATGGACCTGTGAAGTCGGCAGATGTTCAGATGGATGTACGGTGATTTCAGGGGCCTCTTCGCGAGCAAGAAGTTAGCACGATCACCTGTGGGAGCTAGCCTGCTGGCGATGACGGGCTGTCATTCAACATTGATGCCGACTGACCTGACGACATCGCCAGCAGGCTAGCTCCCACAGGACGGTGCAAACCCTGTGGGAGCGGCTTGCTCGCGATGGCGGGCTGGCAGGCGACGCCAGGCTTACGCGCCAGGAATAAAGTGTTTCTGCGCCGTACCCCGCGCAATCAGGCGGGAGATGTAGTCCAGTTTCTGAGCGTCCTGATCGACGAAGCGGAAGGTCAGTTGCAGCCAGTCGCTGTCGGGCTTTGGCTCGTGGGCCACCACGGCGTGCAGATAACCGTTGAGCCGCGCCACTTCGGCACTCTCGCCCTGCTCCAGATCCAGTACGGCGCTGTCGAGGACCTGCGGCAGGCTGTCGGTGCGCTTGACCACCAGCAGCGCTTCCTTGAGGCTCAGCGCCTTGATCACGCACGGCTGGATGCCATTGGGCAGCCGCAGCTGACCCTGGCCACGCCCGCCGCCGCCAGCAGCAGCAACCACTGGAGCCTTGACCGGTGGGCTGTTGAGCAAGCCTGGGGACGGTACAGCGGCCGCCGGTGTGCTCACGGCAGGCTTGGCGCCGGTCAATGCGTTCAGGGTGTCGGTACCGAATGCCGAGATCGTTTTGGTCGCCGCCACGCTCGTCAAGATGTCGAGTTTGCCGACCTTGTGCAGCGCCTGCTTGACCTTGGTGATCAGTTGCTCGTTGGTGAACGGCTTGCTGACGTAACCGGAAACGCCGGACTGGATCGCCTGGACGACGTTTTCCTTGTCGCCGCGGCTGGTCACCATCACGAATGGCATGCCTTTGAGGCTGTCTTGCCCGCGGCACCAGGTCAGCAGTTCCAGGCCCGACATCTCCGGCATTTCCCAGTCGCACAGCACCAGGTCAAATGCTTCCCTGGCCAGCAGCGACTGAGCCTTGCGGCCGTTGACCGCGTCTTCGATGCGCATGCCCGGAAAATAGTTGCGCAGGCATTTCTTCACCAGGTCACGAATGAACGCAGCATCGTCCACGACCAACACACTGACCTTACTCATCCACAACCCCTTTAAAAAATCCCGGTGAACCCCAAACGAAAACGCCCGGCCAATAGGCCGGGCGCTTTAGTTGGGCAATCTTACTTATCGTCAGATTTACCCGGAACATTAGCGGTTTCGCCGCTGGTCCCTTCAACTTCTTCCTTCATGCGCTTGAGGCCCAGGTGACGAACGTCAGTGCCGCGCACCAGATAAATCACCAGTTCCGAGATATTGCGCGCGTGGTCGCCGATACGCTCCAGCGAACGCAGGACCCAGATGATGCTCAAGACCCGCGAGATAGAGCGCGGGTCTTCCATCATGTAGGTTGCCAGCTCACGCAGGGCGGTCTTGTATTCGCGGTCGATGATCTTGTCGTACTGCGCCACCGACAACGCCAGGTCGGCGTCGAAACGGGCAAAGGCATCCAGCGCATCACGGACCATGTTGCGCACCTGGTCGCCGATGTGCCGCACCTCGACGTAACCGCGCGGTGCTTCGCCTTCTTCGCACAGCTGGATGGCGCGACGGGCGATCTTGGTCGCTTCGTCACCGATGCGCTCCAGGTCGATCACCGACTTGGAGATGCTGATGATCAGGCGCAAATCGGACGCCGCCGGCTGGCGACGGGCCAGGATGCGCAGGCATTCTTCGTCGATGTTGCGTTCCATCTGGTTGATCTGGTCGTCGATCTCGCGCACCTGCTGGGCCAGGCCGGAATCGGCCTCGATCAGCGCGGTGACCGCGTCGTTGACCTGCTTCTCGACCAGCCCGCCCATGGCCAGGAGGTGGCTGCGCACTTCCTCCAGTTCGGCGTTGAACTGCGCGGAAATGTGGTGGGTAAGGCCTTCTTTACTAATCATGCGATTGCTCCGCAAAAGCTGTAAGCCGCAAGCTACAAGCTGCAAGCTGATTTGAGTCGTTACGCTGAACTGCTTTTACTTGCCGCTTGCAGCTCGAAGCTTGCGGCTGTACGGCTAGCCGTATCGTCCGGTGATGTAGTCTTCGGTCTGCTTCTTCGCCGGATTGGTGAACAGAGTATCGGTGTCGCCGAATTCCACCAGTTTGCCCATGTACATGAACGCCGTGTAGTCGGAAACCCGCGCGGCCTGTTGCATGTTGTGGGTCACGATGACGATGGTGAACTTCGATTTCAGTTCGTAGATCAGCTCTTCGACCTTCAGCGTCGAGATCGGGTCGAGTGCCGAGCAGGGTTCGTCGAGCAACAGCACTTCCGGTTCCACGGCGATGGTGCGGGCGATCACCAGACGTTGTTGCTGACCACCGGACAGGCCCAGTGCCGACTCGTGCAGACGGTCTTTGACTTCGTCCCACAAGGCCGCGCCTTTCAATGCCCACTCAACGGCTTCGTCCAGTACGCGCTTCTTGTTGATGCCCTGGATGCGCAGGCCGTAGACCACGTTTTCGTAGATGGTTTTCGGGAACGGGTTCGGCTTCTGGAACACCATGCCGACGCGACGACGCAGCTCGGCCACGTCTTCGCCCTTGCGGTAGATGTTGTTGCCGTACAGGTTGATCGCGCCTTCGACACGGCAACCGTCCACCAGGTCGTTCATGCGGTTGAAGGTGCGCAGCAGCGTCGACTTGCCGCAGCCGGACGGGCCGATGAAGGCGGTCACGCGCTGTTTCGGGATGTTCATGCTGACGTCGTACAGCGCTTGTTTGTCGCCGTAGAACAGGCTCAGGCCCGGCACTTCGATGGCTACGGTTTCCTGCTCGAGGCTCAGGCTCTGTTTGTCGCGACCCAGGGCCGACATGTTGATGCCGTGGGTATGTGCTTCGTGCTGCATGGGAGGCTCCCTGTGCTAACAAATTCGGTTCGGGGCCGCAGGCCGGGCCTGCGGGTTACTCAAATTCTGTGTGTTGCGCCGGTCCCCTGTAGGAGCTGGCTTGCCAGCGAAGGCGTACTCACTGACGCCAAAAGCTTCGCTGGCAAGCCAGCTCCTACAGGGGCCGCGGTGATTAGCTATCCAGCGCCTTGTACTTCTCGCGCAGGTGGTTACGGATGTACACCGCCGACAGGTTCAACGTGGCGATCACCAGCACCAGCAGCAGCGCCGTGGCATACACCAGCGGCCGCGCGGCTTCGACGTTCGGGCTCTGGAAGCCTACGTCATAGATGTGGAAGCCCAGGTGCATGATCTTCTGGTCCAGGTGCAGGTACGGGTAGTTGCCGTCCACCGGCAACGACGGCGCCAGTTTCACCACACCCACCAGCATCAATGGCGCCACTTCACCGGCGGCGCGGGCCACGGCGAGGATCATGCCGGTCATCATCGCCGGGCTGGCCATTGGCAGCACGATCTTCCACAAGGTTTCCGCCTTGGTCGCGCCGAGGGCCAACGAGCCTTCGCGCACGGTGCGAGGAATCCGCGCCAGGCCTTCTTCGGTGGCCACGATCACCACCGGCACCGCCAACAGCGCCAGGGTCAACGAAGCCCACATCAAGCCCGGTGTACCGAAGGTCGGCGCCGGCAAGGCTTCAGGGAAGAACAACCGGTCGAGCGAGCCACCCAGCACATAGACGAAGAAGCCCAAGCCGAACACGCCGTAAACGATCGCCGGAACACCCGCCAGGTTGTTCACCGCAATACGGATCACCCGGGTCAGAGTGTTCTGCTTGGCGTATTCGCGCAGGTACACCGCCGCCAGCACGCCGAACGGGGTCACGATCATCGCCATGATCAGGGTCATCATCACGGTGCCGAAGATCGCCGGGAAAATCCCGCCTTCGGTGTTGGCTTCACGGGGGTCGTCGCTCAGGAATTCCCAGACCTTGCTGAAGTAGAAACCGATCTTGGTGAAGGTGCCCATGGCGTTCGGCTGGTAGGCGTGAACCACTTTACCCAGGCCGATTTCGATTTCCTTGCCGTTGGCATCGCGGGCGGTGAGGCTGTCGCGATTGAACTGCGCGTGCAGGTCACCCAGGCGTGCTTCGATGTCCTGATAACGGGCATTGAGTTCGGCGCGATCGGATTCCATGTCCGCTTGCGCGGCCGCGTCGAGCTTGCCGTCCAGCTCCAGTTTGCGACCGTGCAAGCGGATCCGCTCGAGACCGGCGTTGATCGCGCCGATATCGGTTTTTTCCAGGGTCTTGAGTTGCGCGGCCAGTTGATTCACGCGGTTGATCCGCGCCTGCAGCTCAGGCCATGCAGCCTCGCCCTCGGCAATGACCTTGCCGTCCTGCTTGACGTTGACCAGGTAGCCGTAGAAATTGCCCCACTCGCGACGCTCGATCGCCATCAGCTCTGGCGGTGTCTTCTGGTTGGTCAGCCACTCGCCGACGATCCACGTGAAGTCGTTGCCGTTCAGGTCTCGGTTGCCGACCTTGATCAGCTCGCGGGTCATGAACTCCGGGCCATCCTCGGGCACCGGCAGGCCGGCGCTCTTCAGACGTGCACGCGGCACTTCTTCCTTCTGCACCACTTCGCCGACGACCAGGTGATTGGCCTGGCCCGGCACGTCGTAGCTGGCGTGGATCAGGTCCGCCGGCCAGAAGTGACCCAGGCCGCGCACGGCAATCACCGCCAGCAGGCCAATGGTCATGATGACCGCGATGGACACCGCGCCACCGCTGATCCAGACGCCTGGGGCGCCGCTCTTGAACCATCCTTTCAGGGAGTTCTGTTTCACAGACTTCTACCTTTCTTAAAGCGACGAGTATTTCTTGCGCAGACGCTGACGAATCAGTTCTGCGAGGGTGTTCATGACGAAGGTGAACAGCAACAGCACCAACGCCGAGAGGAACAGCACGCGGTAGTGGCTGCCGCCGACTTCCGACTCCGGCATTTCCACCGCGACGTTGGCGGCGAGGGTACGCAGGCCTTCGAACAGGTTCATTTCCATGACCGGGGTGTTACCGGTGGCCATCAACACGATCATGGTTTCACCGACCGCACGGCCCATGCCGATCATCAGTGCCGAGAAGATGCCCGGGCTGGCGGTGAGAATCACTACGCGGGTCATGGTCTGCCACGGCGTTGCACCAAGGGCCAGGGAGCCCAGGGTCAGGCCGCGAGGCACGCTGAACACGGCGTCTTCGGCGATGGAGTAGATGTTCGGGATGACCGCGAAGCCCATGGCCAGGCCGACCACCAGTGCGTTGCGCTGGTCGTAGGTAATCCCCAGGTCGTGGGAGATCCACATGCGCATGTCGCCGCCGAAGAACCAGTTTTCCATGAACGGGCTCATGTACAGCGACAGCCAGCCCACGAACAGGATCACTGGAATCAGCAGCGCACTTTCCCAGCCATCCGGGACTTTCAGGCGGATCGACTCAGGCAGGCGGCTGAAGGTGAAACCGGCAACCAGGATGCCGATCGGCAGCAACATCAGCAGACTGAAGATGCCCGGCAGGTGCCCTTCTACATATGGCGCGAGGAACAGGCCGGCGAAGAAACCGAGGATCACCGTCGGCATCGCTTCCATCAGCTCGATCACCGGCTTGACCTTGCGGCGCATGCCCGGGGCCATGAAGTACGCGGTGTAGATCGCAGCCGCGACGGCCAGTGGAGCGGCCAGCAGCATGGCGTAGAACGCGGCCTTGAGGGTACCGAAGGTCAGTGGCGACAGGCTCAGTTTCGGTTCGAAGTCGGTGTTGGCGGCGGTCGATTGCCAGACGTATTTAGGCTCGTCGTAGTTTTCGTACCAGACCTTGCTCCACAACGCGCTCCACGACACTTCCGGGTGCGGGTTGTCGAGCAGCAACGGTTGCAGCTTGCCGCCGGCTTCGACGATCACACGGTTGGCCCGTGGCGACAGACCGAACACGCCCTGGCCCTCGACCACCTGGTCGACCAGCAAGGTACGGTGCGCGGTGCTGTGGAACACGCCGAGCTTGCCGGCGGCATCGAGGGCAACGAAGCCCTTGCGGCGCTCTTCAGCGGTGATTTCAACGATAGGCGTGGTGCCCATCTGGAAGGTACGGATCTGCTTCAGGCGCTGCTCGCCATCCGGGTCGCGAGCCATGAACCACTGGGCCAGGCCACCCTTGGAGTCGCCGAGGATCAGCGAGATGCCACCCACCAGTTGGGTACTGGCGGTGATTTGCGCTTCGCCGTCTTCCAGCAGTTTGTAGCGACCGTTGAGGCTCTTGTCGCGCAGGCTGAACACATCGGCCTGGGCGCGACCGTTGATCACGTACAACCATTGCTGGCGCGGGTCGACGAAGATGTTCTTCACCGGCTCGGTCATTTGCGGCAGGTCGATGCGCTTCTGCTCGTTGGTGATCTCGCCGGTCATCATGTTTTCTTCGCTGGTCAGCGACAGAACATTGAGTTGCGAACCGGTGGCACCGACCAGCATCAGGGTCGAATCGTTGGCGTTGAGGCTGACGTGCTCCAGGGCACCGCCGGCTTCATTCAGCGCGATTGGCGTTTCGCCGTACGGGTACTCGATGGCCGGCGTAATGGTTTTCTTGCCGTCCGGGTAGCTGACTTTGTAAGTGTGACGGAATACCAGTGCCTGGCCGTTGGAGAAACCCACCGCCACCAGCGGTTGACCTGGCTGGTCGTCACCAATCGACGTCACAGTGGCACCCACCGGGACCGGCAGATCGACGCGTTTGAGTTCAGCGCCATTGTCGATATCGAAAAACAGTGCCTGGCCCTTGTCGGAAACCCGCATGGCGACCTGGTTCTGCTCTTCCAGGGAGATCATCAACGGCTTGCCGGCGTCTTGCATCCACGCCGGCGTGATGGCGTCGCTGGACGTCAGGCTGGCACCCTGGAACAGGGGCGCAACGACGTAGGCGAGGAAGAAAAAGATCAGGGTGATCGCACCGAGAACGGCAAGGCCGCCCACCAGGACGTACCAGCGGGTCAGGCGATCCTTGAGCGCGCGGATGCGGCGCTTGCGTTGCAGCTCAGGCGTATTGAAATCAATTCGCTTGGGGGGATTTGTAGTCATTGTGGAATTGGCCAGATCATTCATTCGCACACCCTAGCGATCCTGTATGACAGAAAGATGACAGTGCAGTGACGCAACAAATCCGCCGCCTGGTGAAACCGGCAGCGGAGCGAGAATTTGGGGGTTGTGTAGGAGCGAGCTTGCTCGCGAAGAGGGTACATCCGACACATTTTCTGTGCCTGACCTAGCTTCGCGAGCAAGCTCGCTCCTACACAGGTCCGGGGCGTGCCCCGGACCTAGGGTTTTACTTTTTTGCGACTTCTGCGCCGCCTTCCTGCAGACCCAGGTCAGCCAGTGCTTTTGCTGCAACCTTGGCTGGCAGCGGGATGTAGCCGTCTTTCACCACGACTTCCTGGCCCTGCTTGGACAGAACCAGCTTCACGAACTCGGCTTCCAGCGGGGCCAGAGGCTTGTTCGGGGCCTTGTTGACGTAGACGTACAGGAAGCGCGACAGCGGGTACTTGCCGTTCAGGGCGTTTTCTTCGGTGTCTTCGATGAACTCGCCGCCTTCTTTCTTGGACAGGGCAACGGTTTTCACGCTGGCAGTCTTGTAGCCGATGCCCGAGTAGCCGACGCCGTTAAGCGAGCTGCTGATCGACTGCACAACCGAAGCCGAACCTGGCTGTTCGTTGACGTTTGGCTTGAAGTCGCCTTTGCACAGGGCTTCTTCCTTGAAGTAGCCGTAAGTACCGGATACCGAGTTACGACCGAACAGTTGAAGGGGCTTGTTGGCCAGGTCACCGGTCACGCCCAGGTCACCCCAGGTCTTGACGTCGGTCTTGGCGCCGCACAGGCGAGTCGAGGAGAAAATCGCGTCGACCTGAGCCATGGTCAGGCCCTTGATCGGGTTGTCCTTGTGCACGAATACAGCCAAGGCGTCCACGGCAACCGGGATAGCGGTTGGCTTGTAGCCATACTTGGTTTCGAAGGCTTGCAGCTCGTTGTCCTTCATCTTGCGGCTCATCGGGCCCAGGTTAGCGGTGCCTTCGGTCAGCGCAGGTGGCGCGGTAGACGAACCGGCGGCCTGAATCTGGATGTTGACGTTCGGGTATTCTTTTTTGTAGTTCTCGGCCCAGAGGGTCATGAGGTTGGCCAGGGTATCGGAACCGACGCTGGACAGGTTGCCCGACACACCAGTGGTCTTGGTGTAGCTCGGGATAGCAGGGTCAACAGCGGCAACCGCGTTGGCAGTCGCAACGCCAGCAGCGACAAAAGTCATTGCCGCCATCAAACGCTTCAGTTTCATGCCTTACTCCTAGCAGATAGGGTGTGTTATTCGGGGCCAAGTATCAGCAGGCCGTGTGAACACTCTATGGCTGAAATATGACAATTGGATGAAAGGCCAGTATTCGAGTTTTTAGAACATGATTTATGGCGCCCCAATCGCCAGCAGGCTGGCTCCCACATTGGAATGCATTTCAATGTGGGAGCCAGCCTGCTGGCGATTGGGACGGTACAGACGATAGGAAAGTCGAAAATTATCGACCCTTCTTCCACAGATAAGCACCCACCAGAATCCCGACTCCGCAAAGCACCGCCACATAATAGGCAGGCCCCATCGGGCTCTCCTTGAGCAACAGGCTGACGATCATCGGCGTCAACCCACCGAAAATCGCATAGGCCACGTTGTAGGAGAACGACAGGCCGCTGAAACGCACCACCGGCGGGAACGCCTTGACCATCACGTACGGCACCGCACCGATGGTGCCCACCAGCAGGCCGGTCAGGGCGTACAGCGGGAACAACCAGTCAGGATGGTCGGCCAGGCTGTGATAGAAGGTCCAGGAACTGGCCAGCAATGCCGTGCAACCGACCACGAACACGCGCCCCGCGCCAAAACGATCCGCCAGGGCGCCGGCAATGATGCAGCCAATGCTCAGGAACACGATGGCCACACTGTTGGACTGCAACGAGATGGTTGGCGAGAAGTGATAGACCGTCTGCAGCACGGTCGGGGTCATCAGGATCAACACCACGATGGCGGCGGACAACAGCCAGGTCAGCAGCATCGAAATGGCAATCGCGCCACGATGGTCACGCAGCACCGCACGCAATGGCACTTCTTCGGCCAGGGCCTTGCGCTGTTGCAGCTCTGCAAACACCGGAGTTTCGTGCAGCCAGCGGCGCAGGTACACCGAGAACAAGCCAAACACGCCACCCAACAGGAACGGGATCCGCCAGGCGTAATCCGCTACTTCAACCGGGGTATAGACGCTGTTGATCGCCGTGGCGACCAGCGAACCCAGGAGGATGCCCGCCGTCAGGCCGCTGGTCAGGGTGCCGCAGGCATAACCGACATGCCGCTGCGGGACGTGTTCAGACACGAAAACCCAAGCACCCGGCACCTCACCGCCAATCGCCGCGCCCTGGATCACCCGCATCAGCAGCAACAGGATCGGCGCCCACATGCCGATCTGCGCATAAGTCGGCAGCAGGCCCATGATCAGGGTCGGCACCGCCATCATGAAGATGCTCAGGGTGAACATCTTCTTGCGCCCCAGCAGGTCGCCGAAGTGCGCCATCACGATGCCGCCCAGCGGTCGCGCCAGGTAACCGGCGGCGAAGATGCCGAAGGTCTGCATCAGGCGCAGCCACTCGGGCATGTCCGCCGGGAAGAACAGCTTGCCCACCACCGTGGCGAAGAACACGAAGATGATGAAATCGTAGAATTCCAGCGCCCCGCCCAGGGCCGACAGCGATAGCGTCTTGTAATCGTTGCGGGTCAGCGGACGTGCGGATTGGGAAGGCTGCGCGATACTCGAGGGCGCTGTGGTCATGGCAAGGGCTTCTCTTATAGTCAGGTCTGCCGCCCCAACAACGCTGGCAAGGGCTCGGGCAGGACCGGCACGATAGCAAATTGTTCGAAAAAGCACATAGAGGCGCGTATTTGATGGTCAAAATGAGAACCCGACGGTCGTATCGGAGTCTACCGACCGATATACTCGCAAGTGAGCGATAGCTAACAAGGGTTGCTGTGCGAAAACGCCTCAGGTTCACAGGCGATTTCGCAGAGTTTCCCTTTAGGCGCCTTACGAAAAACGTGACGAACGCAGTATGTTCGGGGATGAATCGTTTTTCCGAGACGGCTATTCACCCGCTATACCTACGAAGAGTCACGGGTCAGAGGCACCCCCGGCATGATAGAGCTCGAACAAGAAGATCCGATCCCGCAAGGCGACCTGGCCCTGCAAATCACCGCGCTTCCTCGCGAAACCAACGGCTTTGGCGATATTTTCGGCGGCTGGCTGGTAGCGCAGATGGATTTGGCCGGTACCGCGATGGCCAGCAAGGTGGCCGGCGGTCGCGTGGCCACTGTCGCGATCGACCGCATGGCCTTCCTGGTTCCGGTCGCCGTGGGCGCCCAGCTCTCCTTTTATACCCAGGCCCTGGAAATCGGCCGCAGCTCGATCCAGATGATGGTCGAGGTCTGGAGCGACGATCCACTGTCCAGCGAATGGCGCAAAGTCACTGAAGCGGTGTTCGTGTTTGTCGCCATCGATGGCAGCGGCCGTACCCGTTCTGTTCCGCCCCGGGCTCGTTAAAACCCGGCTGCGTTAAACCCGCCAGGCGTTTTGCGGTCCATTGCAGTCATTGTTACTGATCGAGAGCTGTCCCATGAGCACGCCCAACGTTGAAGCCGTCAAACTGGATGAACTGAACTGCTGGCGCATCCGCCACGGTCAGGCCGAATTGCTGGTGGCCCAGCAAGGTGCGCACATCCTCAGCTATCAATTGGCTGGGCAACCGCCGCTGATCTGGCTCAACGACGAGGCCGTGTTCAAGGCCGGCAAAAGCATCCGTGCCGGCGTGCCGGTGTGCTGGCCGTGGTTCGGCAACCTGGCGCGCAACCCGCAGAGCGTCCAGGCGATGCGCGTCAGCAACGAACCCGCCACTGCCCATGGGCTGGTGCGGACGATGGACTGGGAGTTGGGCGGCATCGAGGCCGAGGGTGAAAGCCTGAAGATCGAATTCCTCTTGCCCTGCCCCGAAGACGGCTTGCCAGGCTGGCCACACCAGGTCGACCTGAAGTTGAGCATTCGTCTGGATGAGCAGTTGCATATCAGCCTGACCAGCCACAACCAGGGCACCGACACCGTTACGATCAGCCAGGCGCTGCACAGCTATTTCGCGGTCAGCGATGTGCGCGAAGTGCATGTCGAAGGGCTGGACGGCTTGAGCTATATCGAGACCCTGGACGACTGGAAAACCGTGACCCAGGCCGGTGACTTGCGCTTTACCGGCGAAACCGATCGCATCTACCTCGATACACCGAGCCGGCTGAGCATTGTCGACCCGGCCTGGGAACGGCGAATCGAGCTGACCAGTACCGGCTCACGTTCAGCAGTAATCTGGAACCCGTGGACCGAACGCGCCGCGGCATTCAGCGACATGGCCGACGATGGCTGGCAGCGCATGCTGTGCATTGAAACGGCGAACGTCTTGGGGGATGTGGTGACTTTGGCACCGGGTGCCAGCCACACCTTGGGCGTAAGCATCGGCAGCAAATCTCTGTAGCACCATGAAACCAATGTGGGAGCGGGCTTGCTCGCGAAGAGGGAGTGTCAGTTGACATAAATGTTGCCTGACATATCGCCTTCGCGAGCAAGCCCGCTCCCACATTTGGCTGTGCCATGCCAACCGGCGAGTTACAAATCCGACTCCTGCACCACCCTCACCTTCGCCGCATCCAGCGCATAGGCCGCATCCGCCAGGTCATTGCTGACCTTCTCGATCTTCAGCGTGCCGGTCACCCACAGCGGCGTGTAGATATCCTCCAGCTTCAAGCCCTTGGGATAACGCACCAGCACCAGTTGATTGGGTGGCGGAGGTGGAACGTGGATGCAGGCGCCCGGGTAAGGCACCAGGAAAAACAAGGTGCTACGGCCCTTGGCGTCAGACTCCAGCGGTACCGGGTAACCACCGATACGGATGTCCTTGTCGTTCATCGACGCTACGGTCCTGGTCGAATACATCACCGCGGGCAAACCCTTGCTCTGCTTCATGCCACCTTTTTCAGTGAAGGTGCCATTGGCTTCCGGGGAGTCGTGGTCGATTTCGGGCATGGCCTCGAGGGCTTTCTGGTCCGACTTGGGCATCAGTTCGAGCCAGTCGGTTTCCGGCAGCTCGCCGGCATGGGCAAGGCCCGTACTCAGTAAAACAAGAGTCAGCAGAAGACGGCGCATGAAAATGCTCGGTAGGGATAAGGAAATCGCCGGGCATTCTAGTCCTCCCGGGCTGCGCCGCCGAGAGGACTTTGTCGCTTGAATCAGTTCTTTTTGATCAGGCCGTAGATCACCAGCAAGATCACAGCGCCCACCAGCGCCCCGAGGAAGCCTGCACCTTCGCCCGCCTGGTAGAAACCCAGGGCCTGGCCGCCATAAGTAGCCGCCAGCGAACCGCCAATACCGAGCAGGATGGTCATGATCCAGCCCATGCTGTCATCGCCCGGTTTGAGGAACCGTGCCAGCAGGCCGACGATCAAGCCGATAAAGATGGTTCCGATAATTCCCATGGCATTTCCCTCTGATTTGGTTGGTTATGCGAAAGCCTAGTCAGACTTTGGCATCCTGCCATGAGAGAACGGCGGCCCCTGAATGGTTCCGCCGCTGCCACATGAAACTGTTTTACTCGGCGATGAGCGCTTCGACCTTGAGGATCTGCGCGGCGAGGGTTTCGCGATCTGCACAACGCAGGTTGGCGTGACCGACCTTGCGGCCGACCTTGAACGCCTTGCCGTAGTGGTGCAGATGGCAATCAGCAATGGCCAGGACTTTTTCAGTCTCCGGCACTTTACCGATGAAGTTGAGCATCGCGCTTTCGCCGACCTTGGCGGTCGAACCCAGCGGCAGGCCGGCGACCGCCCGCAGGTGGTTTTCGAACTGGCTGCACTCGGCGCCTTCGGTGGTCCAGTGCCCGGAGTTGTGCACACGAGGGGCGATTTCGTTGGCTTTCAGGCCGCCGTCGACTTCAAAGAACTCGAACGCCATCACGCCCACATAATTCAGCTGCTTGAGCACTCGGCTGGAGTAATCCTCGGCCAAGGCCTGCAACGGGTGGTCGGTGCTGGCCACGGACAGCTTGAGGATGCCGCTGTCGTGGGTGTTGTGCACCAGCGGGTAGAACCTGGTTTCGCCATCGCGGGCACGCACGGCGATCAGCGAGACTTCGCCGGTGAAGGGTACGAAGCCTTCCAGCAGGCAAGCCACACTGCCCAGTTCGGCGAAGGTACCCACGACATCTTCCGGTGTGCGCAGGACTTTCTGGCCCTTGCCGTCGTAACCCAGGGTGCGGGTTTTCAGTACGGCGGGCAGGCCGATGGAAGCCACGGCGGCGTCGAGGTCAGCCTGAGACTGAATGTCGGCAAATGCCGGGGTCGGAATCCCCAGGTCTTTGAACATGCTCTTTTCGAACCAGCGATCACGGGCGATGCGCAGGGCTTCGGCGCTCGGGTAAACCGGCACGAACTGCGACAGGAACGCCACGGTTTCCGCCGGGACGCTCTCGAATTCGAAGGTCACCAGATCGACCTCATCAGCCAGCTGACGCAGGTGATCCTGATCGCCGTAATCGGCCCGCAGGTGTTCGCCCAACGCGGCGGCGCAAGCGTCCGGCGCCGGGTCGAGGAAAGCGAAGTTCATGCCCAGCGGAGTGCCCGCCAGCGCCAACATGCGACCCAACTGGCCGCCACCGATTACACCGATCTTCATCGTCAACAACCTCAGGCGATGCGTGGGTCTGGATTTTCCAGGACGCTGTCTGTCTGCTCAGCACGGAAGGTTTTCAGTACTTCGTGGAACTGCGGGTGCTTGGCGCCCAGGATACTCGCCGACAGCAGGGCTGCGTTGATCGCACCGGCCTTGCCGATGGCCAGGGTGGCGACCGGAATACCTGCTGGCATCTGCACGATCGAGAGCAGCGAATCGACGCCCGAGAGCATCGCCGACTGCACCGGCACGCCCAGCACCGGAAGGTGGGTCTTGGCCGCACACATGCCAGGCAAGTGGGCTGCGCCACCGGCACCGGCGATGATCACCTCGATGCCACGCGCCTCGGCTTCTTCAGCGTACTGGAAGAGCAGGTCCGGGGTGCGGTGGGCAGAGACCACTTTCACCTCGTAGGGGATGCCGAGCTTTTCCAGCATATCGGCGGTGTGGCTAAGGGTGGACCAATCGGACTTGGAGCCCATGATCACGCCAACCAATGCACTCATCGTCGTGCCTCTTCTCTCTGGGCGCCCGCAGGCGCATCAAAAAACAACAAGCCACGCAAAATGCGTGGCTTGATTGTACGAATTATGGCCGGTCGTAACCGGCCGAAGGCCGCGCAGTATACCTCAATACAGCAGATAAACAGCCCCTGTTGCGACCATCTGTCATACGGCGCAAAGTCCCGGTTTTATTGACTCCCAGGTCAATGGAATACAGCACAAATCTCCTGTGGGAGCGGGCTTGCTCGCGAAAGCGGTGGGTCAGTCAACATCAATGCTGCCTGACATACCGCATTCGCGAGCAAGCCCACATTTGAGTTTCCGCGGTCTCAGGTACTTTGGGCAGCGCCGCCTTCCAGTTTGCGCCACAACAACCGCACATTCGCCTTGCGCACCAACGCGCAGCGATACAGGCGAATCTCCAACGGCACATGCCACTGAGGCCCACCACACACCACCAGTTCACCGCGCGCCAGCTCGGCGCGCACACTCAGTTGCGGCACCCAGGCAATCCCCAGCCCTTCCAGCGCCATGCTCTTGAGGCTATCGGCCATGGCGGTTTCATACACCGTGGTAAAGCGCAGCGCGCGTTGGCGCAGCAAGCCATTGACCGAACGCCCGAGAAACGCTCCCGCGCTGTAGGCCAGCAACGGCACGCTGGCCTCGCCCTCCAGATCGAACAGGGGCTTGCCCTGCTCATCTGCCGCGCACACCGGGAGCATTTCGGTATGCCCAAGGTGCAGGGAAGGAAAGATCTCAGGGTCCATCTGCATGGCGGCATCCGGATCGTAGAACGCCAGCATCAGGTCGCATCCACCTTCGCGCAGCGCGTGCACGGCGTCGCCGACGTTGGTCGCCACCAGCCGTGTAGCGATGTTCAACCCTTCATTGCGCAGTTGCGCGATCCAGCGCGGGAAAAAACCCAGTGCCAGTGAGTGCGCCGCCGCGACCTGCATCACTTCGCCCTGCCCGCCTTCCAGATGATGCAGGTGTCGCAGCACTTCACCGAGCTGCTCGACCACGGTGCGCGCGGTGACCAGGAACAGCTGGCCCGCCGCCGTCAGCTCCACCGGCGTGCGCGAGCGGTTGACCAAGGTGAGCCCCAGCGCGGCTTCAAGGCTACGGATCCGGCGGCTGAAGGCCGGTTGAGTCACGAAACGGCGTTCCGCTGCCTGGGAGAAACTGCGGGTGGCGGCCAGGGCACTGAAGTCCTCCAGCCATTTACTTTCCAGATTCATCACGTCCTCCCGGAACGCACCAATTTAGGTCACACGCTCACCGCGAACACGGCGTCACATCGACATTATGCCGAATATGCATAGGCCAGTGTTTAATAGCATTGGCCCAAAATTCTCCACAAGCCTAGCATTTGCAGTGTTCCGGCACAGCCCGGGTCCATATTGAGATGATTTCTATCATGTCCTCCGCTGCATCATTCCGCACAGAAAAAGACCTGCTTGGCGTACTCGAAGTACCGGCTCAAGCGTATTACGGCATCCAGACCCTGCGAGCGGTGAACAACTTCCGTCTCTCGGGCGTTCCGATTTCGCATTACCCGAAGCTGGTAGTCGGCCTGGCCATGGTCAAGCAAGCTGCCGCTGACGCCAACCGCGAGCTGGGTCACCTGAGCGAAGCCAAGCACGCTGCCATCAGCGAAGCCTGTGCCCGTCTGATCCGCGGCGATTTCCACGAAGAATTCGTGGTGGACATGATTCAAGGCGGCGCCGGTACTTCCACCAACATGAACGCCAACGAAGTGATTGCCAACATTGCTCTCGAAGCAATGGGTCACGAGAAAGGCGAGTACCAGTACCTGCACCCGAACAACGACGTGAACATGGCGCAGTCGACCAACGACGCCTACCCGACGGCAATTCGCCTGGGTCTGCTCTTGGGTCACGACGCGCTGCTGGCCAGCCTCGACAGCCTGATCCAGTCGTTCGCCGCCAAAGGTGAAGAATTCAGCCACGTCCTGAAGATGGGTCGTACCCAGCTGCAAGACGCCGTGCCGATGACCCTTGGCCAGGAATTCCGCGCCTTCGCCACCACTTTGGGCGAAGACCTGGCACGCCTGAAGACGCTGGCACCCGAACTGCTGACCGAAGTGAACCTGGGCGGCACCGCGATCGGCACCGGCATCAACGCCGACCCGCGTTACCAGCACCTGGCCGTTCAGCGCCTGGCCACCATCAGCGGTCACCCGCTGGTACCGGCGGCCGACCTGATCGAAGCCACCTCGGACATGGGCGCCTTCGTATTGTTCTCCGGCATGCTCAAGCGTACCGCGGTCAAGCTGTCGAAGATCTGTAACGACCTGCGCCTGCTGTCCAGCGGCCCACGCACCGGCATCAACGAAATCAACCTGCCGGCGCGTCAGCCAGGCAGCTCGATCATGCCAGGCAAGGTCAACCCGGTTATCCCGGAAGCCGTGAACCAGGTGGCATTCCAGATCATCGGCAACGACCTGGCCCTGACCATCGCGGCCGAAGGCGGCCAGCTGCAATTGAACGTGATGGAGCCGCTGATCGCCTTCAAGATCTTCGACTCGATCCGCCTGCTGCAACGCGCCATGGACATGCTGCGCGAGCATTGCATCACCGGCATCACCGCCAACGAAGAACGCTGCCGTGAACTGGTCGAGCACTCGATCGGCCTGGTCACCGCGCTGAACCCGTACATCGGTTATGAAAACGCCACCCGCATCGCCCGTATCGCCCTCGAAAGCGGCCGCGGCGTGCTGGAACTGGTGCGTGAAGAAGGCCTGCTCGACGACGCCATGCTCGCCGACATCCTGCGCCCGGAAAACATGATTGCCCCGCGTCTGGTCCCGCTTAAAGCCTGACCAAACGTCAGCTCTTTAACCAAGAGCCACCGCTCACCAGGTCGAGGGACTAGACACCTCTCACCTTTTGAGGGCTTGGAGATCATTCTCCAGGCCCTTTTTTTTACTCGGAACTTGTGGTGCTTTTGCTGGCCTTTTCGCTGGCAAGCCATCGCCTGCAAGGACAGGGTGAACACCAACCACCTGTAGAAGCTGGCTTGCCAGCGAAGAGGCCCTCAAGACCCTTCGAAATCCCCTTCGTTTCACCGCATGCACCACAACCGTGCAGACGGACGGCACTCTCATCGGTATAGTGCCGCCCCTCTTCGCGTAGGCGGTCGTCGGTAGCGAGACCACAACCCATGCGAAACCCGAACTAATAACAAACCCGCGATATGAAACCGGGACGAACATCGACCCACCTGTTGTGCCGTGCGCCCGCTGGTGTAACGAGATGTTTCTGTCCGGCCAGCATCTGCCCCCACAAAAAACAGCGAGGAATATCCATGCTCGAAGTCATCAACGACTTCCTCTCCGGCAAAGTACTGATCGTGCTCATTGTCGGGCTCGGTAGCTACTTCACGATCCGCTCGCGTTTCGTTCAATTGCGTCACTTCTTCCATATGTTCGCGGTCTTCCGCGACAGCCTCAAAAGCAGCGCCGGTCAACTCAGCTCGTTCCAGGCCTTGATGCTCAGCCTGGCCGGGCGTGTCGGTGCAGGCAACATTGCCGGTGTCGGCATTGCCGTGACACTGGGTGGCCCCGGTGCCGTATTCTGGATGTGGGTAACCGCACTGGTCGGCATGTCGAGCAGCTTCTTCGAATGCTCCCTCGGCCAGCTCTACAAGCGCTGCGACAGTGAAGGCCAGTTCCGTGGCGGCCCTTCCTACTACATCCAGCACGGCCTGCAAAAGCGCTGGCTGGGGATGATCATGGCGTTCCTGCTGCTGGTTACCTTCGGCTTCGCCTTCAACGGCCTGCAATCCCATGCCGTGACCCACTCTCTGAACAACGCGTTCGGCCTCGACACCACCTGGACCGGCCTTGGCCTGGCCGTGCTGCTGGGCCTGGTGTTCATCGGCGGGATCAAGCGCATCGCCAAGGTCGCTGACCTGCTGGTACCGGTGAAGACCCTGGTGTACATCGGCGTGACCATCTACGTGATCGTGCTGCAGTTCGATCAGGTGCCGGGCATGCTGATGACCATCGTCAAGAGCGCCTTCGGCCTGGACCAGGCGTTTGGCGGCCTGATCGGCAGCGCCATCATCATGGGAGTCAAGCGCGGCGTGTTCGCCAACGAGGCCGGCCTTGGCAGCGCGCCGAACGTGGCCGCGGTGGCTGCGGTCGAGCATCCGGTCGCACAAGGGGTGGTCCAGGCGTTCAGTGTGTTCCTTGACACCTTCGTGATCTGCACCTGCACGGCCTTGCTGATCCTGCTGTCGGGCTTCTATACCCCGGGTTTCGAAGGCGACGGCATAGCCCTGACCCAGAACTCCCTCGCCGCCGTGGTCGGTGACTGGGGCCGGATGTTCATTTCCGTGGCGCTGGCGTTGTTCGTGTTCACCTCGATCCTCTACAACTACTACCTGGGCGAGAGCAACCTGCGCTTCCTGATCGGTGAAAACCGCAAGGCACTGATGGGCTACCGTGCGCTGGTGCTGGTCCTGATTTTCTGGGGCGCCATCGAAAACCTCGGGACCGTGTTCGCCTTTGCCGACATCACCATGACGATGCTGGCGTTCGTCAACCTGATCGCGCTGTTCCTGCTGTTCAAGGTCGGCATGCGCATCCTGCGTGACTACGATGACCAGCGCGCGGCCGGGATCAAGACCCCGGTGTTCGACTCGAGCAAGTTCCCCGACCTGGACCTGGATCGCCAGGCCTGGCCAGCCAATCCGCCAGCCGCCATCACCAAGGCTGAAGCCGAGTCACAGGGCGTGCCCGCAGCGCAACGCTGATCGGTTAAAGTGCGTTATCCCTTGTGGGAGCGGGCTTGCTCGCGAAAGCGGTGTGTCAGGCAACATCAATGCTGACTGACACTCCCTCTTCGCGAGCAAGCCCGCTCCCACACAGGAACTCATCGTTATCGGAGCACCCCCATGAATTCCTCGACCTACCCTGCCGCCCAGCACGTCATGGTGCTCTACACCGGCGGCACCATTGGCATGCAAGCCAGCGAACACGGCCTGGCGCCGGCATCCGGTTTCGAAGCGCGGATGCGCGAATACCTGCACAGCCAGCCTGATCTGGTGGTACCGCAATGGCGCTTTCGCGAGATGTCGCCGCTGATCGACAGCGCCAACATGACCCCGGCGTATTGGCAGCAATTGCGCGAAGCGGTGGTCGATGCCGTAGACGTGCAGGGTTGCGACAGCGTGCTGATCCTGCACGGCACCGACACCCTGGCCTACAGCGCCGCCGCCATGAGTTTTCAATTGCTCGGCCTGCACGCCCGCGTGTGCTTTACCGGCTCGATGCTGCCGGCCGGCGTAACCGACAGCGACGCCTGGGAAAACCTGGGTGGCGCACTGGTTGCGTTAGGCCAAGGCCTGGCGCCGGGGGTGCACTTGTACTTCCACGGCGAACTGCTGGACCCGACCCGTTGCGCCAAAGTGCGCAGTTTCGGCCGGCATCCGTTCAAGCGCCTGGAACGTCAGGGTGGTGGCGTGAAGGTCGACTCCCTGCCGCCACAGCTGAATTACAACCAGGGCAAGCAACTGGCGAAAGTCGGCGTGCTGCCGTTGTTCCCTGGGATCGACGCCGAAATTCTGGATGGCCTGATCGACAGCGGCATTCAGGGCCTTGTGCTGGAGTGCTATGGCAGCGGTACCGGTCCGAGCGACAACCCGGGTTTTCTCGCCAGCCTGGAACGGGCACGGGACGCGGGCGTCGTGGTGGTGGCAGTCACGCAGTGCCACGAAGGCGGCGTAGAGCTGGACGTTTATGAGGCGGGTAGTCGTTTGCGGGTGGCCGGTGTGCTTTCAGGTGGCGGCATGACCCGTGAAGCAGCGTTCGGCAAACTGCATGGCTTGCTAGGTGCAGGACTTGAACCTTCCGAGGTTCGGCGACTGGTCGAATGGGACCTGTGTGGCGAGCTGGCTTGATATATACATCCCTCATAATGAGTGCACTCAAGTTCTTTTCGAGAACTTGAGCCGCCACTTCGAACATACAACTTTACAAATACGATGCAATTATAACTCCCACAACAAAGTCAAGTTAGATACCTTTGCTCAGGCAGGACGCACCTAAACTTGATTACAGGAGTTACATATAATGAGCATTTCATCCAAAGGCTGGACCGCACAAATAGACCGGATGCCGGGCGCTGCTTCTTTCCGCACCTACGGCACCGTAACGGTCGCCAATAGTGGCATTACACCAACGCTGGTCCTGAGTGCACGGCAAGACAAGACCACTAATATACGCCTGGACCTGCTACTCGAAGAATCAAGCGACATGTCGCTGCAGGCTCTAACAGACAAGTTTGTCGAGTACAAGGAAATGGGCAACTCAAACGTCACCGGCGTCAGCATCTTCCATGATGGAAAATTACTGCACCATATAAGTGAAGTAATGATTACCCATTAAGAGCAGTGTATTTCCCACGCTATAGAATTTCCCGCCAGACACGCCAAGTGCATGGCGGGAAACTTCGTCGCTAACTTACGCCTTGCGCTCGTAGCAAATCCGCCAGAGCCTGCGCCTCAACCGGCCGGCTGATCAGATAGCCCTGCACTTCATCACAGCGTTCAGCCTGCAAAAACTCCAGCTGCTCCAGTCGCTCCACGCCTTCAGCCACCACTTTCAATTTCAAGCCGTGGGCCATGGCAATAATCGCCCGGGTAATCGCCGCATCTTCCGTGCCCTCTCCCAAGCCGCGAATAAACGCCTGATCGATCTTCACGTAATCCACGGGGATGCGCTTGAGGTAGCTCAGGGATGAATAGCCGGTGCCAAAATCATCGATCGCCAGCTTCACCCCCAGATCACGCAGTTGCTGGAACGTCGCGATAATGTGCTCGACGCTGTCGAGCAACTGGCTTTCGGTAAGTTCCAGTTCAAGGTAATGCGGCGCCAATCCGGTTTCTTCCAGGACCTGACGTACCAGGCTGACCAGCTTGCCCTGGCGCAATTGATGCACCGACAGATTGACCGACACCCGAATCGCCTCGAGTCCCAGGCGTTGCCACTCACAGGCTTGCCAGCAGGCCTGGCGCAAGACGAACTCGCCGATCGGGCCGATCAACCCGGTCTCCTCCGCCAGACCGATGAAATCCCCCGGCGGCACCCGCCCCATGGTCGGGTGGTCCCAGCGCACCAGGGCCTCGGCGGCATTGAGCCTGCCCGTGGCGAGGCACAGTTTTGGTTGGTAGAACACCTTCAGCTGTTTCTCTTCAACCGCTTTACGCAGATGGTTTTCCAGCTGCAAGCGCTCAAGGGTGCTGGTTTGCAAGCTATCGGTGTAGAACTGGAAATTGTTACCGCCCAAATGCTTGGCGTGCTGCATGGCCATGTTCGACTGACTGACCAATGCGGATATTTCCCGGGCGTTATCCGGCAACAGGCTGATGCCCATGGAAGCACTGACCACCAGCTCATGACCCTCGACGGTCACCGGCAAGCGCAATTTGGCCGACAGGCGCGTGGCCACCCGCGCCAGGCTGGAAAGGTTACCGTAGGCATTGAACAGCACGGCGAATTCATCGCCGGACAAGCGCGCGATGGTGTCTGCCTCAGGTAATGCATTGACCAGGCGCCGGGCCATTTTCTGCAACAGTTGATCGGCCACTTCGTGCCCCAGGCTGTCGTTGAGCTGCTTGAAACGATCCAGATTGATGTGCAACAACGCCAGGCTGCGATAACCGCCCTGACGCACCCGCTGATGCGCCTCGCCCAGCCGTTCGCGGAACATCGAGCGATTGGCCAGCCCCGTGAGTTCGTCGTAATGGGTCAGGTAGCGCATGCGCTCTTCGGATTCTCGCCGTGCCGAGAGATCGGCGAAGAAGCCCACGATATGACTGACATTGCCCCGCACATCGCGTACTGCATTCAATTGCAGAAATTGTGGATACATCTCGCCGTTCTTGCGGGTTTCCACCAGTTCACCCTGCCAACTGCCGTGCTGCTCCAGCGCTTGATGGATCGCGCCGTAATGCCGTCGCGCATCGCGACTGCAGGGCAACTCGACCACGTTGCGCCCAAGCATCTCCTCGATTTTATAGCCAGTGACCCGGCTGAAGGCTTGATTGACCGCAAGCAGGGCATAACCCGGATCGAAAATCACGATACCTTCGCTGGCGGCCTCGAACACCGTCGCCGCCAACTGCCGTTGCTCCTCCTGGGCCTTGCTGGCACTGATATCGCGCCGCGTGCCCACCATGCGAACCACCCGCCCGTTGTCGGCACGTTCGACCGCCCGCCCACGGTCTTCGATCCACACCCAGTGGCCAGCGCCATGCCGCACGCGATACTCGATCTGGTAGTCCTCGGTGCGGCCCTTCAAATGCTCGACCAACGCCCTTTTCAATGCAGGCAGATCGTCGGGGTGCAGGCGGGGCTTGAGGTGGCGCAGGATAGCCGTCACCTGTTCCGGCTCCAGACCGAACAATTCCTGGATCTGCGTGTGATGGACCTCGTCGGTTTGCAGGTTCCAGTCCCACAGCCCCAGTTCGCTGGCCTTCAATGCCAGCGCAAGGCGCGCCTCACTCTTGCTCAGCGCCTGGTTGGCCGCGTCCAGCTCCAGACTGCGCTGGGCGACACGGCTTTCCAGATCGACCTGGATCTCGCGCAATTCGTCTTCGGCACGCCGACGCTGGTCGATTTCCCGGGTCAGCTTCTGATTGAGCTGGTCGCTGCAGTTCTGCACTTGCTGCAGATGCTCGATCAGCGCCTGATTCTGAAAGCGTCGCAACATCCCACGATCGATCAACCGATTCACTTGCCAGGCGACCACACTCAAAGCGCCGAGCAAAATCAGGCCGAACCAGCCCCAACCGTGTTGCTGGTCGTCCCCGCCCCAGAACATATAGGCGATGGCCGGCAACAGGCAGGGCAAGGTGAAGGACAGGAACGCCGGCAAACTCACCGCGTAGGCCACGCTGGCCGATAGCGCCGCGGCACCGATCAGGCCGAAGACCCACGCTTGTTGAATGAAGTTATCGGCGGGAACCAGGGCAATACCGGCACCGGCCAGGGTCAGGCCAGTGAGACCCGAGCCCAGCAGAAACATGCGTCGCCAGATCGGATGCGCCTGGCGGTTGGGAATCGCCGAATCGAAGGCCGCCACCTGGATCACCCGCAATGCCACCAGCGACAGCAACCACACCAGCCAGACACTGACCAGGAAGTAACGCTGCGGACTCCAGAGCAAACCGGCGCACACCAGGCCATTGATCAACATGAACAGTGTGGGCAGCAAGGAACCCTGGTACAGCAGACGCGTGCGTTCGACCGCCATTTCCATGGCGTATCGTTTACGAATAACCCGGGGCTCCACAGTAGGGCCCGACAGGTCGAAGCTGAGGGTCATAGGCAGTGTTCTTGTTCTTATAATGATGAGCATGAGCCCGAAACGTCGACGGAGCATACACAACGCAATGCCCGGACCAAACCGCTACCGATCAAAAAACAGACAAAAATTGTCGACTGCCAGACGTGGCAGAATGCCTTCAAGCGGGGCCGGCCAACGCTTGCAGCCGATGACCGACCGGTCGTCCATGGGTAACTTTCATCGGCTAAAGCAAAGCGGGGTTTGCCCGAGCTGACGCGGCCCCCTAGAATGCCCCGATGCGCGATGATCTCTCCCTTCTGCTGAACTCCCTCAACGATGCCCAACGCCAGGCCGTAGCTGCCCCCGTGGGTCGTCAGTTGGTCCTGGCCGGTGCTGGTTCCGGTAAAACCCGAGTGCTGGTGCACCGTATCGCCTGGTTGATCCAGGTCGAAAACGCCTCGCCCCACTCCATCCTGTCGGTGACCTTTACCAACAAGGCTGCTGCCGAGATGCGCCATCGCATCGAGCAGCTGATGGGTATCAACCCGGCCGGTATGTGGGTCGGCACCTTCCACGGCCTGGCGCACCGCTTGCTGCGGGCGCACTGGCAGGAAGCGGGCTTGAGCCAGACCTTTCAGATTCTCGACAGCGACGACCAGCAACGCCTGGTCAAGCGAGTGATCCGCGAGCTCGGCCTGGACGAACAACGCTGGCCCGCCCGTCAGGCCCAGTGGTTCATCAACGGACAGAAAGACGAAGGCCTGCGCCCACAACACATTCAAGCCAGCGGCGATCTGTTCCTGGCGACCATGCGCGGCATCTATGAGGCCTACGAGGCCGCTTGCCTGCGCGCCGGTGTGATCGACTTCTCCGAATTGCTGCTGCGCGCCCTCGACCTGTGGCGTGATCACCCTGGCCTGCTGGCGCATTATCAGAAGCGCTTCCGGCACATTCTGGTGGACGAGTTCCAAGACACCAACGCCGTGCAGTACGCCTGGTTGCGCCTGCTGGCCAAAGGTGGCGACAGCCTGATGGTGGTCGGCGACGACGACCAGTCGATCTATGGCTGGCGTGGCGCGAAAATCGAGAACATCTACCAGTACTCCGAAGATTTCCCGGACGCTGAAACCATTCGCCTGGAACAGAACTACCGCTCCACCGCCGGCATCCTCAAGGCCGCCAACGCCTTGATCGCCAACAACACCGGGCGCCTGGGCAAAGAGCTGTGGACCGATGGCGGCGACGGCGAAGCCATCAACCTGTACGCCGCGTTCAACGAACACGATGAAGCTCGCTACGTTGTCGAAACCATCGAAAGTGCGCTGAAAACCGGCTTGGCTCGCAGCGATATCGCGATCCTGTACCGTTCCAACGCCCAATCGCGCGTGTTGGAGGAAGCCTTGCTGCGCGAGCGCATTCCGTACCGCATCTATGGCGGCCAGCGCTTCTTCGAACGCGCTGAAATCAAGAACGCCATGGCCTACCTTCGCCTGCTCGAAGGCCGTGGCAACGATGCCGCGCTGGAGCGGGTGATCAACGTGCCGGCCCGGGGCATCGGCGAAAAAACCGTCGAAGCGATCCGCGACCATGCCCGCCACAGCGATGTGTCGATGTGGGAAGCGATGCGCCAACTGGTGGCCAACAAAGGCGTTACCGGCCGCGCAGCCAGCGCGCTGGGGGCGTTTGTCGAGTTGATCGAGAACCTCGCCGCCAAGTGCATGGACATGCCGTTGCACCTGATGACCCAAACCGTCATCGAGCAGTCGGGACTGATCGCCTACCACGAAGCGGAAAAAGGCGAGAAAGGCCAGGCACGGGTAGAAAACCTTGAGGAACTGGTCAGCGCCGCGCGCAACTTCGAAAACAGCGAAGAGGACGAGGACCTGACGCCACTGGCGGCTTTCCTCGGTCACGCCTCACTGGAAGCCGGCGATACCCAGGCCGACGAACACGAAGACAGCATTCAGCTGATGACCCTGCACAGTGCCAAGGGCCTGGAATTCCCCTATGTGTTCCTGGTGGGCATGGAAGAAGGCCTGTTCCCGCACAAGATGAGCCTGGAAGAGCCCGGCCGTCTTGAGGAAGAGCGTCGCCTGGCCTATGTAGGCATCACTCGGGCCATGCAGAACCTTGTGATGACTTATGCTGAAACCCGACGCCTGTACGGCAGCGAGACCTACAACAAGGTGTCGCGCTTCGTACGCGAAGTGCCCAAGGGCCTGATTCAGGAGGTGCGGCTGTCCAACAGCGTCAGCCGTCCGTTCGGGGGCAACCAGTCGATGAGCGGCAGCAACCTGTTCAGCGGCAGCGAGATTCCGCAGACCGGCTTCAGCCTGGGCCAGACTGTGCGCCACTCGATCTTCGGTGACGGCGTGATCCTCAACTTCGAAGGCGCCGGTGCGGCGGCTCGGGTCCAGGTGAACTTCAGCGAAGGCAGCAAGTGGTTGATGCTGGGGTACGCGAAGCTGGAAGCGATCTAAAGAACGCCAGAGAATCCATGTGGGAGCGGGCTTGCTCGCGAAGGTCGCACCGCGGTTCGTCAGGAACACCGCGTTATCGTTCTTCGCGAGCAAGCCCGCTCCCACAAGGTTACGCGGCGCTGGCATAGGCCTGATCACGGCGGGCGTCATCCTGCTCGCGCTGCGACGCCAGGTATCATTTCCTACAGAACTTATTTACTTATCCTACAGACCAAAGTTAACAGGCCCTATTGCGCTGATTGAAGCTGAATGCAACCTGTCAGGCAAAAGCCCGAAACACTCTGCCGCTAGCCAGTAACACTTCAGCTGTGCAACATGGCGCGCGTGCCTTCCACAAATGGGAATTCCCTATATGAAACGTTTTCTTAGCATCGCCATGGCGTTGTGCATCGGCCTGACGATGAGCCTCGACGCCAATGCCGCCAAGCGCTTTGGTGGTGGCAAAAGCGCAGGCGCTGCGCCGACACATCAAACCAGCCAGATGGCTCCTTCTTCTCCAGGCATGGGCGGCGCAGCTGCGACCGCTGGTGCAGCCGGTGCCGCTGGCGCCGCCGCCAAGGCCGGTGGCGCTTCGCGCTGGCTCGGCCCTCTGGCCGGTATCGCCGCCGGTGGCCTGCTGGCTTCCATGTTCATGGGCGACGGTTTCCAGGGCATGCAGATCTTCGACATCCTGATCATGGCGGTCATCGCGTTCCTGGTCTTCCGCTTCATCGCCGCTCGTCGTCGCAAGCAGCAGGCGCACATGGCTCCGGCTGGCTATGCCCCGCCGATGCAGCGTGAAGCCTTCGAACAGAAACCTGCTGGTGGTTCGATCTTCGGCGGTTCGGCTGCACCGGTTGCCGCTCGTCCGGTAATCAATGCGCCAGCCTGGTTCAATGAGAAGAACTTCATTGAAGCGGCCCGTAACCACTTCCAGTCCCTGCAGCAGCACTGGGACGCCAACGAAATGGACAAGATCTCCGAGTTCGTGACCCCGCAGATGCTGGAGTTCCTCAAGCGCGAACGCGCCGACCTGGGTGACGGCTTCCAGTCCACCTACATCGATAACCTCGTTGTGCAACTGGACGGCGTGGATGATCGCGCCGACAAGACCATCGCCACCCTGACCTTCAGCGGCGTGTCGAAAACCTCGCGTTTCGACCAGGGCGAAGTGTTCAGCGAAAGCTGGAACATGGAACGTGCACAGGGCGAAAACCAGCCTTGGCTGGTGGCCGGTATCCGCCAGAACGGCTGATTCCCCTCCGCGCTTCACTTGCTGTAATAAAAACCCCAGCCTCGGCTGGGGTTTTCTATTTCGCGGTTGCATCTATAGCGAGCTACTGTATAAACCGCCCCATATAAACCGCGCCATACATGCAAGAGGATCCCGGACGTGGAAGAAATCATCGAACAACTGCGTGAAGCCAACGAACCGGTACCGGTCCCCTTGGAGTTGCCCGACGAAGATCTGCTGGTCGAGATCGAAGAACAATTGTTCATCGACATTCCATTCGTCTTCAGAGAATTCCTGCTGACCGTCAGCGACGTGGTCTATGGCAGCCTGGAACCAGTCACCGTGACTGACCCGCAATCCCACACCTACCTGCCGGACGTTGCCGCCAACGCCTGGGATGCAGGCGTCGATCGCAGCCTGATCCCGATCTGCCAGGATGGCGACGACTACTACTGCGTCGAAGAAGACGGCACCGTGGTGCTTTGGCAGGCCGAAGAAGAGCTGATCGCCGAAGAGACCTGGGAATCGGTATGGCACTGGGCGCGGGACGTCTGGCTGGAAAGCTGAGTCCTTCGCCCCACCTGGTCAATGCCCCGGCGAATCCTTGTGGTTTTCCAGGGTATCGAGCAAGGCCACCTGCATCCGCGTGTGCACGCGGATGAACCAGCGCCACAGCAGCGCCGCTACGGCGGCCGCGACCACGGCGATCAGGACCAGCAACTTGTTGGTCGGCAGAATACTGGCCGACAAGGCTGCCAACAGCAGGAAAATCACCAGCAGCGAGAGGATCGGGATCACTTCGGAGATCACCCGGCGCACTCGCTGCGTGTGACGGCCCGCCATCTCCGGTTTGACGCCCATTTCCGCCAGCAACATCGACAATGCCTTGAGCTTGCGATACGCGGCAATCAGGAATGGCAGCGACAGCAGCAGTGCCCCGCCCCAGATCAACGCTTTCTGCCAGCTCGGGTCGCCGATCCAGCCTTGCAGGTAAGTGGATATGCCTTCGGCGAAGTACGCGCCGGAAAAGAAGATCGCGATGACCAGCGCGAGGTTGACCCCCACCTGCAGCAAGATCCGCCGAATCATCGAGGCCAGCAATGCCCCCTGGCCTTGCGGCTGGATGCTGCGCAGCCATTCGCCATACATGCCCAATACGCGGCCCAGGCGCTGCGGCATCACGGCCGCCAGCTTGATCGACAGCGGGTCTGCTGCCCGGATCAGGTACGGCGTCATTAACGTCGTGAGCACTGAAACCGCCACGGCCACCGGATAGAGGAAGTTACTGGTGACCTGCAGGGTCATGCCCAGCGAAGCGATGATGAAAGAAAATTCGCCAATCTGTGACAGACCCATGCCGACGCGCAGTGAGGTCCGTCCGTCGTTGCCGGCGATAAAGGCGCCAATGCCGCAGGACAGCATCTTGCCGAGCACCACCGCCAGGGTGATCACGGCAATGGGCCAGGCGTATTGCAGCAGGATCTTCGGGTCGAGCATCAGGCCGATGGCGACGAAAAAAATCGCACTGAACAGGTCGCGAACCGGTTCGATCAGGCGCTCGATTTTCAGCAACTGCCGCGACTCAGCCATGATCGCGCCAATCAGGAACGCACCGAGCACCATGCTGTACTCAAGCTTGACCACCAGCAGGCAGAAGCCAAAACACAGGCCCAGCACGGTGATCAGCAGCATTTCATTGCTTTCGAATTTGGCCACATAGGCCAGCAGGCGCGGCACCAGCAGGATGCCGATGACCAGCGCGACGATCATGAACAGCGACAGCTTGCCGACGGTGGAGAATACCTCGCCCGAACTGACCGTGCCGCTGACCGCGATGCTCGACAGCAAGGCGATGATGCCGATGCCCAGGATGTCTTCGACGATCAGTACGCCGAATATCAACTGCGCAAAACGCTGGTTTTTCATCTTCAGGTCATTGAGCGCCTTGACGATGATGGTGGTCGAGGAAATGGCCAGGATCGCCCCGAGGAACAGCGAGTCCATTGTGTTCCAATCGAACCAGCGGCCGATTTCGTAGCCGATCCAGATCATCAGGACGATTTCCAGGAACGCCGCGATAAACGCCGTGGCACCGACCTTGAACAGCTTGCGCAGGCTGAACTCCAGGCCCAGGCAGAACATCAGGAAAATCACCCCCAGCTCAGCCAGGGTCTTGATGGTTTCTTCGTCGTGGATCAGGCCGAACGGCGGCGTGTGCGGGCCAATGATGAAGCCCGCCACGATGTAACCCAGCACCACCGGTTGCTTGAAACGATGGAAAAGCACGGTCACCACGCCCGCAACCAACATGATCACTGCCAGATCCTGAATAAAACTGATGGCATGCATGGCGTGGGGCTCCTTGGGTGACATGGCGCTTTTCGTGTAGGACTTTTCCCTTTGGTCTGGGCTTTTGCAGGGTAACACCGCGACTACGGGTGCAAAGGCGGTGCAATATATGGAAACAGATCGATTGGGCGTGACGGCGGTCGCCCGCGCGGCGTCCCGATATCTGTTGGTTTGAAAAAACCGCTGAAGCGCCCGCAGAGGTGCGTCCCTCAAACCTTGCCTTGACCCGTGAGAACGCTATGGAACCCGGAAACGCCCAACTGTCGATGACAGTATTGATGACCCCCGACATGGCCAATTTCTCTGGCAACGTGCACGGCGGCACCCTGCTCAAGTACCTCGACGAAGTGGCCTACGCCTGCGCCAGCCGTTATGCCGGCCGCTACGTGGTGACCCTGTCGGTGGACCAGGTGATTTTCCGAGAGCCGATCCATGTCGGTGAACTGGTGACCTTCCTTGCATCGGTCAACTACACCGGCAACACCTCCATGGAGGTGGGCATCAAGGTGGTGACCGAGAATATCCGTGAGCGCTCGGTACGCCATACCAACAGCTGCTTCTTCACCATGGTCGCGGTGGATGACCAGCGCAAACCCGCCCCGGTGCCACCGCTGCAACCTGTAAACAGTGAAGACAAGCGCCGTTACATGCAGGCCCAGCAACGTCGCCAGATTCGTCAGGAGCTGGAAAAGCGTTATCAGGAAATCAAGGGCGACGCCTGAAGCAACAAAGATCGCAGGCTGCGATCTTTTTGCCGCAACGCGGTTACAAACTGATCGGAGTCGCCTCGAACCGCACCCGCGGATGGGCGATCCGGTCCTGCGCCCGAACCAGCTCCAGTTCATAACTGGCGCTGGCCTGGGTTTCCAGCAACACCTCATGCACCGCCGACGCGGCGAATTCAAACGCCGCCACCAGGCTGTCGCCCAACAGGACGCGAGCCAGGAACAATCCGGACGTCAGGTCGCCAACACCCACCGGCTGACGCGGAAACGCCAGCAGCGGACGCTGCAGATGCCAGCTGCCTTCGGCCGTCACCAGCAACATCTCGAAGACATCGGCCTTTTTGCCCGGGTAGTCCAGGTGCTTGACCAGTACCGCCTTCGGCCCACGTGCCAGGAGCGCACGCGCCATCGCCAGGCAGTCGAACAGTGACTGCGGCTTGCGCCCCGAGAAACTGTCGAGCTCCAGTTGATTGGGGCACATGAAGTCGGCCACGCTGGCGGCCTCCTCCAGCAGGAAATCGCTGACTTCCGCCGGTACGCTGCAGCCCTTCTCCGGATGACCCATCACCGGGTCACACAGGTACAGCGCCTTGGGGTTGATCGATTTGATTCGCTCCAGCCCCGTCAGTATCGCCCTGCCCTGGGCCGCACTGCCGAGATAACCGGACAGCACCGCATCGCAATTTCCCAGCTCGCCAATGGCCGCGATACCTTCGACCAGATCGGGAATCTGGTGCGGCGCCAGCACGTCACCGGCCCACTGGCCATATTGGGTGTGATTGGAGAACTGCACGGTATTGAGCGGCCAGACATTCACCCCGACCCGCTGCATCGGGAAAACCGCGGCACTGTTGCCGGCGTGACCGAACACCACGTGGGACTGGATAGCGAGCAGATGGGGCGTACGTTTCATGCGGTGAGTTATCCGTAAAACGATTGAAATTCGAGCCGCGCAGTATGCGACTAAACGCAGCCTGTACGACAGACCGGCGACACAGTTAAGCTGACACTATCTTGTTGGAGCACCCTGTTGATGCTGACCCTTGGAAATATTTTAGTGCTGATGCTGTTCGCCACCGCGGGGGCCTGGCTGTGGCACAATCATGGCTTGCGCGAACACGCACTGGAGCGGGTCAAGCAGCATTGCGCCAAGCTCGGGATCGAGCTGCTGGATGGCAACGTGGCCTTGAAAAAAATCGCGTTCATCAAGGACGCCAATGGTCGGCGACGTTTGGCCCGAGTGTACAACTTCGAATTTACCGTGACCGGCGAAACCCGCCACAACGGTACCATCACCCAGTTCGGCCCACACAGCGCACAGATCGAGCTGGCGCCTTATCCCGTGCCATTCGACGACACTTCCACGGTGGTGGACGTGGTCAAGCCACGTGCCGAGGTGATCGAGCTGAGCCAGTGGCGTCAGGAACACACCAAGTGGCGGCCTTGAATCAACAGATCCCACGATCCCTGTAGGAGCTGCCGCAGGCTGCAATCTTTTGATCTTCACCCCAACCGACACCCGTCCAGACCTTTTTGCAGCACCTCAACATCCTGCAACTCACTGAAAATAAGCTCAATCCGCGAATCCTGCCGCCATTCACTACTTCTCCATTCCAGCACCGCGTTATCCAACGCATTCGCCGACACCCACCCCCCGGCGCTGTGGATAACCAACTTGGCGCGCCGCCATTCAAGGCCAACGAGCCACCGAGAGATCCTGTCAGTGTCGAACGCCTGGCTCGGATGCCAGCGCCAGCCAATGCTCCACCCGCCCTCCTGCTCCTGGCTCAGGCAAATCGGCAGCGCCGGATCTGTCCAGATCGCTGGCAACTGTGCCAGCCCCTTGGGCGTCACGAAGTTATCCACACCCGCCACCGCCCGAGCGTCCAGCCCCGGCAATTGGCTCAAAGGCATGGCCGCCTGGTGCGTCCAGTACAACGGGCGCCTCGGCAATTGCGCGGCGAGTTGCTGACGAGCGATCTCATCAAGGTGTTCCGACTTGTTCATCAACAACAGGCCGGCACTCTCCAGCGCGTCCTGTTGTGCCGCCGGTAGCGGCTTGCCCGCGGCAAGCGCCTGGGCGTCCAGTACCAGAACACAGGGTTGAACGCTCAGGACACCTTGCCACGGCGCTTCGCGCAACTGCCTGAGCAACTGCGCCGGGTGCCCCAGCCCGGACGGCTCGATGAACAGTCGATCCGGTCGCGCCTTGCGCAGCAAACGGCCGAGACCGACCTGAAACGGCGCACCGTTGACGCAACATAAACAGCCCCCGGCCACTTCACCCAGTGCGATACCATCGGCATCACGGGTCAACAACGCGGCATCGATACCGATCTGACCGAACTCGTTGATCAACACCGCCCAGCGCTCGCCAGCGGGACGTTGTGCCAGCAGGTGCTTGATCAGGCTGGTCTTGCCGGCGCCCAATGGCCCGGCGATGACATGGGTGGGTATGTTCTGCAACATGGTCGAAGGTGTCTGAGGAGGTCAGGATGCGGTGGATAGGATGGTCGTTGCTGCTGGCGCTCAATGGCAGCGAGGCGCTGGCCCAGGCGTGCGTGGTCCACAGTCAGGCGGAACGGCTCGACGTGAAAGTCTGCCAGCAGAACCGCAATATTCCAGAAAAACTCTTCGCCGACGGATTCTGCCAGCCAAACCTTGCAGGGCAGAAAGTCGAGGTGCAGTACGTCGACCATTGCCCTGGTGGGGCGTTCGGTGTGTGCAGCAACGCCCAAGTCGCCAATATGCCCTACCGGCAGGATATTCACTATTACGGCGTTGCCACGGATGCGGCGTACTTGAAGCCGTTTTGCGAAACCCGGAGCCAGGGAACCTGGCTCAAGCCTTGAGGATCAGGCGGCGTCTTCATGCCAAGGGCCGAACGGATCAGGCAACAAGCCCCAACCCTCTGCGTCCAGCAGCATTTCCTCATCGTTCAGCAGGCAGTCGTCGAGCTCTGCGTTGAGTAGTACGAAATCGATGTTCTGGCCGATGAACACCAGTTCCTGCCGGCAATCGCCGCTGGCAGCTTCCCAGTTCTTCAGGATGGCGGCGCTGCTTTCCGGGTCCTGTGGCCACTGCTCCTTCGGCACGAAACGCCACCAACGCCCGGCAAAACCATAACGCATCATCCCGCCGGCCTGGGACCAGCTGCCGGCCTCCTTGTGTTTGCTTGCCAGCCAGAAGAAGCCCTTGGAGCGCAGTAGCCGGCCATTGAGCCATGGACCGTTGATGAAGTTGAAGAACCGCTGCGGATGGAAGGGACGACGCGAGCGATAGGCAAAGGACGCGATGCCGTATTCGTCGGTTTCAGGCACATGTTCGCCGCGCAACTCCTGCAACCAGCCCGGCGCTTGCGCCGCCCTCTCGAAGTTGAAGCAACCGGTATCGAGGATCTTCTCCAGGGGCACTTCGCCCATGACCATGGGGATGATCTGTGCCTGCGCGTTGAGCCGTTCGAGGATCGCCATCAACTCCTCGCGTTCACGGCGGCTGATCAAGTCGATCTTGCTGATCAGGATGACGTCGGCGAACTCGACCTGCTCGATCAACAGCTCGGTGATCGCGCGCTCATCCCCCTCGCCCAGTGTCTCGCCACGGGAAGCCAGGCTTTCGGCGGCCTGGAAGTCGAGCAGGAAATTCATGCCATCGACCACGGTGACCATGGTGTCGAGCCGGGCGATGTCGGAGAGGCTCTGGCCGTTTTCGTCACGGAAAGTGAAGGTCTCCGCCACGGGCAGCGGTTCTGAAATGCCGGTGGATTCGATCAACAGGTAATCGAAACGACCGTCTCGGGCGAGTGCGCCAACCTCCTCCAGCAAGTCTTCGCGCAACGTGCAACAGATGCAGCCGTTGCTCATTTCCACGAGCTTCTCTTCTGCACGATTGAGACTGACATCGCGCTGGACCTCGCTACCGTCTATGTTGATTTCACTCATGTCGTTGACGATAACGGCGACTCTCAGGCCATCTCTATTACGTAATATGTAATTAAGAAGTGTACTTTTTCCAGCACCTAAAAAGCCCGACAGGACTGTCACGGGAAGGCGATTGGGCATCAGGTGTTCCTCACAGGGCCATTCATAAAAAATCTATCGCTGCTCGAATGTTATCATATAACATTACATTAACACTTCAACGATGGATCGACCCCATGAACGCGCTGACTCTGCCGGACATCGCCGCGCAGGCCTCACGCCAAGCCCTGCCACTGGAGTGGGTGGGCATGTGTGGCATTGCACTTCCTGTTTTACTCGATGGCAAACTATTGTCTGCAACGGCTGATGCTGGAGTGAGCCTCGATAATGGCGAGGCTCGGGGTATTCACATGTCGCGGCTGTACCTGGCGCTGGAAATGCTTGAGCACGAAACGCTCTCGCCGGATCTGCTGCGGCGAGTTTTGCGCAGCTTCCTGAACAGTCACGAAGGTCTGTCCAACAGCGCTTACCTGAACATTCACACCGATCTGCTGTTGAAAAGACCGGCACTCATCAGTCCATTGGCTGGCTGGAAAAGCTATCCCGTGAGCATAGAAGCACGTTTGAAAAACGCGATGTTCCACGTGGAACTAAAAATAGCCCTGCCTTATTCCTCAACATGCCCTTGTTCAGCCGCGCTATCCCGACAACTGATTCAACAGCAATTCGTCGATGACTTTGCTGGTCGGGCTTTGCATCGCACCGAGGTACTGGCTTGGCTCGGCTCCGCCGAAGGCATCGTCGCGACACCCCACAGCCAACGCAGCACGGCGCAATTGAGTCTGCGTCTGCACGAGTATCTGGATGAGCTGCCACTGATCGCAGTCATCAACGACGCCGAAGCAGCCCTCGGCACCGCCGTACAAACCGCCGTCAAGCGCGCTGATGAGCAGGCATTCGCCTTGGCAAACGGACAGAACCTGATGTTCTGCGAAGATGCCGCTCGGCGCTTGAACCTGGCCCTGAAACGCTCACCCGGCATCCGCGGCTTCCAGATACGGGTCATCCATGCTGAAAGTCTGCATGCCCACGATGCCGTCGCCGAAAGCCGCTGGAACTGGGAGGCCGCCTGATGCGTTCAGGGGCGTTTCTTTAAGGTATTTACCGTGAACGTGGTGTATACCCATATCGGTCTGGTACGCGACTACAAGGGCCCTGCAGCACGAGTTTCGAATGGACACGACAAACGTCTAGATGACAGCGACCGGGGATGGATCTAAGGTTTATCCGCTACGCATGTGATCGAAGCATTCGAGAACAACAATCATGATCCAGATCACCTTGCCCGATGGTTCAATGCGTGAATACGATCAACCGCTGTCCGTGCATGAGGTTGCCGCAAGTATTGGCCCCGGGCTGGCCAACGCTGCGGTAGCGGGCCGGGTGGACGGCCTGTTGGTGGACTGTGAATTCATGATCCGGGCCAGTGCCCGGGTCAGCATCGTGACGCCGCAGGAACCCGATGGACTGGAGATCCTCCGGCGCTCCTGTTCGCTGATGCTGGCAATGGCGGTCAAGCAACTGCACGCCCATGCTCAATTGCGCACCGGCTCGGCGCTGGGTGACGGGTTCTTTTGCGAGTTCAGTGTCGAGCGCCCAATGATGAGCACTGATCTGCCGCTGATCGAAGCGCGCATGCAATCATTGGCAGCGACCAACCATTCGATCCGCCGCAGTCAGAGCCACTCCCCGTCTTCCCCCAATCTGTCGCTGTACCGCCTCGGCGACTCCGACTATTTGACCAGCGGCCCGCATGTCCCGACCACCAGGGTCCTGCAGGCCTTTGCCCTCGATCACATCAACGGCACCTTGCAGCAACGCATCTATGGCACCTGTTGGTCCAGTCACCAGGAGTTGCAGCATTGGCGCCTGCCGGCCCATGTGGTGGTGGTCAGCATGGATGACCGTCAGACAAGCTATGCCCACGCAGTGACCGAACGTTTGCGCCGCAGTGGCGTGCGTGCCCTGGCGGATCTGCGTAACGAAAAGGTTCGCCACAAGATTCGCCATCACAGTCAGACGGTGCCGTACCTGGTGGTGGTCGGTGAAAAGGAAAGGGCTGGCGGGTATGTCAGCGTGCGCAATCGCAACGGGGAGGATTTTGGCAGGATGAAGGTTGAGGCAGTGTGTGAGTGGCTGGGTCAGCCGGGAATTGCTGGTGCCTGAACGAACGTCTTCGCGGGCAAGCCTCGCTCCTACAAGGCCAGGCTTGCCCGATAACGTTTAGGCCCGTGGCTTCACAGTCCCGCAGTCCTGACCCAACCAGACCGCGCGGGTATCGAGGCTACCCTTCTGCTGGATGCCGGTGGCGTTGAACGTACCATTGACCTTGGTGGTGAACTCGCGATCGCTGAGGAACGTGGCAACACCCGTGCCCTGGGCTTTCGGGCAGCTGAAACGGAACTTCCACTGGTTACCGGTGCGCTCGGTGATTTGCTGGGTGCAGCCCGATTGCGGGTCGGTCAGGGGAATGTTGTCGCTCTTGACCTGCTCTGGCGTCAGGCACGCCCGAATCCCTTTGCCGCCCATGGTGATGCCCTGTTTCTCCAGCTGCGCGCGCTGTTCAGGGGTCATCTGGCTTTGAATCTGGCCAAGGATCAGTTGCAAATCCGGCAGGTTCTGGTCATCGACTTTCATGTTGCTCGAGGTCAATTCCCACAAACCTGGCTGCAGCATCTGCGCCTGAGCCGCCACAGGAAGTACCAAACCAAATGCCATGGCCAAACCCAGCAGACGAACGTTCATCGAGTAACTCCTGATCAGTAGTGGCCGTTAGACGTCGCCGGCGGGCTTCGGTTCATGGGCCAATTAAATAGCGACATTCTGCACGGAACATGGTCTGTTAAGCATTGAATCTTCAGGAGCAAGGCTGCCCCCATGGATTATTTTGGACCGCATGTTTTTGGCTACGTCATCGCCCTGTTGCACTCATTGGGCTTGATTGCGGCAATCCACGCCGTATTGACCGTCCGCACCGCCCAAGGCTCGATTGCCTGGGCTTTGTCATTGTTGTTCATGCCCTACCTGACACTCATCCCCTATCTGGTATTCGGCCGCAGCTCCTTCGACGCTTATATCAAGGCACGGCGCCAAGCCAACGAGGAGATGCGCAAGGCTGTCTCTGAACTCAACTGGCGGCCATGGGTGGAGGAAGCCCTCACCGCCCGCGCTTCCAGCGCCTACGCATCGCTAAGGGCGATGCCGAAGCTGGGACGCATGCCCTGCCTGGCAAACAATGAAGTGCACTTGCTGATCAATGGCCAGGCGACCTTCGAGGCGATTTTCCACGCCATCAGCCAGGCCAGAGAAGCTGTGTTGGTCCAGTTCTTCATCATCCACGATGACCGCCTGGGCCGACGCCTGCGCGACCTGCTGCTGCAAAAAGCCAGCGAAGGCGTGTCGATTTACCTGCTCTACGACCGTATCGGCAGCCACTCCCTGCCCCATGGTTATGTCCAGTCGCTGCGCGATGGCGGCGTTGCGGTCAAAGCCTTCGCCACCCGCAGCGGCTGGCTCAATCGCTTCCAGGTCAACTTTCGCAACCACCGCAAGATCGTGGTCGTCGACGGCATTCTTGGCTTTGTCGGTGGCCACAACGTAGGCGACGAATACATGGGCGAGAAACCACCCCTGGCACCGTGGCGCGATACCCATGTGCAGGTACGGGGGCCGGTGGTGGCCTGCATGCAGGAGTCCTTCGCCGAAGACTGGTTCTGGGCGGCCCGGGAATTACCACAGCTGATTCTCCCGGAGGTGTATCCGGACGACGGAGTGCTTTGCCAAATGCTCGCCAGCGGCCCGGCGGACGCCTACGAAACCTGCTCGCTGTTCTTCGTCGAAGCGATCCATGCAGCGACCGAACGCGTGTGGATCACCAGCCCTTATTTCATCCCCGACGAAGCGGTCCTCGCGGCGTTGCGCCTGGCGGTCTTGCGCGGCGTCGATGTGCGGCTCCTGCTGCCGTCGCGGCCCGACCACCGCATCGTCTACGCCGCTTCCAGCCTCTATGCCTTCGAAGCCGTGCGCGCGGGTGTGCGGGTGTTCCGCTACGAACCCGGGTTCCTGCATCAGAAAGTGGTGCTGATCGACAGTGAAATCAGCGCCATTGGCAGCGCCAACATGGACAACCGTTCGTTTCGCTTGAATTTCGAAGTGATGCTGCTGACGGTCGACAGGGCGTTTGCCGCACAGGTGGAGCAGATGCTCAATGACGACTTCGACCTGGCACACGAAATCGCCAAGGATGAAGGCCGGGAGACCCGCCGCTTGCAGCAGGTCGGCATGCGGGTCGCCCGGCTTATTTCACCCATCCTCTAGGGATTGTAGATATCGTCTCGCGTCCACGGCAGCTCATGGCTGCCATCGGCGTGGGCCTTCACCGCGAGAATCTGGTGCAGGTTGATCCAGCCACGGGCGAAGGCGTAGGCACAGCCGGCCAGGTACAGGCGCCAGATACGCAAGGCTTGATCAGGCACCAGTTTCGAAGCGGCCTCAAGGTTGTCTTCCAGGTGTTCGCTCCAGTGATCCAGGGTCCGCGCGTAATGCAGGCGCAAACTCTCGACGTCGACGATTTCCAGCCCTGCTTCACTGATCTCGGCAGAGATCATCGACAGGTGCGGCAGCTCGCCGTTGGGGAACACGTATTTCTCGATGAACTCACCCGCACCGCGCCCAACGGGACGCCCATCGGTGTGCTTGGCGGTGATCCCGTGGTTCATCACCAGGCCGCCCTCTTTCACCGCGCCGAACAGGGTTTTGCAGTACTCGGCCAAGTTCGCATGACCGACGTGTTCGAACATGCCGACGCTGACCACCTTGTCGAAGCGCCCGTCCTGAGGCAGGTCGCGGTAGTCGAGTAACTGCAGCTCGACCAGGTCCTCCAGGCCTTCCTCTTTAACACGCTCACGTGCCAGGTCCAGTTGCGCTTTACTGAGGGTAATCCCGAAAACTTTCGCACCGAATTCACGAGCCGCATACCGCGCCAACCCGCCCCACCCGCAACCGACATCCAGCAAATACTCGCCAGGTTGCAGCCGCAACTTGCGACACAGGTGGCGGAATTTTGCTTGCTGGGCTTGCTCAAGGGTTTCGCTGCCGGTCTCGAAATAGGCGCAGGAATAGGCCATGTCGCTGTCGAGCCACAGCTGATAAAACGCGTTGGACAGGTCGTAGTGGTAGGAAATCGCCTTGGCATCCGTCTCCTTGTCGTGGGCGGTGCGCACAGGCTGGCTGTCGAGATCACCGAGCAATGCATGACTCCACTCATCACAGACGCGGATCACGTCACTGATGGAACCTTCCAGCTCGAGTTTGCCCTCGACGAACGCCGCCCCGAGCGCGTCCAGGCTAGGGTGGGTGAACTGGGACACCATTTGTGGGTCCTTGACCACAATTGTGACACTGGGCGTCGGCCCCAGATTGAATTCGTGGCCGTCCCAGAGTCGCAGGCGTAACGGTAACTGCAGATTCTGTAAGGCCGGTGGAAGTTGCGCGAGCATGGAAAATCCCCCTTGTTTCAGACGTCTGCTGTGAGATTAGTCCATCCTTGAAAAATAGCTGGCTATCGATTGGATAGCGGTCCCCTATGAGTCCAAGACTGGCCTGAATTCACAGAAATGACCGCTCTCACCTAAAGTGACTGCAAATCCGGCGTACAGTTCTGAATTTCTCAGAACCCGTCCTTGAGCTTGAGCAAAGGCTCCTGAAAGCGCAGTAAACGCCCGGCATTGCCCAACACCAACAACGTACTGAGGTTATGCAGCAACGCCGCGATCATCGCACCGGCTGCCCCGAGCCAGCCAAACGCCGCGAAAGCCACGATTGCCAAGGTCCAGCCCAGACCGATGATCACGTTGACTTGCAAGGTCTGACGACACTGACGACTCAAGCGCACGCAGGTGCCGAGGCGACGCAGGTCGCTGCCTATCAACACGATATCTGCGGAAGCCAGCGCGATGTCTGCCCCGCCCGCGCCCATCGCCACACCAACAACGCCAGCCTTGAGCGCCAGGGAATCGTTGATGCCATCGCCCACCACCATGGGACGAAAACCGTTACTGATTTCTTTCAGCACGCGATTCAGTTTGTCCTCGGGCATGGCCTGCGCCTCGACTTCACTGATGCCGACATCCCGAGCGAGCGCGTGAGCAACGCTGTGCCGGTCGCCGGTGAGTAACAGCTGGCGACCCAAGCCAAGGTCCCTGAGCTCGCCCAAGGCAAACTTCGCTTCGGGTTTGACGCTGTCGGCCAACAACAGCCAGGCGAGAAACTCACCGTTGAGCGCCAGCCCGGCAATGGGGCCGTCGTGCCCAGGGACGTCTGAGGTCGTTATACCCAACTGGGCGAACAACTCCGGCCGCCCAAGCGCGGCCTCGCCCTGCACCGTCATGGCCACCACCCCCAGCCCCTGACGCTCGTGAATATCCGCCAGCGGCAGAAAATGCTCTGGTGTCACCAGCCCGGACAGCGCCCGGCTGACCGGGTGACTGCTGGCGGAACCGAGGCTGGCGGCGAGTTTCAGGACGTGGTTGCGATCCGCCAACGGGCTGTCGATGGATTGCAGGCGCAAGGTGCCAAAGGTCAGTGTTCCGGTCTTGTCGACCACCAGCGATGTCAGATCTGCCAGCTCCTCGAGAAACGCCGAGCTGCGAATCAGAATGCCGTGTCGCGCTGCCACCGCTACCCCGGCAATGGCCGTTGCGGGTGCCGACAACACCAACGCACAAGGACAGGCAGCCACCAACACTGCGAGCATGGCCTGGGCATCGTTGGTGATGAACCAGGTAACAGCGGCCAACAGCAACACCAGCACCAGATAGCTGCCAGCGTAACGCTCCAGCAACCGGGTGATCGGCGGCTTGGATCGCTCGGCGTTCTGCATCAGCGCGATCACTTTGCCGAGGGTCGATTCGTCGCCGGTTCGAGTCACTTCAATGCGCAGCAGGCCGTCGAGATTGATCGCCCCACCAAATACGGCCATGCCGATGCCCGCCTCCATCGGCACTGACTCGCCGGTAATGGATGCGGTGTCCAGGCTCGCCTGGCCGGACAGCACCCGGCCATCCGCCGGTACCCGATCACCCGCTCGGACTTCCACCCGATCGCCCGCCCTCAGCGTAGCGTTGTCGACCTCGACGACGGAGCCGTCAGCCTGAACCTTGCGCGCGTGGCTGCGTGTCAGTTTGCCGAGGGCATGAATGGCTTCCTGGGAACCGATCACGCTGCGCTCTTCCAGCACATGGCCGAAGATCATGATGATCGGCAGCAATGCTGCAGTCAGCAAATCGCCTGTTGCCCACGCGCCGAGCATGGCCAAGGCGATCAATTGATCGGTGATGCCGTGCAGACTCGGATACCGCAAGCTGTACCAGGCCGAACGCATCACGGGCACGGCCACCAGCACGGAAGCAAAACCCAGCAGCAATTGACTGACCCCGGTCTGTTCCGGCGACAGCCAGCGCCATACGAGGCCCAGCGTGAGCAAGCCGAGTGCGAGCATGGCCAGTGTTAGTTGGCGCGCGGCGCTGCGCTGTTCGGCCGAGGACAACAGGCTCGGTGCAGCGGCGGATTGACCGGTCATTGTGCAGCCCCCTGGATGATCAGGCGGGAATCGTCTTTCGGATCAACCGTGGTGACTGAGCCGGCCTGACCGAGAATTTTCGGCATCCGCTCCCGGTAGATTCGCAGCAACATTTGCGGGTCCACACCCGTTTGTTGCGTGCTGGCCAGACTCGTCACCGTGGCGGTATCGGCAGACGCTTTCGCCAGCCGTTCACTCGCCTGGGCGTGGGCGACTTGCAGTGTGCGGTCGGCTTGTTCGTTGGCGGCCTGGATCAGCTTCTCGGCTTCAGTGCGCGCGTTGGCCACGGCTTTGTCGGCTTGCTGGCTGGCGGTCAGTACGGCGTTGAAGGCGTTGACTGCAGGACCCGGCAGACTCGATTGCACATCGACCCGCGCCACTTCGATCCCCAGCCCCTGCCCCGTCGCAGCCAATTGCGCGAGGCGTTGGTTGATGCCTTGTACCAAGTCACCCCGCAAACGCTCGCGCCTTTCGGCTGCCTGATTATCAGCACCGATCAACTCCGGTCGTGCGACCAGGATAGTGTCCAGATCTCTTGCAGCGGTGAGCGCCACGGCGCAGCGGGTCACCAAACGATCCAGGGCCGGCAGCACATGCTCGCCTTGAAGCACGAAGGCATAGGGCTGCGTGACTTTGTAGAAAACCCGTACATCCAGTTGCACCACACCGGCATCCCCCGTCAGCAAATAACCGGAACCTGCCAGTGCATCACTGATCGGCGTGGCAAAACTGGCCACGCGATCCGCCTGCAAGGCGGCGTCAGTGCGCAGCAGGTTTTCCACCCGACGCTCGATTACCCGATCCGCCGCCGGCAACAAAACAACCTGTTCAAACGGTTGCGGCCAAGCCAAAAGCAAACCGGCATTCTGGATGCGATCCAGCGCGCCGAAGTGCAAAACCACCGCGCGATTCTGTGGATCAATCTGCCGCACATTGGAAAACGCCCACACCAAAGCGGCCAACACCGTTACCGCATACAGGGCGAGAAACGCCAAGCGTCCGGCCTGAATCCACGGGCTGCTCATCTCAATTGTTCCACGTGGAACCAAATTCATGGCTTCGATCCGGGTCTGTTTTCGAGCGTAGGCGGACCTTCAACCAGCGCGCGGAAAGGCGCGGCGTCGGTACGCAGGATCAATTTCGTCCCCGGCGTGACCACGGTGCCAAGGGTGTCGAGCGAGCGCAGCAGGTTGTAAAGCTCTGGTGAGCTGGCGTAGGCGCGACCATAAATCTGCGCAGCTTCGACCCGGGATTGCGCCTCGATGTCAGCCGCCTTCACCGTGGCATCGGCCTGGATGATTCGCGCATCACGTTCAGCGGCAGAGCGAATTTGCGCCGCTTCGCGCTTGCCGATGGCGGTGCGTTCAGTGGCGATGGTTTCACGCTCGGCACGCATGCGATCGACCGTCGCCGTGAGCGTGACCGATGGCAAGGTCAAGCGCTCGATGCCCACTTGCAGCACTCGCACGCCATAGGTGGCCAGCAACTGCTGATCAATCTGCTTACGCAACTGCGCTTCGAAATCGGCGATGTGCACCTGATTGGCGTCGGTGTTCACAAGGTTAGCCAGATCGAAACTGCTGGCCGTCGTTTCCAGGGCCGAGCCAACGAAGGTGCGAATCTGCCGTGCCGCTTCGTCCGGCTGGTTTTGCACGGCGCGCATGAAGCGCTGCACATTGTCCGGATCACCCTGCACCTGCCAGGCCACATAAGCCTGAACGATGATGCGCAAACCATCGCGCGTACCCACATCCTGTAAACCACTGGATGTCGTGCGCAACCGAAGATCCACAGGGATCGCTGCTTCGAACGGCGCCGGCCAGCGCCAGCCAAGGCCCGGTTCCAACAACACTCGCGAGGGGTTGCCGAAACGCGTGATGACCGTGGCTTCCCCCGATCGTACCTGCACCAGGCTCGCGGCCGCCACGGCAAACGCCACCAATAAAACTGCCCAGCCCATGCGTCGCCAAGGGAATGGGCCGGCTTCCTGTGGATCGCCGTGGTGGTGATGGTGATGACCGTGGTGATGTCCGCCATGGCCGTGATCGTGGCCACTGTGATCGTGATCATGAGTAGGTAGCTGGCTCAATGGGCGGCTCCTGGCTGAGCAGTTTTACGCGACAGCGCAGGGTCTGCCGGCAACGTGAACGTACGGAGATCGATGGTCGGCGCATTGTTGTTGCCGCCCAGGCGATGATCGAGGACCAACAGCCTGGCATTGGTCAGGCCCTGGGAAAGTTGACTGAGGTATTGCTCCAGCACGAAGGCCTGGCCGGCATTCGCACAGGCCTTTTGTTCGGCGGTAAATTTCAAGTCGGTGGCTTTGGCCGTCGCGTTGATTTCATGGGCAGTCGCCATGGCCTGGTCTCGGGCAATGCTCGCTTGCAACTGCGCCTGGTGGGTGGCCTCAGCGGCAGCTCCACGTTCACGGGCGATCAAGGCCTGCGCGCCGATCTGCGCTGCTTGCACACCGTGATAGGCATTGGCGGCCCCCGCAGGGGGATGAATGGCTTCGACTACCGTGGCGAGAATTTCCACACCGCTGTCGAGTTTTTCCAGGTCGGCCTGAACGGCACGGCCAATCTCTTCGGCCAGCCCTACCCGATCCTCACCGAGCAAACCGTCGAGGGTTCGTGAGGCAAAGTCGTGGACCAGAATGCGGCTGGCGGTACTGCGAATCAGGGTCGGCACATCGGCGCTGTTGTAGGTCGCCGCCAATGCCGCCTGATCGCTCAAACCGATGCGATAAACAAAACGCACGTCCATGTTGACGATCTGGAAGCTCTGCTTGTCGGCACGGCTGCTGGCAATCACCTGGGATTTGTCATTCACATGGCTGGCGTCCCACAACCGGTTGGCGGTCATTGGTGCCGGGCCGTCGGCGGGGTCTGCCTGCACCGGTACCGACGTTTCGCCGACACTGGTGGCCAACTCGTGAACCACTCCGTTTTCGACAGCCAACACCCGGCCCAACGGCCACGGTAAACCTGCGTGCAAACCTGGCCCCAACACGGTTACCGGTTTGCCGAAGCGCTCGTAGATACCCCGCCCTTGCAGCGGTATTTCGTGGACACCGGTCAGTGACCAACCGACGAAGGCCACGACGCCCAGCACAGGTATAAATGCCCGGCGCATGTAAGTGAAAGCCCAGACCTGCCGAAGGTCGATGCCGAAGCGATGGTGCAATTCGTGTTGCAGCGCCAGCAACGGCTGCGGCGGCCAGCGCAACAAGTCGGCGCCAAAACTACGCGCCAGCAAAGGAGGTTCCAATTGTTCGCGGTGAGGGCTGAACAGTGACAGCACGGCACGCAGCAGTAACTCGAAGGCAACGAACCCCGGCAGCAGGCCGATCAGTACCACCAGGCGCACCGGCCAAACCGACGTTTCCTTGACGAAGAACAGGCATGCCGCGCCCAGTACCAGGCTGACGATGACCATGCGAGTCAGTTGCGCCAAGGTGCCTGCCTCGGGCCATTGAGCGCCGTTTTCCTGAGCCAGCTGACGCTCCAGAACCAGCAAACCAAAGGCCAGCGTTAACGCCACGGTCGCACCGATAGTGGCCGACACTCCCAGCGCCGCGGGCGGCAAATCAAGGTTCCATGCCTGTTCGACGCACAGCAATGCCAGCAACACCCAACCACCCAGCCACAGCGTCGGGGCACCGATTTTCCTGAGTAGCATCAGCCAACGCTGACTGAAATCCTCCAGCAGCCGTTCGTACCAGCCCTCAGGAACTTCAGCCTCATCAGCGTCGGCCACCGGTGCCAAGGGATTCATCGCGCGCGCACGCCATTGCGTTACCCACCAGGCGGATTGCAAGCCAGCGACCAATACCAGCAACGCCGCGCTCTGATTGAACAACAAAGCAGGCCAAAGGGTTTGCGGCGCAAACAACCCGATAAAAAAACCCAGCACCAGGCCCAGAGCCGCGAGCGTACCCAGGCCGATGGCGAATCGGCGCAATCGTTGCCTTTGAAAAACCGCCTGCTGAAAGCGCGGCAGCCTGGCTACCTGCGCTCCATCATCACCCTCTTCGAGATCGACTTGCATATCACCCCAGTGTTTATCTTTGCCCCATCTAGTTACGATATAACAGTACTGGTGAAATTTTCGTACTCAAGTCGCCCTATCTAAAGATGCATTACCTGTCGCTAGGCTGAAGCCTTGACCGAAATGCATCGGAAGGCTCATATTACGCTCGTAATATTATTCAAAGACTACTTTTATCCCTCCCCAAACCGCTTTTAATCCAGGAGTACATCCATGAGCACTTATGACGTCGTGATACTCGGTGGTGGCCCCGGTGGCTACAACGCAGCGATCCGTGCGGGCCAACTGGGATTGAAGGCGGCCTGCGTAGAAGGACGCGCCACGCTCGGCGGCACCTGCCTGAACGTCGGTTGCATGCCCTCCAAGGCTTTGCTGCACGCGTCTGAACTCTACGATGCGGCCATGGGTGCGGAATTCGCCAACCTGGGTATCGAGGTCAAACCCACGCTCAATCTCGCCCAGATGATGAAACAGAAAGATGAAAGCGTGACCGGGCTGACCAAGGGCATCGAGTTTCTCTTTCGCAAAAACAAGGTCGACTGGATCAAGGGCTGGGGGCACATCGACGGGCCGGGCAAAGTCACCGTGACGGACAGCGCCGGGGGCAAGACCGAACTGAGCTGCAAAGACATCATCATCGCCACCGGCTCCGAACCCACTCCCCTGCCCGGCGTGGACATCGATAACCAACGCATCCTCGATTCCACCGGCGCACTGTCACTGACGCAAGTACCGAAACACCTGGTGGTGATCGGCGCCGGGGTGATCGGCCTGGAGCTGGGTTCGGTCTGGCGGCGCCTGGGGGCGCAAGTGACCGTGGTCGAATACCTTGATCGGATCTGCCCGGGGGTGGACGGCGAAGCAGGCAAGACCCTGCAACGTTCATTGAGCAAGCAAGGCATAAGTTTCAAGTTGAGTTCAAAAGTGACCAGCGCCACAACCTCTGTCACCGGTGTTCAGCTCAGCATCGAGCCCGCCGCGGGCGGTACCGCCGAATCGCTGGAAGCCGATTACGTACTGGTGGCGATCGGACGCCGGCCTTATACACAAGGCCTGGGGCTGGAGAACGTCGGTCTCGCCACGGACAAACGCGGCATGCTCGCCAACAAGGGGCATCGCACCGAAGCCGCGGGTGTCTGGGTAATTGGCGACGTGACGTCCGGCCCGATGCTCGCGCACAAGGCTGAAGACGAAGCCATGGCCTGCATCGAGCAGATCGTCGGCAAGGCCGGCGAGGTCAATTACGACTTGATTCCCAACGTGATCTACACCAAACCCGAGCTGGCCAGCGTCGGCAAGACCGAAGAGCAACTGAAGGCCGAAGGCCGTGCCTTCAAGGTCGGCAAGTTTCCCTTTACCGCCAATAGCCGGGCGAAGATCAATCACGAAACCGAAGGCTTCGCCAAAGTGTTGGCCGATGAGCGTACCGACGAAGTGCTCGGTGTGCACCTTGTGGGGCCGAGCGTCAGTGAAATGATTGGCGAATATTGTGTGGCCATGGAGTTCAGCGCGTCCGCCGAAGACATTGCCCTGACCTGTCATCCACACCCAACCCGGTCCGAAGCCTTGCGTCAGGCGGCGATGAATGTAGAGGGGATGGCGACGCAGATGTAAGCCTGGAGATTGGCGGCGATCGATCTATCACCATCGTCGGAACGCCGCCCGGAGCAAGTTCACTCCTACAGGGGATTTGTGATCGCCACAGATCCAACGTGGGAGCGGGCTTGCTCGCGAAGAGGTCGCTCCGATCTAAAGCGGTAAATGTCCTAACGGCAGCGCCCCCGGTGTTTTAACCGTATGGATCGCAAAGTTGCTGCGAATATCGCTCACACCCGGCAGCGTCAACAAACACCCGGTGAGAAATCGGTCGTAGGCGCGTAGATCCGGTACCACCACCTGCAGAAGAAAATCCGATTCCCCCGACACCAGAAACGCCGAAACAACTTCCGGCAACGCGGTCACCGCAAGGCGAAAGGCTTCGGCCTGCTCGTCGTTATGGCGCTCGACTTTCACCCCGACGAACACGGTCAGCCCGAGCCCGACTTCATCCCGATCCAGACTGGCCTGATAGCCACGAATCACGCCGGCCTCTTCCAGCATCCGCACCCGTCGCAAACAGGGTGAGGCAGACAGACCGATTTCTTCAGCCAGTTGCACATTGCTCAGGCGACCGTCCCGTTGCAGCGCGGCGAGAATCTTGCGGTCGTAGGCGTCCAGTTTCATCGTTTGGCAGATCCCGCTGGTTGAGCTGTGATTTATTGGCAGGTTATGCCAAAACTGGCCGCGTTAGAAGCAAACTACGCAAGCACATGCCCTGCCCTCCGCCCCTAGACTGGCGCTACTGAATCGACAACGAACAGGGGTGCAACATGGCGGGACTGTGGCTGTTTTTCATGGCGCTGGCAGTGGTCTATCTGTTACCGGGCCCGGACATGATCCTGCTGCTGCAAACAGGTGCCCGTCAGGGCAAACGTGCCGCGTTGGCCACGGCGGTCGGCCTGGGTATCGCCCGCGGTTGTCATGTGGTGCTCGCGGCGTTGGGGTTGGCGGCATTGTTCAAGGCGGCTCCCTGGACCTTTGACCTGGTGCGCCTGCTCGGTGCGGCCTACCTGCTATGGATCGGTATCCAATGTCTGCGCACGACGATGCTGCCTAGCCTGAACGGTCCAGGTGCGACGGATGAAAAACCACGCTGGGGCGAAGCGATCCGTCGCGGCCTGCTGACCAATCTGCTCAACCCCAAGGCGCTGCTGTTCTGCTCGGTGTTGCTGCCGCAGTTCATCGATCCACTCAAGGGGCCGGTGCTCGCACAATTTGCGGTACTGGGTCTGGTGTTGGTCGGTGTCGGTTTGCTGTTCGACAGTACCTACGCATTGACCGGTGCCGCGCTGGGTCGTTGGCTGCAACGCAGCCCCGGCGCCCAGCGCCTGCAACAATGGCTGTTCGGTAGCCTGCTGATCGGTTTCGCCGTGCGGCTGACCTTTGTTCAACAGGCTTGAACCTTATTGCGCCTTGCGACGGCGGATGATCAGCAGCAGCGCCACTGCCGTTACCCCAATTACGCCACCGTATTGCAAAGGTTTTTTGTAGGGACGCAGCACCGCACGCACGGAATCTGTCGCTTGGGTGACATAGCGCTTGTCAGCGTTCGGGAAGTCGGGATAAGGGCAATGATGTCCAAAGCCAGCCGCCCAGCTCACATAGGGACCTTCCTTCACATAGCGTTGATAGAAAGCCCTCTGCTCTTCAGGGCTGGAGTTCCACGACGATGCAGCACACAGCACGGCTGCAAAAGCCTGGCTGGTATGAGGCAGGTGGTCGGCGGCGCGACTGGCCAATGCGGTGGCAACAAATCGATAGTGGTAGCGTTGATCGGGCTGTGCAGCGCTCGCTTGCTGGCGACGGACTTCATCCTCGGTCACCACAGGGCCAACCTTCAGCTCACTAACGGCAAGACTGTAGTTGCCGTCGAAGGTCGCATAATCAGGCGCCATCTCGTAGCCCAGCAGCGCCATGCCATCGTAGCGAGCCACTGTTGCTGCGTGGAAGTAGGCGAACGCCCTTTTACTCGGCCACCATTTGGATTCGGCATCGTTGCGTAGCTGCCCGTACCACGTGGCCTTTTGTTGTAACTCGACGCTGTCGAAGTAAGGCGCTGCTTCGTCGTATCGCTCTTCGCGCAACAATCGCCGCCCAAGCAAATTGCGCAGCTTCGCCGCCACCGGCAATGGCACATAGTTATCGCGGTCCTGCTGGCTCAGCGCTGGCGGCGCCGGTACCTGGGTGTCGACGTATTGCTTGAGCTCATCCACCGTCAGCACTCGCTCGGCAACGGTGGCCGCGTCCAGCCAATAGATGTCCTGGCTGCGATACAACTGATCGAACGCTTGCAGATAATCCCCGCGTTGCAGCGCAAGAATCGCGCTTTCGCCCTCGACGCGGCACTTGGGCTGGAGTGTTTCGTAATCGTAGTCCGGCGTTCTGCGATCGCCCCAGGTTTCATTCTGCGGGAAGGCCTGGGCGGCCTTGGCATAGGCAGCGGCTGCAGCGGCTTTATCGCCTGCGCGCACCGCCAGTTTTGCCCGCAGCCACCAAGCCAGCCCGCCCTCCCCGGCATGTTCAAGGAAGGCCTGGGCGCTGGCGTAATCACCTTGTTGATAGTTCATTGCCGCCAGGCGATCGGCGTTATCGAGGCTACCGCGCGTGCTGTTTTGCAGCAGTTTGATCAGTTTCAGCTCGTTCGGCGGTTGATCACCGAATGACCATCCGAGTCGGCTGATCAACGACGCCGTCACCAGCTGTTGCACCGGTTTGCCCTTGAGCAATCCGACCAGTTGATCCTCCGGCATCGCCGCCAGATCGGCCATCAACAGCTTCAACGAGGTGTAACCCACTGCCGAACCCAGAAGGTTTTGCGTGGCATAGAGTTCGATGGCGCGATTCCAGTCACCGACCGTGCGAGCCACTCGGGCCTCTTCGCCGAGGCTGGCGACGCCCAGTTCCAGCGGGTCGCTGAAGCCATCGATGCTCAGCTGACGCGTTTGCTCAAAGGCTTTTCGGGATTGATCCAGCAGGTCCGGAGCAGCATCAGCCTGCGAACTCATGGCAAACAACGCGCGACCTAATGAGTAGGCAGCCCAGGTACTGCGCAAGGCCCGTTGATCTGCGGGCAGCGCCAGCACCTGACGGAAGTATTCGGCGGCCAGCGTTTGATCGCCGGCATTGAAGGCCACCGCGCCCGCCAGATAGAACTTGAGCTCGGCGGGCAGGCTCGCGCCCTGTGCTTCAACCTGACGGGTATCGGCCAGACCACGCAATTGTTTCACCAGCGCCTGCTGTTCATTCGTCAAACCCGTCTGCTCGGCCTGATCCCGCTGCTCGGCATGTTCGGAGACTTCACCATATGATTGGCCCGGGACAAGGGTGGCTACCGTGACAGGCTTGAGACCGGCAATCGCATGACCGAGGCGACTCACCTCGAAACGGAAATTGCCTTCCGGCAACTCCGCCAGGGATTGACCTCGATTGTCCAGCAGCCGCATGGGGAAATCCGGCCCGCACGCCATGGCCGCCAATGGCAGGCTGAGGCTCAGACTGAGCAGATGACGGGGCCAGTTACGGGTGAACATTCGAAGCTCCTTGATCAATTTTTTCGCAGCGTGCCCAACCAATGGCGCGCTGTCCGCCAGCCGCAATCCGACCTTCGCGCAGGCGGGTGAAGGTAAGCAGATTCGGGTCTTGTTGCAACGTATACCCGGCTAGCGCATCGGCCCCCTCGCAACCCTCTACCGCCAGGGTCACGCGCCCGGGCCAGGCGCTGTCGAGGTTGCCCTCACTGCTGATAGCGATATCAAAGAGGCGTTCGTGCTGCGTGAGGTTGAGCGCCAGATGACTGCTAAGGACCTCGCCACGGGACACCGCGCGCAAGGTTGTCAGGCTCCAGGCTCGACGGTCGTTGGCCAAAGGCAGGCGGAACCAGATCAGACCGGCCAGATGCGCCGGCGGATCCGCGCGCAACAGGGCAGCAAGTTTGCTCAATTGCAGTGGATCAGCCAACAACTCCTGACGCTGGCCGTTGCTTTCAATTGTTACTTCGCTTTCCACGACGGGCGCACCATCCACACTCGGCAACAACGCTACCCCGTAAGCCGGCAGGGCCAGAAAAAAAGGTTTCGAGGTGATGCGGCTCCAGGCCATTGCCCATTGTCGAGCGCGGTCGGGATCAAACAAGCCGCGGCGGGGATCGCTCACGGCATGTACCTGCAACACACTGCTATCGACGGTGGATAACAAGGCCGGCAACTCTGGACTGTCGAGCCACGCTGGCAATGCAGTGATGCTCAAGGCCATGGACGGCGGTAGAACAGAATGCAGGTGCACAAGAAATTCACGATAGTCAGCTAGCCGGGCATTACCCGCATCGTGGTCGATTTCCACGCCGGCGAGGGCCAACCCCTGCTCCTGCCAATCGCTGATCAGTTGTTGGATCTGTTGCGTGACCTCGTCCTGGTTCAGCGACTGAAGCTGGCCATCAAGGCGAATTACTGCAATCAACGACCGGCCATCACGCTTGAGCAGTGCCGGATCGATCCGCGCCCGACTCCAGCCTGCCTGAGGGAATGCCTGTAATGCCAGCACTCGCAAGGTGGAAAAATCGGCGCGACTGTCCTGCAACGCCGCTTCGTGCGCGGGGGTCCATTGTCGTTGCCAGACATAGAGTTGTTGATCGAGTGGCGGTGCGTCCTGCTGTTCGCAACCACCGAGCAGCGCCAGCGTCATCAGTGAGACGATCACGCGAGTGAGGAAAACCATGAGAAAACGCCTGTCCCTGAAATGCACAAAGGGCCTTCTCGGCCCTTTTTCGTTCTGCCCCTACCCTACTCAGCCATCGATCTGCAGGCAATGGTTTCCGTGATGATCCCTCAGAGGTCCAGGACCAAAGGCTGCGTGCCCTGAGCCGGCACTGCGCAACAGATCAGCACCTCACCTTCATCCGGGACCTCCGCTGGGGGCTGTGGATAGTTGACCTGGCCACTGATCAACCGGGTCTTGCAGGTCCCGCAAGAGCCGCCACGGCAACTGAATTCCGGATGCAATCCGCGGCTTTCCGCCAGCTCCAGCAGACTGCCACCGTCCGGTTGCCAGCGAGCCTCCTTGGCCGAGCGCTGGAACACCACCGGCACCGAGGTGGTGGCCGCTGGCGGTTGTTCGATGACTACGGCGTCAGGGTCGGGCCGACGGCGTAACGTTGAGGGACCGAAGGTTTCGGCATGAATTCTGGCGTCGCGAATATCCAGTTCGCGCAGGGCGTCATACATCGCCTGGGTAAAACTGCCGGGGCCGCAGAGGACAAAATCCAGCTGATCGTAGTCCTCGACCTCAAGCAATTCCGAGAGCCGTGGAACATCGATACGTCCCGTCAAATCGAAATCTTCGCCCTCCCGAGCCTCCGGCTCCGGTTGACTGAGCAGGCGCACTACCCTGACCGCGTCGCCGGCATCCTCGAGCAAGCGGTTCACCTCTGGACGAAACGGTTGATCGGCCAGCGTGCGCGAACTCTGGAAGAACCAGGTCGGGCGGATACGGCGGGTGCGCAAGCCTTGGTAGACCACCTCACGCAACATCGACAGCAGCGGCGTAATTCCCACGCCCGCAGCCAACAACACCAACGGCCGACGTTCATGGGGTTCAACGGTGAAATGCCCCTGGGGCGCCCGGGCCTCCAAAACGTCACCGACGCTAACCTGTTCATGCAGGTGCGAAGACACCCGACCGTCACGCTTCACACTGATACGGAAAAAGTCATCCGAAGGTGCACTCGACAGGCTGTAGGTGCGGATATGCGTTTCGCCATCGATGTTGAAGCGCAACGGTAAATGCTGCCCGGCGTGGAACAACGGCAATCCGGCGCCGTCGGCTGGCTCCATGTAGATCGAGCGGATGTGCTGGCTTTCCGCCTCGATCCGCACCACCCGCAGCGGTCGCCATTGATCACCCAGAGCCTTGGCTTGCAGGCGTGCCGCGGCTTGGGCCCAAGTTCCCGTCAGCAGGCTGGTGGGTGAAACACCTTCAAAGCGCCAGCGTAAAGCAAGGGCGGCGGGACGACGAACAACCTGTTCCACGTGGAACATCCACAAACGTTCGGCACCCTGAAACGCTTCAACCTGTGGGCCTTCAAGAATGATTTCGGTGCGCCCGCTGAGGTGCAACAGCTCACCGGAATTAAAATCAATGAACAACAAACCGGCCTTGGGATTGACCAGCAGGTTGCCCAAAGTATTGAAAAAAAGGTTACCGGCGAAGTCGGGGATGGTCAGGCGATTGCCTTCCACCTGGACGAAACCCGACTGGCCGCCACGGTGGGAAACGTCCACCGAACGCACGCCATCGACATCCACATAACTGGCGACAAAGAAGGTGTCCGCCTCGGCGATCATGGCCTTGGCCGCATCATCCAGTTCATTGAAGAGCTGGGCCGGACGTGTTGCAGGATCCTCCAGGGGGACCGTTTGATACTGCCTCAGTTGGATGTATTGCGGGCAGTTGCCATAGGACTGATCCACTGTCACGGCAAATCCGCTCGCGGTCATCGCGCCGATATGCCCATTGATGCGATTGCGCCGGCGGGTATGCAGCTCAATGCCCAGCAGACCGATCGCCGCACCCGCGCTCAACTGCGCAGGATCATCACCAGCCGGCAAGCTGCTGAACTGCAACAATCCCGGTTCAGGTGAATGGGCGAAGCCCGGTTCACCTTCAAGCACGCTGGCCCAGGGATGACCGTGGGCATCGACCGCGCCGTACACCATGAACGGAAGCTGCTGATAGAAGCTGCGATGTTGATCCGGCATATGGTCGCGAATCACCCTGCGACCGAGAACGTCCATTCGCTCGCTGACGCCAATATGCGCCTGCAACTCTTTTTCGCCAGCATGCCAAGGTGAATGGTCCATTGCGGCGTCTCCCCTGCGCCATCGGCACAGCGTGAAGGCCCGACAAGGTCGGGCGAAAAATATCAGGCAGTTTTTTGCAGGCCGGCGACAGTGCGTGGCATGCCGACAAAACCGGGCAAGGCTTCGACCCGTGCCAGCCAGGCGCGGATGTTGGCGTAGTCGTCCAGCGACACATTGCCCTCCGGTGCATGGGCGATGTAGCTGTAGGCCGCCACGTCGGCGATGGTCGGCTCGCTGCCGGTCAGGAAAGGCGTGTTGGCCAGTTCGTGATCGATCACCTTGAGCACGCTGTGGGCGTATGGAATCACTTCATCGGGGTTGTACGGCGCCCCAAACACCGTGATCAGTCGAGCCCGGGCGGGGCCAAAAGCAATGGGCCCGGCAGCGACCGACAACCAGCGCTGCACTTTGGCGGCACCGACCGGATCGGCTGGCAGCCAGCGACCGTTACCGTATTTTTGCGCCAGGTAGACCAGGATGGCATTGGAGTCCGCCAGCACCACACCCTGATCGTCCAGCACCGGAACCTGTCCAAAGGCGTTGAGCGCCAGGTACTCCGGTTTTTTGTGCTCGCCCTTGGCCAGGTCGACGAAGATCAGCTCAGTCGGCAGTTGCAGCAGCGACAGCATCAGTTCCACACGATGAGCGTGGCCGGAACGTGGGAAGTTGTAGAGCTTGATTGCTTGCATGGTCGACTCCGCAGGTCAGTGGCGCTGTCAGGAGAGATCAGCACCGATGGCGGTCATCTTCCACTAGCCACCAAAACAACAGAATAACCAGCGAACGCAATCCATTATTTCACCCACTGAAACAAACATCACTCCTGCAGTGCCGGATGCTCTCGAAGTGTCTTCACCGTAAAGTCGACAAAACTGCGAACTCGCGCCGCGGCCTTGCGCCCACCCTGGTAGAGCACATGAATGGGCAATGGCGGCATTTCGAACTCCGCCAGAACGACCTCAAGCTCCCCGGCCGCCACTTTACTCGCCGACTGATAGGACAGCACCCTGGTGAAGCCCAGCCCGAGCGCGGCGGCATTAATGGCCGCCTGATTCGCCGTCACTGTCAGGCGCGGTTCTGCTCGGACACTCAATGGCTCACCCCGCTCGAGGAACGGCCAGTGTTTTAACTGGCCAATGGCGGAAGTCGCAATAATCGGCGCCTGAGCCAGCTCTTGCGGATGTTTTGGCCGACCATAGGTGGCCAGAAGTTGCGGCGATGCACAGATCACACGCCGCACTTCGCCTACTCTAATTGCGTGCTGGTTGCTGTCAGGCAACCCACCGATGCGTATAGCCACATCGACGCCCTCCTCCACCACACTCACTATCCGGTCTACCAGCAGTGCATTGATCGTCACGTCGGGAAATTGTGTGAGAAAACTCACCATCAGCGGAGTGACGAACAACTCACCGAATAAAACCGGCGCCGTGATCGTCAGTTGCCCACGGGGCTGGGCGTGACTTCCCGCCGCTGAGTCCTCAGCTTCCTGCACCTCGGCGAGAATTCTCCGACAGTCCTCCAGATAGCGCTGACCCGCCTCGGTCAAGTACACAGTGCGCGTAGTGCGCGTGAACAGCTGCGTGCCGATTCGCTTCTCCAGCGCCGCCACTGCCCGGGTGACACTGGCGGCGGACATGCCCAAACGCCGGGCCGCCGCCGAAAAGCCCTGGTCCTGGGCGACGGCGGCGAAGACCTGCATTTCCTGGAAGCGGTCCATGGGTGAGTCCTCGATTCAGATAAAAAAAATCGCAACCAGATGGCTGCGATTTTTAAGGTTCGATCAGCTGTGGATAACTTATTCTACAGTCACCGATTTCGCCAGGTTGCGCGGCTGGTCGACGTCGGTGCCTTTCAGCACGGCCACGTAGTACGACAGCAACTGCAGCGGGATGGTGTAGAGGATCGGCGACAGGATGTCGTGGATATGCGGCATCTGCACCACGTGCGTGCCTTCACCATTGGTCATGCCGGCCTTCTCGTCAGCGAAGACGATAAGTTCGCCGCCACGCGCACGAACTTCCTGGAGGTTGGACTTCAGTTTCTCCAGCAGTTCGTTGTTCGGCGCCACTGTCACCACTGGCATGTCGTTATCCACAAGCGCCAACGGGCCGTGTTTCAACTCGCCTGCAGGGTAGGCTTCGGCGTGGATGTAGGAAATTTCCTTGAGCTTGAGCGCCCCTTCCATCGCGACCGGGAATTGTGCGCCACGGCCCAGGAACAGGGTGTGGTTCTTCTCGGCGAACAGCTCCGCTATTTTTTCCACAGTGCTGTCCATCGCCAGCGCTTCACCCAGACGGGTTGGCAAGCGACGCAGCTCTTCGACCAGCGTTGCTTCAACGCCTTTGGCCAACGAGCCGTGAACCTGGCCCAGGGACAGGGTCAGCAACAACAGACCGACCAATTGCGTGGTGAAGGCTTTGGTAGACGCCACGCCGATTTCGCGACCGGCCTGGGTCAGCAGGGTCAGGTCGGATTCACGCACCAGCGAGCTGATGCCGACGTTGCAGATGGCCAGGCTGGCGAGAAAACCCAGTTCCTTGGCATTGCGCAGCGCCGCCAAGGTGTCGGCGGTTTCGCCGGACTGGGAGATGGTCACGAACAGCGTGTCGGGTTGCACCACGACTTTGCGGTAGCGGAACTCGCTGGCGACTTCGACCTGGCACGGGATGCCCGCCAGTTCTTCCAGCCAGTAACGGGCAACCATGCCGGCGTGGTAGCTGGTGCCGCAGGCGACGATCTGCACATTGCGCACCTTGGCGAACAGCTCAGCGGCCTGTGGGCCGAAAGCCTGGACCAGCACGCCGTTCGGGCTCAAGCGACCTTCCAGGGTGCGCTGCACCACGGACGGTTGCTCGTGGATTTCCTTGAGCATGAAATGGCGGAATTCACCTTTTTCCGCCGCTTCGGCGCCGTCGCGATACTGCACGCTCTCACGCTCGACAGCCTTGCCGCTGATATCCCAGATCTGCACGCTGTCGCGGCGAATTTCGGCGATGTCGCCCTCTTCCAGGTACATGAAACGGTCAGTCACCTGACGCAGCGCCAATTGGTCGGACGCCAGGAAATTCTCACCCAGGCCCAGGCCGATCACCAGAGGGCTGCCACTGCGGGCCGCTACCAGGCGATCCGGTTGATGCGCGCTGATCACCGCCAGGCCGTAAGCACCGTGCAGCTCCTTCACCGTTGCCTTGAGGGCCTCGGTCAGGTCGGCGATATCCTTGAGTTTATGGTTCAGCAGGTGAGCGATGACTTCGGTGTCAGTGTCCGAGGTGAACACGTAACCCAAGGCTTTCAGTTGTTCACGCAGGGCTTCATGGTTTTCGATGATGCCGTTGTGCACCACGGCCAGATCGCCCGAGAAGTGCGGGTGCGCGTTGCGCTCGCAGGGTGCACCGTGAGTGGCCCAGCGGGTGTGGGCAATGCCCAGGCGACCGACCAGCGCTTCTTCGGCCAGTGCCTGCTCGAGCTCGCTGACCTTGCCCGGGCGACGCACGCGCTCGAGCTTCTGATCGTTGGTGTACACCGCCACGCCCGCGCTGTCATACCCACGGTATTCCAGACGCTTGAGGCCTTCGACCAGGATGGCGGTGATGTTACGTTCTGCGACTGCGCCGACAATTCCACACATGTTATTTCTCCTGACTGACAGCCGCGCAAATCAAAGTGATACCGCGGGCTTGTATCTGATCCCGCGCTTCGAGCGACAGGCGATCATCGGTAATAAGGGTATGGACGCTGCTCCAGGGCAGCTCCAGGTTGGGAATCTTGCGACCGATCTTGTCGGCCTCCACCATCACGACCACTTCACGGGCGACTTCGGCCATGACCCGGCTCAGTCCCAGCAATTCGTTGAAGGTGGTTGTACCGCGGACCAGATCAATACCATCGGCACCGATGAACAATTGATCGAAGTCGTAGGAGCGTAGGACCTGCTCGGCGACCTGTCCCTGAAAGGATTCAGAATGCGGGTCCCAGGTGCCGCCGGTCATCAACAGCACCGGCTCATGCTCGAGTTCGCTCAAGGCGTTGGCGACGTGCAGGGAGTTGGTCATCACCACCAGGCCCGGTTGCTGGCCCAATTGCGGAATCATCGAGGCAGTCGTGCTGCCACTGTCTATGATGATACGTGCATGTTCGCGAATGCGAGTGACGGCTGCGCGGGCGATGGCCTGTTTATAGCTGGAGATGGGTTGACTCAGGTCGGCAACTAACTCCTGAGGCAGGGTGATCGCACCGCCATAACGACGCAGCAGCAGGCCGTTGCTCTCAAGGGCCGCCAGATCCTTGCGAATCGTAACTTCAGAGGTTTCGAAACGCTTGGCAAGCTCATCCACACTGACTTCACCCTGCTCATTGAGCAAGGCAAGAATGTTGTGGCGTCTCTGGGGCGTGTTGCGCTTCGACATGATTTGGTAAGTTTCGATTCGAAAGATAACGAAAGCAATCAAACCCTATCAGGGAAACTTCGTCAAGCGACTAACAATAAAAAGACCTGTGGATAAAAACATTAACGGCAAGCCTCCTGAGCTAGCGAGACTTGCCGATTAATATAATTGACAGCCTGTGAATAACTGCTACCCATCATTCAGGTGTGGATAACTTAGCTCTTCTTGATCTTTACCGGGCGCTTCCAGCCATCGATATTCTTCTGGCGAGCCCGACCAACCGCCAACTGCGCTTTATCCACAGTTGAAGTAATAGTAGAGCCGGCCGCGGTGGTCGCACCGTCCAGGATATCCACAGGTGCAACCAAAGAGTTGTTGGAACCGATAAATACGTCTTCTCCCAGCACGGTTTTCCACTTGTTGGCGCCATCATAGTTGCAGGTGATGGTGCCGGCGCCAATGTTGGTGCGCGCACCCACTTCGGCATCGCCCAAATAGGTCAGGTGGCCGGCCTTGGCACCTTCGCCCAGATGAGCATTTTTCAGTTCGACAAAGTTACCCACATGCGCCCGCGCTTCGAGCACAGTGCCTGGACGCAAACGCGCGAACGGGCCGGCATCGCTGCCTTCGCCGAGAATAGCGCCTTCGATATGGCTGTTGGCCTTGATCACCACGCCTTTACGCAGGGTGCTGTCCTTGATCACGCAGTTCGGGCCGATCACCACGTCATCTTCGATGAGGACGTTGCCTTCGAGGATCACGTTGATATCGATCAGCACATCGCGACCCACGCTGACTTCACCGCGAACATCAAATCGGGCCGGGTCGCGCAGGGTTACGCCTTGAGCCATCAAGCGACGGCCGGCGCGCAGCTGATAATGACGCTCAAGATCGGAAAGCTGCTTGCGGTCGTTGGCGCCCTGCACTTCCATGGCGTCGTGGGGTTGTTCGGTGGCCACCACCAGACCATCGTTAACCGCCATTTCGATGACGTCGGTCAGGTAATACTCGCCCTGGGCGTTGTTGTTCGACAGACGACCGGTCCAGTCGGCCAGGCGATCGGCGGGTACCGCAAGAATGCCGGTGTTGCCTTCGTTGATGGCGCGCTGAGCTTCAGTGGCGTCCTTGTGCTCGACGATGGCGCAGACCTTTCCGTCAGCGTCGCGAACGATTCGGCCGTAACCGGTTGCATCATCCAGCTCGACGGTGAGCAGGCCCATCTGCCCTGGCACTACCAGCTTGAGCAAGCGCTGCAGGGTTTCGATTTCAATCAACGGTACATCACCGTAAAGCACCAGCACGGTGTCGGCCTTGATGAAGGGAACTGCCTGGGCCACGGCATGGCCGGTGCCCAATTGTTTGTCCTGGAGGACGAAGTTCAGATCGTCAGCGGCCAGGCGCTCGCGCACCACATCCGCACCATGGCCGATCACCACGTGAATGCGCTGTGGATCAAGTTGTCGGGCGCTGTGGATAACATGGCCAAGCATCGAATTGCCGGCAATCGGGTGCAAGACTTTCGGCAGGGCCGAACGCATGCGGGTGCCTTGGCCAGCAGCGAGGATAACGATTTCAAGAGACATGACTGGCTACCAATCCTGGGTGGTCAGCGGCTGCGACCAACGTGATGAATTTCGGAAAGAAAAAAGGGTAGCCGAGGCTACCCTTTTTAATCAATCACACAACAAGCGCAGCCTTAGTGGCCGAACTTCTTGCGGATCTGCTGGACGGTGCGCAGCTGAGCTGCGGCCTCGGCCAGGCGTGCGGCAGCGGAGCCGTAATCGAATTCCGCGCCACGTTCATGCAAGGCCTTCTCGGCAGCCTTGACGGCTTCCTGAGCAGAGGCTTCATCCAGGTCGGCAGCACGTTGCACGGTGTCGGCAAGAACCTTGACCATGTTCGGCTGAACCTCGAGGAAACCACCGGAGATGTAATACACCTCCTCTTCCCCGCCCTGCTTGACCAGGCGGATCGGACCTGGCTTGAGATTAGTGATCAGCGGCGCGTGACCCAGAGCGATACCAAGATCACCCAGTGCACCGTGCGCAATCACCATCTCGACCAGACCGGAAAAGATTTCCCCTTCCGCGCTGACGATATCGCAATGGACTGTCATAGCCATCTGATTGCCTCAACCTAAATTAGCGCCCGTTTCCGGGCGCCGGGATTACAGTTTCTTGGCTTTCTCGATCGCTTCTTCGATGCCGCCAACCATGTAGAACGCTTGTTCTGGCAGGTGGTCGTAGTCACCGTTGAGGATGCCTTTGAAGCCAGCAATGGTGTCTTTCAGGGAAACGTATTTACCCGATGCACCGGTGAAGACTTCAGCCACGAAGAACGGCTGCGACAAGAAACGCTGGATCTTACGAGCACGGTTTACCAACTGCTTGTCGGCTTCCGACAGCTCGTCCATACCCAGGATCGCAATGATGTCCTTCAGTTCTTTGTAACGCTGCAGAACGTACTGGACGCCGCGAGCGGTGTCGTAGTGGTCCTGGCCGATTACGTTCGGGTCCAGCTGGCGCGAAGTCGAGTCCAGTGGGTCTACCGCTGGGTAGATACCCAGGGAAGCGATGTCACGGGACAGAACGACGGTGGCGTCCAAGTGGGCGAAGGTGGTCGCTGGCGACGGGTCGGTCAAGTCGTCCGCAGGTACGTATACCGCTTGGATCGAGGTGATCGAACCTTCCTTGGTCGAAGTGATACGTTCTTGCAGAACGCCCATCTCTTCAGCCAGGGTCGGCTGGTAACCTACTGCCGAAGGCATACGGCCCAGCAGTGCGGATACTTCAGTACCGGCCAGGGTGTAACGATAGATGTTGTCGACGAACAGCAGAACGTCGTTACCTTCGTCACGGAACTTCTCGGCCATGGTCAGGCCAGTCAGTGCTACGCGCAGACGGTTTCCCGGCGGCTCGTTCATCTGACCGTAAACCAGTGCCACTTTGTCCAGAACGTTGGAATCCTTCATCTCGTGGTAGAAGTCGTTACCCTCACGAGTACGCTCACCCACACCGGCGAACACGGAATAACCGCTGTGCTCGATGGCGATGTTACGGATCAGTTCCATCATGTTTACGGTTTTGCCTACACCGGCACCACCGAACAGACCAACTTTACCACCCTTGGCGAACGGGCAAACCAGGTCGATAACCTTGATGCCGGTTTCCAGCAGGTCATTGCCGCCCGCTTGTTCAGCGAACGAAGGCGCTGCACGGTGGATGCCCCAACGCTCGTCGGTGGCGATTGGGCCAGCTTCGTCGATCGGGTTGCCCAGTACGTCCATGATCCGGCCCAGGGTCGCTTTACCGACTGGTACGGAGATGGCTGCGCCAGAATCGGTAACTTCCAGACCGCGCTTCAAGCCCTCGGTGGAACCCATCGCAATGGTGCGAACCACGCCGTCGCCCAGCTGCTGCTGAACTTCCAGGGTGGTTTCGGCCGCGCTCACTACTTTCAGCGCGTTGTAGATGCTCGGTACGCTGTCGCGTGGAAATTCCACGTCGATAACGGCGCCGATGATTTGAACGATACGTCCGCTACTCATAGCTGGATCCTCTGAATATTTGAACCGTTAAACCGCGGCAGCGCCGCCGACGATTTCCGAGATCTCTTGGGTGATCGCAGCCTGACGCGCCTTGTTGTAGACCAGCTGCAAATCGCTGATCAAATCACCGGCGTTGTCGGTAGCGTTCTTCATCGCGATCATCCGCGCAGCTTGTTCAGCCGCGTTGTTCTCGACCACCGCCTGGTAGACCTGCGACTCAACGTAGCGGACCATCAAGCCGTCAAGCAGCTCTTTGGCATCCGGTTCGTAGAGATAGTCCCAGTGGTGCTTGAGGTCCTGATCCGGGGTTGCCACCAGTGGAATCAATTGCTCCACGGTAGGCTGTTGCGTCATGGTGTTGATGAACTTGTTGGACACCACGGACAGGCGGTCAATACGGCCGTCCAGGTAAGCATCCAGCATCACTTTGACGCTACCGATCAAGTCGTTGATCGACGGCTCTTCACCCAGGTGGCTGATAGCTGCTACGACGTTGCCGCCGAAGTTGCGGAAAAAGGCCGCACCCTTGCTACCCACTACACACAGATCAATCTCGACGCCTTTCTCGCGGTTTACCGCCATGTCCTTGACCAGGGCCTTGAACAGGTTGGTGTTCAAGCCACCGCACAGACCACGGTCACTGCTCACTACGACATAACCAACGCGCTTGATTTCGCGGTCGATCATGAACGGGTGGCGGTATTCCGGGTTGGCGTTGGCCAGATGCCCAATAACCTGGCGGATGCGCTCCGCATAAGGACGGCTAGCTGCCATGCGCATTTGTGCCTTGCGCATTTTGCTGACCGCCACTTTTTCCATGGCGCTGGTAATTTTTTGCGTGCTTTTGATGCTCGCAATCTTACTGCGAATCTCTTTTGCGCCTGCCATGTAACACCTATCAGGTTAGCAAGCGGGAGCCTTGCGGCTCCCGCTGCGGCTTACCAGGTTTGGGTGGCCTTGAACTTCTCGATACCGGCTTTCATGCCAGCGTCGATTTCGTCATTGAAGTCACCTTTAACGTTGATCTTCGCCATCAAATCGGCGTGATCGCGGTTGAAGTAAGCAATCAGCGCTTGTTCAAAGCTGCCGACCTTGGTGATTTCGACGTCAGTCAGGAACCCACGCTCAGCGGCATACAGCGACAACGCCATGTCAGCGATCGACATTGGGGCGTATTGCTTCTGCTTCATCAGCTCGGTAACGCGCTGACCATGCTCAAGTTGCTTACGGGTCGCTTCGTCCAGGTCAGAAGCGAACTGGGCGAATGCCGCCAGTTCACGGTACTGAGCCAGAGCGGTACGGATACCACCGGACAGCTTCTTGATGATCTTGGTCTGAGCGGCACCACCCACACGGGATACCGAAACACCGGCGTTCACTGCAGGACGGATGCCCGAGTTGAACATGGCCGATTCCAGGAAGATCTGACCGTCGGTGATGGAAATCACGTTGGTCGGAACGAACGCGGAAACGTCGCCAGCCTGGGTTTCGATGATCGGCAGTGCGGTCAGGGAACCGGTTTTGCCGGTCACTGCGCCGTTGGTGAACTTCTCTACGTACTCTTCCGAAACGCGGGATGCGCGCTCCAGCAGACGGGAGTGGAGATAGAACACGTCGCCTGGGTAAGCTTCACGGCCTGGTGGACGGCGCAGCAGCAGGGAAATCTGGCGGTAAGCCACTGCTTGCTTGGACAGATCGTCATAAACGATCAGCGCGTCTTCACCGCGGTCGCGGAAGTATTCGCCCATGGTGCAACCGGAGTACGGTGCCAGGAATTGCAGTGCAGGAGATTCCGAAGCACTGGCAGCCACGATGATCGTGTTGGCCAGGGCGCCGTTTTCTTCCAGCTTGCGAACCACGTTGGCGATGGTCGATTGTTTCTGACCGATGGCTACGTAGACGCAGAAAATGCCGCTGTCTTTCTGGTTGATGATCGCGTCGATCGCCAGAGCGGTTTTACCGATCTGACGGTCACCGATGATCAGCTCACGCTGGCCACGGCCGACAGGGATCATGGCATCGACAGCCTTGTAGCCAGTCTGTACAGGCTGGTCTACCGACTTACGCCAGATCACGCCTGGAGCAACTTTCTCGACCGCGTCGGTCTCGGTGTTGCCCAGTGGACCTTTGCCGTCAACAGGGTTACCCAGTGCGTCGACTACGCGACCCAGCAGTTCCTTACCAACCGGAACTTCGAGGATGCGGCCGGTGCACTTGGCGCTCATGCCTTCAGCCAGAGACTGGTAAGCGCCCAGTACTACGGCACCTACGGAGTCTTGCTCCAGGTTGAGAGCCATACCGAAGACGCCGCCCGGAAACTCGATCATCTCGCCGTACATTACGTCGGCCAGACCGTGAATCCGCACGATACCGTCAGATACGCTGACGACAGTGCCTTCGTTACGGGCTTGGGAGGTCACATCGAGCTTGTCGATGCGGCCCTTGATAATTTCACTTATTTCGGAAGGATTGAGTTGCTGCATTGCTCTGCTGCCCCTTCAAACTCAAGATTTCAATGCTTCGGCAAGTTTCGCGATTTTGCCGCGAATCGAGCCATCGATAACCAGGTCGCCGGCGCGGATTACGACACCACCTATCAGGGCAGCATCCTCCGCAACTTGCAGGCGCACTTCCCGGTTGAGTCGTGCACTGAGAACCTTGGCGAGTTTGTCTTGCTGTTCTTGGTTCAATGCAAAAGCACTGGTCACTTCAACGTCTACCGACTTCTCTTGCTCGGCCTTGTACAGGTCGAACAGAGCGGAGATCTCCGGCAACAGCGGGAGACGGTCGTTTTCGGCAACGACATTGATGAAATTCTGTGCCTTGGCATCGAACTTGTCGCCGCACACGTCAATGAACGTGGCGGCCTTTTCTGCGCTCGTCAGTCGCGGGGCCTTGAGCACGCGCAGCATGGTGTCGTCTTGCGACACCGCTGCTGCCAGGCCGAGCATGGCTGACCAATTGGCCAGTTGCTGGTGGGCCTGAGCGTGCTCGAAGGCCGCCTTAGCGTAAGGTCGGGCCAACGTGGTCAGTTCTGCCATGATCGCCCTCGCTTAGATTTCAGCAGCCAGTTGGTTAACCAGCTCTGCGTGCGCGTTTTGATCGATTGCTTTGCCCAGGATCTTCGAAGCACCATCAACGGCCAGAGTACCCACTTGGGCACGCAGCGCGTCTTTGACACTGTTCAGTTCCTGTTCGATCTCGGCCTGAGCCTGAACCTTCACACGGTCAGCGTCGATACGGGCTTTTTCAACAGCCTCTTCAACGATCTGGTTACCGCGTTTCTTGGCTTGCTCGATGATTTCAGCTGCCTGAGCTTTCGCTTCGCGCAGTTGCTGACCCGCTTTCTCTTGGGCCAACTCCAGGTCGCGAGCTGCACGGCTGGCAGCGTCCAGACCATCAGCGATCTTCTTTTGACGTTCGTGCAGAGCCGCGATGACCGGAGGCCATACGAACTTCATGCAGAACAGTACAAAAATCAGGAACGCAACGGACTGGCCAATCAGGGTCGCATTAATGTTCACGCCAACACCTCGCAGTTACGTTGTCCATCACACCAAATTACCCGGAATATCCGAGTAATCAGCCAGCGATCTGACCAACGAACGGGTTCGCAAAGGTGAAGAACAGAGCGATACCAACACCGATCATGGTTACGGCGTCGAGCAGACCGGCAACGATGAACATTTTGACTTGCAGCATTGGAACCATTTCTGGCTGACGCGCTGCGCCTTCCAGGAACTTGCCGCCCAACAGGCCGAAACCAATTGCGGTACCCAGTGCGCCCAGGCCGATCAACAGTGCAACAGCGATAGCGGTTAGACCAACTACAGTTTCCATCTTTCCTCCCGACTTTTACGTCGTATGGTTTAGGTTTTTTTAATTTAAAGCGGTAAAACAAATCGTTTCAGATGCCCCGTGAGGAGCACCCTCCCGTTTGACCGGGAGGGACATCAGACTAGTCGAGACTGGTCTTAATGGTTTTCTTCGTGCGCCATCGACAGGTAGACGATGGTCAGCATCATGAAGATGAACGCCTGCAGGGTGATGATCAGGATGTGGAACACAGCCCACGCCCACTGCAGAACAACGCCCAGGCCACTAAGCCAGAGCAGACCGCTGCCGAACATCACAGCAATCAGGATGAAGACCAGCTCGCCGGCATACATGTTGCCGAACAGACGCAGAGCCAGGGAGATCGGCTTGGCGATCAGGGTCACGAATTCCAGCAGGAAGTTCACCGGGATCAGCAGGGCCTGAACGAAGATGTTCTTGCTGCCGAACGGGTGCAGGGTCAGTTCGCCGATGAAGCCGCCGATACCCTTGACCTTGATGCTGTAGAAAATGATCAGTGCGAAAACCGACAACGCCATGCCCAGGGTCGCGTTCGGGTCGGTGGTCGACACGGCGCGGAACGGGATGTGAGGGTCACCGGAGATCAGGATGGCCAGCTGAGGAATCCAGTCGACCGGTACCAGGTCGACGGCGTTCATCAGGAACACCCAGACGAAGATGGTCAGTGCCAGCGGTGCAATCACCGGGCTACGGCCATGGAAGCTGTCTTTCACGCTGCCATCGACGAATTCGACCAATACTTCAACGAAGTTCTGCAAAGCACCTGGTTGACCGGAAGTCGCTTTCTTCGCCGCCATGCGGAAAAGAAGAACGAAGATCAGACCCAATGCGACCGACCAGCCGAGAGTATCGACGTGGAAAGCCCAGAAGCCCATTTCCTTGGCTTCTGCTGCGGTGTGGGCAAAGCCCCAGCCGCCGGTAGGGTGCTGACCGAAGGTCAGGTTCTGCAAGTGGTGCTGGATATAGCCCGAAGCGGTTGTTTCTGCCATGGTTGCCTCAAACGCCCTAAGGTCTCGAAAGTCTTGTTCTCATCAGCAGGGGAGCGAACCAGCTGACTGACTGAGTCAGCACGAAGACACCGAATACTGCAATCGGTGCCAATGGCTTCACACCTGCAAACACCAGTGCAAACAGCACTGCCGTCAAAATCAGTTTGCCTGCCTCGCCGGCATAAAAAGACCGGACGATGGACTGGGCTGCCCGGGCGCCGGAAAACCGAAATGCCCTGTGAGCGAAATAAACATTGGGCAGCAAGGCTATCAGGCCTCCGCAAAGTCCCGAGTACCCGGCAACGACTCCCCGCCATTGCCAGAGCGCCAAAGCAGCGATCAGCAAAACGACAAATTGAGCCATTAACACCGGAAAAACTGCCAGGCGATGGAAGGGCAAGCGGTTTGGCGTGCGGGTTTCCATCACTTTTGCTCTCCAATGGTCGGCTGCCAGAATTCAATAACTTGGCATAATTTGTGCCGACAAAATGCGCGCAGAGTATAGGGGCGGTTCAGCCCCTATTCAACTGTCAGGTAGTGATTTCCGACTGCGCGCTACATGAGGAAATGTTTCAGCGAATGTGTGCGAGCACACCCTGAAGTTCATCCAGGGAGTTGTAACCAATGACCAGTTGCCCTTTACCCTTCTTTCCATGGCGAATCTGCACCGCAGAGCCTAGGCGCTCGGCCAGGCGCTGTTCCAGGCGGGCAATATCCGGGTCCGGTTTTGGGGTTTCCACAGGCTCCGGTTTGCCACTCAACCACTGGCGAACCAGTGCTTCAGTCTGGCGCACGGTCAGTCCGCGTGCGACAACATGTCGCGCCCCTTCAACCTGTTGATTTTCCGGCAAACCGAGCAATGCACGAGCATGCCCCATTTCCAGGTCGCCATGGGAAAGCATGGTCTTGATGACTTCCGGCAGGGAAATCAGGCGCAGCAGGTTGGCCACGGTGACCCGGGACTTGCCCACGGCTTCGGCGACTTGTTGCTGGGTCAGCTGGAATTCCGTTTGCAGGCGCTGCAAGGCCACCGCTTCTTCGATCGGATTGAGGTCTTCGCGCTGGATGTTCTCGATCAGCGCGATGGCGATCGCGGTTTCATCCGGGACATCGCGCACCATCGCCGGAATGGTTTCCTTGCCAGCTTGCTGGCTGGCGCGCCAGCGGCGTTCACCGGCAATGATTTCGTAACGGCCGCTACCGATCGGCCGCACCACGATCGGCTGCATCACGCCCTGGGCCTTGATCGATTGCGCCAGCTCTTCGAGCGCCTGGGGATCCATGTCGCGACGCGGCTGGTACTTGCCGCGCTGCAGCAGGTCCAGCGGCAGGTGTTGCAGCTCGCGCGAATCGGCTTGCACCGCCTGTTCTTCCAGCGCACTGACACTCGGACCACTCAGCAGTGCATCCAGTCCACGTCCGAGACCTCGTTTCTTGACGGCCATGGGGATTCCTTAAGTTGCCTGAGCAGCGGCGATGCGTGAGTTTTTGCGTTGACGACGGACCATCTCGCCCGCCAGGGCCAGATAGGCCACGGCACCGCGCGATGATTTGTCGTACGCCAGCGCCGGCATGCCGTAGCTCGGCGCTTCGGCCAGGCGAATGTTGCGCGGAATGACCGTGTCGTACAGCTGGTCGCCGAAGTGTTCCTTGAGCTGGGCCGATACGTCGTTCATCAGGCTCAGGCGCGGGTCGTACATCGTGCGCAAAAGGCCTTCGACCTTGAGGTTCGGATTGAGCAGCTCGGCGATGCGCTTGATGTTATCCACAAGGTCGCTCAAGCCTTCGAGTGCGAAGTACTCGCACTGCATGGGGATAATCACCCCGTCGGCGGCAACCAGTGCGTTCAAGGTCAGCATCGACAGCGATGGCGGGCAGTCGATCAGAATGTAGTCGTAGTTTTCACGGATCGGCGCCAGCGCACTGCGCAGGCGGCTTTCCTTCATCTGCATTTCCAGCAGAACCACTTCGGCCGCGGTCAGGTCACGGTTGGCCGGCAACAGCTGGTAACCGCCGTGCTCGGAGAAATGCATGGCCTGGGCCAGGTCGCACTCCCCGATCAGCAGGTCATAGACCGAGTTTTCCAGGCCGTGTTTGTCCACACCGCTACCCATGGTGGCGTTGCCCTGTGGATCGAGATCGATCAGCAATACCCGACGCTTGGTCGCGACCAGGGATGCTGCGAGGTTGATACAGGTGGTGGTCTTGCCCACACCACCCTTTTGGTTCGCTATTGCGAATACCTTAGCCATTCTTGCTTGTGTTCCCAATCATGCCGTGCGGCGCAGTATCAGCAGATGGCGTTGGCCTTGGCAACCAGGTACGGCCAGGGCGTGTTCGCTATCGAGGTGGAAGTCTGTCGGCAATGCTACCAGCTCATCGGCGGGATGAACGCCCTTCATTGCCAGCCAGCGCGTATCGGTGTCACCAAGGTGGCGCGTCCAGTTGCTGAAGTTCTCCATGCTGCTGAAGGCCCGGGAAATGATCCCGTTGAAGGGCTGTGCAGGCTGGAACGCTTCGACGCGACTGTGGATAACTTGCAGGTTGTCCAGTTTCAGCTCGAGTTTGACCTGGGTCAGGAAGCGGGTCTTCTTGCCGTTGCTGTCCAGACAGGTCACTTGCGACTCGGGAAACAGGATGGCCAGGGGAATGCCCGGCATGCCGCCACCGCTGCCAACATCGAGCCAGCGACCGTTTTCGACGAACGACATCACGCTCAGGCTATCGAGCAAATGACGCGACACCATTTCATCGGGATCGCGCACGGCCGTGAGGTTGTAGGCCTTGTTCCATTTTATCAACAGGGCCAGATAACCCAGCAGTTGTGCCTGCTGGGTTTCGCTCAAAGCCACACCGAGCTCGCGAGCACCTGTGGATAACTCTTCTGCGTGTTGCGGGGTGACCAACGAACTCAAGCGCTTTGCTCCAACTGACGGCCCGCGCCGCGTTTTTTCAAATGAATCATCAACAGGGAAATGGCTGCCGGTGTCACGCCCGGGATACGTGATGCCTGACCCAATGTCTCTGGACGGGTCGCGCCGAGCTTGCTCTGGATCTCTTTGGAGAGACCGGAAATGTTCGTGTAATCGATATCCACAGGCAGTTTGGTGTCTTCGCTGGCCCGCAGACGCGCGATTTCATCCTGTTGACGATCGATGTAGCCGGCGTATTTGGTCTTGATTTCGACCTGTTCGGCCACCTGTGGATCTTCCGCGCCACCACCGGTGACGGCGATCAGACCAGCGTAGTCGATTTCCGGACGGCTCAGCAGATTGAGCAGGTTGTATTCGTGAGTCAGCGGCGTGCCGAATTTTTCCGCGATCGCATCGCCCTGCTCGGTGCCCGGGCGTACCCAGGTACTTTTCAGACGCTGCTCTTCCAGTTCGATGCTTTCGCGCTTTTTGCAGAACGCTGCCCAGCGCGCGTCATCGACCAGACCCAATTCGCGACCTTTTTCGGTCAAGCGCAGGTCGGCGTTGTCTTCGCGCAGGATCAGGCGGTATTCGGCACGGGATGTGAACATCCGGTACGGCTCCTGGGTGCCGAGGGTAATCAGGTCGTCAACCAGAACGCCGATGTAGGCTTCGTCGCGACGCGGACACCAGGCATCTTTGCCTTGAGCACGCAGCGCGGCGTTGGTTCCGGCCAGCAAACCCTGGGCGCCGGCTTCTTCGTAACCGGTGGTGCCGTTGATTTGCCCGGCAAAGAACAGGCCGCCGATGACTTTGGTTTCCAGGCTGTACTTCAGGTCACGCGGGTCGAAGTAGTCGTATTCGATGGCGTAGCCCGGGCGCACGATGTGTGCGTTTTCCATGCCGCGGATCGACTGCACGATCTGCAATTGCACGTCGAACGGCAAGGAAGTGGAAATTCCGTTCGGGTACAGCTCGTTGGTGGTCAAGCCTTCCGGTTCGATGAAAACCTGGTGGCTTTGCTTGTCGGCAAAACGATGGATCTTGTCTTCGATCGACGGGCAGTAACGCGGGCCGATGCCTTCGATTTCACCCGCAGCCGAATACATCGGCGAACGGTCGAGGTTCGCGGCAATGATTTCGTGAGTGCGCGCGTTGGTGTGGGTGATCCAGCAGCTGACCTGTCGTGGGTGCTGCTCCTTGGAGCCCATGAACGACATCACTGGAATCGGCGTATCGCCGGCCTGCTCGGTCATCACCGAGAAATCCACAGACCGGGCGTCGATACGCGGCGGCGTTCCGGTTTTCAGGCGACCGACCCGCAGCGGCAATTCACGAAGGCGTTGAGCCAGGGCGATCGACGGCGGATCACCCGCGCGCCCGCCGGAAAAGTTCTGCAAACCGATGTGGATAAGTCCACCGAGGAAGGTACCGGTGGTCAAAACCACGGAATCGGCCAGGAAACGCAGGCCCATTTGGGTGACAACGCCGCGCACTTGTTCCTGCTCGACGATCAGGTCGTCTGCAGCCTGTTGAAATATCCACAGGTTCGGCTGGTTTTCCAGGATTTCGCGGACAGCGGCCTTGTATAGAACCCGGTCGGCTTGCGCACGAGTCGCCCGTACGGCTGGGCCTTTGCGGCTGTTCAACACGCGAAACTGGATGCCGCCTTTATCGGTAGCAATGGCCATCGCGCCGCCCAGGGCGTCGATTTCCTTGACCAGATGACTTTTGCCGATCCCGCCAATGGCCGGGTTGCAACTCATGGCACCGAGGGTTTCCACGTTATGCGTCAGCAACAGGGTCTTGACTCCCATACGTGCTGAGGCCAGTGCTGCCTCGGTACCGGCATGACCGCCGCCGATGACGATCACTTCAAAACGGGAAGGGAAATCCACCACGCACCTCGTGCCTGCTTAAGTAGGTAATTCAGGAATAGTTTGAGCTCAGGTTTTTGGACCTGGTCGACAAGTATAGGGACTTCGCCCTTCCTAAAGAACCCTTTGCACAAAATTTAACCAGCTGTGGAGAAGTGGCGGTTATAGAAATTAAAAAGAGAGAAATTTATTAAATCTTTGTTTTTATGTTTATTTCTACTGACATGCCTTTCTGTGGATAGATTGTTACAGGCCTTTAAATTCAATGTGTACAGAGATTCAAAACCCTGTGGTCATGTGCCTATGAGGCCCTTGGATAACCGGTTTAAGCCTGTGGATGAATGGGGTGCTTATCCACAGGGGTGGTTATCTTCAGTTTTGAGGCCCTGTTATCAACTGGCCTTAGCTGCGGTTATTCACAGGGCTTAATCCACAGGAAAACGTGGATCAGTCAGATCCTGGGCACAGAAAATCCGCTCAAGCAGGGGGAAATCTGCTCGGCACTGGACGAAATCAAGAGAAAGGAAGAAACAGACAGGCTTAAAAGCAGACCCTTGTAGGAGCGAGCTCGCTCGCGATGGAGCTAAGGGCGACACGTTTAACCAGCAATACACGCGTCATCGTTAACGTCCATCGCGAGCAAGCTTGCTCCTACTTACCGATGCAGAAGCTGGAGAAGATTCGACCCAACAGGTCATCGGAGCTGAACGCACCGGTGATTTCGCCCAGGGACTGCTGAGCTTGGCGCAAATCCTCGGCCAGCAACTCACCGGCACCCGCCAGGGTCAGCTGCGCGCGGCCATGCTCAAGGGACGCACTCGCATGACGCAATGCTTCCAGGTGGCGCCTGCGCGCACTGAAGCTGCTTTCCGAGGTTTGTTCATAGCCCATGCATGCCTTCAAGTGGTCGCGCAGCAGCTCAAGGCCAACCCCTGCAGACTTGGCGCTGAGGCTGATGGTGACGTGCCCGTCATCGCTGACTTCCAGGGCCATGGCTTCACCGGTGAGGTCGGCCTTGTTACGGATCAGCGTGACTTTCGCCGGATCAGGACGGGTTTCGAGGAACTCAGGCCATAGCGCAAAAGGATCGAGGGCTTCCGGCGCGGTCGCATCGACCACCAGCAGGACCCGATCGGCCTCGCCAATGGCTTTCAACGCCCGCTCCACACCAATCTTTTCCACATGGTCATCGGTATCGCGCAGCCCGGCGGTATCCACCACATGCAGGGGCATGCCATCGATGTGGATATGTTCGCGCAGGACGTCCCGCGTGGTGCCGGCGATCTCGGTGACGATGGCCGCTTCGCGACCGGCCAGTGCATTGAGCAGGCTGGATTTTCCAGCATTCGGACGACCGGCGATGACCACCGTCATGCCATCGCGCAGCAAGGCACCCTGCCCGGCTTCGCGCATGACGGTGGATAACTCGTCGCGAACTTTGTCGAGCATGCTCAATACGTGGCCATCGGCCAGGAAGTCGATTTCTTCCTCCGGAAAGTCGATCGCCGCTTCGACATAAATCCGCAGGCCGATCAGTTGTTCCGTGAGGTTATGCACACGCGCCGAAAAGGCGCCTTGCAAGGAGCGCAATGCGTTGCGAGCTGCTTGTGCAGAACTGGCTTCGATCAGGTCGGCGATGGCTTCGGCCTGGGCCAGGTCGAGCTTGTCGTTCAAAAATGCCCGTTCACTGAATTCACCCGGCCGGGCCAGGCGGCAACCCAGTTCAAGGCAGCGCTGCAGCAGCATATCCAGGACGACCGGGCCACCGTGCCCCTGTAATTCCAGTACATCTTCGCCGGTGAACGAGTTCGGTCCGGGAAAATACAGCGCGATGCCCTGATCGAGCACCTCGTCCTTATCACCCAGGAACGGACCGTAGTGAGCGAACCGCGGCTTGAGTTCACGACCGCTGAAGGCCTTGGCCGCAATGCTGGCCAAAGGCCCGGAAATACGCACGATGCCGACACCGCCACGACCCTGGGCTGTGGCGACGGCGGCAATGGTTTCACGAGGAGCGCTCATAAACCGGTATCCAGACAAAAGTGACAGATAGCAAAACGCCCCACTAGGGGGCGTTTTGAGTGGTTACCCACAGTGTAAGTCAGGCAGTCGCTTTGGCAGCTGCTTCGATCTTACGAGTGATGTACCACTGTTGGGCGATCGACAGGCAGTTGTTCACTACCCAGTACAGCACCAGACCAGCCGGGAACCACAGGAAGAAGAAGGTGAAGATGATTGGCATCAGCTTCATCACCTTGGCCTGCATCGGATCCGGTGGAGTCGGGTTCAACTGCTGCTGGATGAACATGGTTGCACCCATGATGATCGGCAGGATGAAGAAAGGATCCTTGATCGACAGGTCGGTTATCCACAGCATGAACGGCGCTTGGCGCATTTCAACGCTTTCCAGCAGAACCCAGTACAACGAAAGGAATACCGGCATCTGCACGAGGATTGGCAAGCAACCACCCAGCGGATTGATCTTCTCTTTCTTGTACAGCTCCATCATGGCTTGCGACATTTTCTGCCGGTCATCGCCATGTTGCTCTTTCAGCGCAGCCAGTTTCGGAGCCACTGCACGCATGCGCGCCATGGATTTGTAGCTGGCGGCCGACAACGGGAAGAAGATCCCCTTGATCAGCATGGTCAGGAAGATAATCGACCAGCCCCAGTTACCCACAATGGCGTGGATGTGTTGCAGCAACCAGAAGATCGGTTGAGCGATGAACCACAGGATGCCGTAGTCGACAGTCAGTTCCAGACCTGGGGACAACTCTTTGAGCACAGCCTGGCTTTTCGGACCGGCGTACAGAGTAGCGCTGGTTTCAGCCTTGGCACCCGGAGCAACGGTCAACGAAGGACCGGTGTAACCGATGATGTAGTTGCCTTTGCTGTCTTTACGGGTCTGGACGACGTTGTTTTCGCCCTTCGCCGGAATCCACGCGGTCACGAAGTAGTGTTGCAACCAGGCAACCCAACCGCCGGTAACGGTTTCTTTCAGCTGCGCCTTGTCCATGTCCTTCATGGACACTTTCTTGTACGGCTCCGAACTTGTCCACAGGGCGGCGCCCAGGTAAGTCGCGGTACCGGTGGCGGTGCTGGAAGACGGATCGGAGCTGGCGTCACGCTTCAATTGCGCAAACATTGCACCGGACCAGGGCTGTGCGCTCTGGTTGTCGATCAGGTAGGACACGGTTACGTCGTACAGTCCGCGTTTCAGAGTGAAACGCTTGATGTAGTTGACGCCGTCCTTGCTGAACTTCAGGTCCACGACCAATTGGTCCTGACCGTCAGCCAGCTGATAAACCTTCTTCTCTGCCGAGTAAATCGGACGACCGGCAGGACTTGCATCCGGGCCGTTGTTGCCAATCAGGCCACTTTGCGCCAGATAAGTCCGTTCGTTGCCGTTGTCGAACAGCTGGAATGGAATTTCCGGATGGTCTTGACGACGTGGATACAGCGGCAATTTCAGTTGGGCAACATCACCACCCTGTGGATCGATGGCCAGATCGAGCACATCCGTTTTGATCTGGATGAGGTCCGTGCTCGCCGCTACCGGAGTTTCGGCAGGTGCGCTGGTATCGTTTGCGGCGTGCGGAATGTCGTCACTGACGGACGCTTTATTGCCAGTGGCCGTATCCGGGAGGCCCGGTGCGGTCGTACTGGAAGCAACATTCTGAGTCGGCAAGGCAGCCTGGCCATAGTCCTGGTTCCATTTAAGAACCATAACGTAGGACACGATTGCCAGGGCGACGATCAGGATCGTGCGTTTGATATCCATGATTACTCGGCCATCGAAGAAGAACGGGAGGTAGGGATAGATGGAACCGGGTCATAACCACCGGGATTCCACGGATGACAGCGACCTAAACGACGAAAGGTCAGCCAGCCACCGCGAAGAAGGCCATGATTTTCAATGGCTTCTAACGCGTAGCAGGAACAACTGGGGTAGAAACGACAGTGACTGGCCATCAGGGGACTAATGGCGTAGCGATAAAACTGGATCGGAACGAGTGCCAGTTTACGCATCGGGACTGTCTACCCCTACAGTTTCGGTTTTGACTGCTGGTACTGGCGTGCTGCGTGCCAGACGCTTCCAGAGTTTGCCGAAATGCTGAATCAATTCGGGGTTTTCTACGTCACCCAAACCTTTGCGCGCGACGATAACGATGTCCCAGCCTGCCAGTAAATCCTGGTTCAGGCGAAACGATTCGCGCATCAGACGTTTGAGGCGATTGCGCTCGACGGAGAGCTTTACGCTCTTTTTCCCGATAACCAGCCCGAGACGGGGGTGATCAAGATCGTTTTTGCGCGCAAGGAGCAGGAGATTTTTCCCCGGAACCTTGCCGGTAGGGGAGTCAAAGACCGCCTTGAAATGCCGGGGGGTAAGCAGACGCTTTTCCCGACTGAAGTCCTGACTCACCTCCAGTGCCGGATTATCAAACTGCCAGACGCGCACGACCTTTGGCGCGACGACGCGACAGGACGGCACGACCGTTCTTGGTAGCCATGCGAGCACGGAAACCGTGGGTACGAGCGCGTTTGATAGTGCTTGGTTGGAAAGTACGTTTCATTGTCGTGTTACCTGGTTCGTCCACAACGGGCCGGAATGGCCCCCGTTTTAAGAGACCGGGGATTCTAGAGAAAGCAAGCCTCTAGGTCAATTTCCAACCAACGTTTCCTTATAAATAGATCTCCGGAGGTTTTGCCTGGTCAGGATCCTCAGGCAAATATAAAAATAAGAAAGGAAAGTATTTAAAGCTTTTCTGTAAAGCTTATAAAAGCTTAGGGCGCGGGTATCTGTGGATAAGTGCCTAGAGCCCTTGTTTCATCGCATGTACAGCGAATGACAACTACAGTGGAAAACGGTGTTCAGGCTGTGCTGCGCGGTCGGATAACCTGTGTGTGGAAAGCGCTGTTATCCACAGGCAGGTTATCCACCGAGTTTCGCCCCCACTTGTGCAATGAGCTTAGAGGTGGTTATCCACAGGGCTTATGCACAGACCATTGGTCGTCTTTTTTGCGTATAAAACGCTGATTGTTCTCGGTTCATGACCCACCTACGTGTGGATAAGTCGGCGTCTGGCCGTTACAATGGCCGCTTGTTTTTGCCTCACCGGCTTTCAACTTAGGGGATATCCGTGTCAGTGGAACTTTGGCAGCAGTGCGTGGAGCTTTTGCGCGATGAGCTGCCTGCCCAACAATTCAACACTTGGATCCGTCCACTACAGGTCGAAGCCGAAGGCGACGAGTTGCGTGTCTATGCACCCAATCGTTTTGTCCTGGACTGGGTCAACGAGAAATACCTGAGCCGCGTGCTGGAATTGCTCGACGAGCACGGCAACGGCATGGCGCCTGCGCTTTCCTTATTAATAGGCAGCAAACGCAGCTCAGCTCCGCGTGCTGCACCGAATGCGCCGCTGGCTGCCGCCGCGGCGTCCCAGGTTCAGGCGGCTGCAGCTGCTGCCGCGCCTGCGGCCCCCGCCCCATCACCGGCCAAGCGTGCGACGCAAAAAACCGCTGAAGTGGCTGAGCAAGAGCCTTCTCGTGACAGCTTCGACCCAATGGCCGGCGCCAGTTCGCAACAGGCACCGGTGCGCGCCGAGCAACGCACTGTTCAGGTTGAAGGCGCCCTCAAGCACACCAGCTACCTGAACCGCACCTTTACCTTCGAAAACTTCGTTGAGGGCAAGTCCAACCAACTGGCCCGGGCTGCGGCCTGGCAAGTGGCGGACAACCCCAAGCACGGATACAACCCGCTCTTCCTTTATGGTGGTGTAGGTCTGGGTAAAACCCACTTGATGCATGCTGTGGGTAACCACCTATTAAAGAAGAACCCGAATGCCAAGGTCGTGTACCTGCATTCCGAGCGCTTCGTGGCCGACATGGTCAAGGCGCTGCAACTGAACGCGATCAACGAATTCAAGCGCTTCTACCGTTCGGTGGATGCATTGCTGATCGACGATATTCAGTTTTTCGCTCGCAAAGAGCGCTCCCAGGAAGAGTTTTTCCACACCTTCAACGCCCTGCTTGAAGGTGGCCAGCAGGTCATTCTCACCAGTGACCGCTATCCGAAAGAAATCGAAGGCCTTGAAGAACGACTGAAGTCCCGCTTCGGCTGGGGCCTCACGGTGGCCGTAGAGCCGCCGGAACTGGAAACCCGTGTCGCGATCCTGATGAAGAAGGCCGACCAGGCCAAGGTCGAACTGCCACACGATGCCGCGTTCTTCATTGCCCAACGCATTCGCTCCAACGTCCGTGAACTGGAAGGTGCGCTCAAGCGCGTCATCGCCCATTCGCACTTCATGGGGCGCGATATCACCATCGAGTTGATTCGCGAGTCCCTGAAGGACCTGTTGGCGCTGCAAGACAAACTGGTCTCTGTGGATAACATTCAGCGCACGGTCGCCGAGTACTACAAGATCAAGATCTCCGATTTGTTGTCCAAACGTCGTTCGCGTTCGGTTGCCCGTCCACGTCAGGTCGCCATGGCGTTGTCCAAGGAACTCACCAACCACAGCCTGCCGGAAATCGGTGATGTGTTTGGTGGGCGTGACCACACGACTGTTTTGCACGCCTGCCGCAAGATCAACGAACTTAAGGAATCCGACGCGGACATCCGCGAGGACTACAAGAACCTGCTGCGTACACTGACCACTTGATGAACACCAGCGCAGCTTTTAAGGCAAGGGACTAGACCATGCATTTCACCATTCAACGCGAAGCCCTGTTGAAACCCCTGCAACTGGTCGCAGGCGTCGTCGAGCGCCGACAGACCTTGCCGGTTCTCTCCAACGTGCTGCTGGTTGTCGAAGGCCAGCAGTTGTCGCTGACCGGTACCGACCTGGAAGTCGAGCTGGTCGGTCGCGTGCAACTCGAAGAGCCTGCTGAAACAGGTTCCATCACCGTGCCTGCACGTAAACTGATGGACATCTGCAAAAGCCTGCCGAACGACGCGCTGATCGATATCAAGGTCGATGAACAGAAGCTGGTGGTGAAGGCTGGCCGTAGCCGCTTCACCCTCTCGACCTTGCCGGCCAACGATTTCCCCACCGTGGAAGAAGGCCCGGGCTCGCTGACCTGCAGTCTCGAACAGAGCAAGCTGCGTCGCCTGATAGAGCGCACCAGTTTCGCCATGGCCCAGCAGGACGTGCGTTACTACCTCAACGGCATGCTGCTGGAAGTCTCGGCGGGCGTCATTCGTGCCGTGGCCACCGACGGCCACCGTCTGGCAATGTGCTCGATGCAGGCTGATATCGGCCAGCCGGATCGCCACCAGGTCATCGTGCCGCGCAAGGGTATCCTTGAAATGGCGCGTTTGCTGACCGAGCCAGACGGCATCGTCACTATCGTCCTGGGCCAGCACCACATTCGCGCGACCACCGGTGAGTTCACCTTCACCTCGAAACTGGTCGACGGCAAATTCCCGGACTACGAGCGCGTTCTGCCAAAAGGCGGCGACAAGCTGGTGCTCGGTGATCGTCAGGCGTTGCGTGAGGCTTTCAGCCGTACGGCGATTCTGTCCAACGAAAAGTACCGCGGCATCCGTCTGCAACTGGCTCCTGGCCAGCTGAAGATCCAGGCGAACAACCCGGAGCAGGAGGAAGCGGAAGAAGAGGTTGGCGTTGAGTACAACGGCGGCTCCCTGGAAATCGGCTTCAACGTCAGCTACTTGCTCGACGTACTGGGCGTGATGACCACAGAGCAGGTGCGACTCATCCTGTCCGACTCCAACAGCAGTGCGCTGGTGCAAGAGTCCGACAACGACGACTCGGCCTACGTCGTCATGCCGATGCGTCTGTAATCATGTTCAGCAGAAGCTAGATGTCCCTCAGTCGCGTCTCGGTCACCGCGGTGCGCAATCTGCACCCGGTGACCTTCTCCCCCTCCCCCCGAATCAATATTCTTTACGGCGCCAACGGCAGCGGCAAAACCAGTGTCCTGGAAGCCATTCACCTGCTGGGGCTTGCGCGTTCGTTTCGTAGCACCCGGTTGTTGCCCGTTATTCAATACGAGCAATTGGCGTGCACGGTATTTGGCCAGGTCGAGTTGGCTGAAGGCGGACACAGCGCCCTTGGCATCTCCCGGGATCGCCAGGGGGAGTTTCAGATCCGCATCGACGGACAAAACGCGCGCAGTGCCGCACAACTGGCCGAGATTCTGCCGCTGCAGTTGATCAACCCGGACAGCTTCCGCTTGCTGGAAGGTGCGCCGAAGATTCGCCGTCAGTTCCTCGACTGGGGCGTGTTCCACGTGGAACCCCGATTCATGTCCACCTGGCAACGCCTGCAGAAGGCCCTGCGCCAGAGAAACTCTTGGCTGCGGCATGGTACACTTGACGCCGTTTCGCAAGCGGTTTGGGACAGGGAACTGTGCCAGGCCAGCGCTGAAATCGATGAATACCGCCGCGCTTACATCAAAGCCTTGAAGCCAGTCTTTGAACAAACCTTGAGCGAACTGGTTGAGCTCGAAGGTTTGACGCTCAGCTATTACCGAGGCTGGGACAAGGACCGGGAATTGAGCGCCGTACTTGCCGGGTCCCTGCAACGGGATCAGCAAATGGGTCATACCCAGGCCGGACCGCAACGGGCTGATTTGCGTCTTAGATTGGGCGCACACAACGCCGCGGACATTTTGTCCCGGGGTCAGCAAAAGCTTGTGGTCTGTGCATTGCGGATTGCCCAAGGGCACCTGGTGAGCCAGGCCCGACGCGGTCAGTGTATTTATCTGGTGGATGACTTGCCGTCCGAACTGGACGAGCAGCACCGCCGTGCGCTTTGCCGCTTGCTGGAAGACTTACGCTGCCAGGTGTTCATCACCTGTGTAGACCACGAATTATTGAGGGAAGGCTGGCAGACGGAAACGCCAGTCGCCCTGTTCCACGTGGAACAGGGCCGTATCACCCAGACCCACGACCATCGGGAGTGAAGGCATTGAGCGAAGAAAATACGTACGACTCAACGAGCATTAAAGTGCTGAAAGGCCTGGATGCCGTACGCAAACGTCCCGGTATGTACATTGGTGACACCGACGATGGCAGCGGTCTGCACCACATGGTGTTCGAGGTGGTCGATAACTCGATCGACGAAGCGCTCGCCGGCCACTGCGACGACATCAGCATCATCATCCACCCGGACGAATCCATCACCGTTAAAGACAACGGTCGTGGCATCCCGGTAGACGTGCACAAAGAAGAAGGCGTTTCGGCAGCCGAGGTCATCATGACCGTGCTGCACGCCGGCGGTAAGTTCGATGACAACTCCTACAAGGTATCCGGCGGCCTGCACGGCGTAGGCGTGTCGGTAGTGAACGCACTGTCTGAAGAGCTTGTTCTGACGGTGCGCCGTAGTGGCAAGATCTGGGAACAGACCTACGTACACGGTGTTCCTCAGGAACCGATGAAGATCGTTGGCGACAGCGAAACCACGGGTACCCAGATCCACTTCAAGGCTTCCAGCGAAACCTTCAAGAATATCCACTTCAGCTGGGACATCCTGGCCAAGCGGATTCGTGAATTGTCCTTCCTCAACTCCGGTGTCGGCATCGTCCTCAAGGATGAGCGCAGCGGCAAGGAAGAGCTGTTCAAGTACGAAGGCGGCCTGCGTGCGTTCGTTGAATACCTGAACACCAACAAGACCCCGGTCAACCAGGTGTTCCACTTCAACATCCAGCGTGAAGACGGCATCGGCGTGGAAATCGCCCTGCAGTGGAACGACAGCTTCAACGAGAACCTGTTGTGCTTCACCAACAACATTCCGCAGCGCGACGGCGGTACCCACCTGGTGGGCTTCCGTTCGGCCCTTACGCGTAACCTCAACACCTATATCGAAGCTGAAGGCCTGGCGAAGAAGCACAAAGTCGCCACCACTGGTGACGATGCCCGTGAAGGCCTGACCGCGATCATTTCGGTGAAGGTGCCGGATCCGAAGTTCAGCTCCCAGACCAAGGACAAGCTGGTCTCTTCCGAAGTGAAGACCGCGGTCGAACAGGAAATGGGCAAATACTTCTCCGACTTCCTGCTGGAAAACCCGAACGAAGCCAAGCTGGTCGTCGGCAAGATGATCGACGCGGCACGTGCCCGTGAAGCCGCGCGCAAGGCCCGTGAGATGACCCGTCGTAAAGGCGCGCTGGACATCGCTGGCCTGCCGGGCAAACTGGCTGACTGCCAGGAAAAGGACCCTGCCCTCTCCGAACTGTACTTGGTGGAAGGTGACTCCGCGGGCGGCTCTGCCAAGCAGGGACGTAACCGCAAGACCCAGGCGATTCTCCCGCTCAAGGGTAAAATCCTGAACGTCGAGAAGGCACGGTTCGACAAGATGATCTCTTCCCAGGAAGTGGGCACCTTGATCACCGCGCTGGGCTGCGGCATCGGTCGCGAAGAGTACAACATCGACAAGTTGCGTTATCACAACATCATCATCATGACCGATGCTGACGTCGACGGTTCGCACATTCGTACCCTGCTGCTGACCTTCTTCTTCCGTCAGCTGCCGGAGCTGATCGAGCGTGGCTACATCTACATCGCCCAGCCGCCGCTGTACAAGGTGAAGAAAGGCAAGCAAGAGCAATACATCAAAGACGACGACGCCATGGAAGAGTACATGACGCAGTCGGCCCTGGAAGATGCGAGCCTGCACCTGAACGAAGAGGCACCAGGTATCTCTGGCGAAGCCCTTGAGCGTCTGGTGAATGACTTCCGCCTGGTGATGAAGACCCTCAAGCGTCTGTCGCGCCTGTACCCACAGGAACTGACCGAGCACTTCATCTACCTGCCGGCCGTCAGCCTGGAGCAACTGTCCGATCACGCTGCGATGCAGGATTGGCTGGCCCAGTACGAAGTGCGCCTGCGCACCGTCGAGAAGTCCGGCCTGGTCTACAAGGCCAGCCTGCGCGAAGACCGTGAACGTAATGTCTGGCTGCCAGAGGTCGAACTGATCTCCCACGGCCTGTCGAACTACGTCACCTTCAACCGTGACTTCTTCGGCAGCAACGACTACAAGACCGTCGTGTCCCTGGGCGCCCAGCTGAGCACCCTGCTGGACGAGGGCGCGTACATCCAGCGCGGCGAGCGCAAGAAAGCGGTCACCGAGTTCAAGGAAGCCCTGGACTGGTTGATGGCGGAAAGCACCAAGCGCCACACCATCCAGCGATACAAAGGTCTGGGTGAAATGAACCCGGATCAGCTGTGGGAAACCACCATGGATCCGAGCGTTCGCCGGATGCTGAAAGTGACCATCGAAGACGCCATTGGCGCGGACCAGATCTTCAACACCCTGATGGGTGATGCGGTCGAACCTCGTCGTGACTTCATCGAAAGCAATGCCCTGGCGGTTTCCAACCTGGACTTCTGATCCCGGTTAACCCGCTGGACCAAAAAGGCCAACGCTTGCGTTGGCCTTTTTTGTGTCCAGTGAAACACCCACATTACAGGCATAAAAAAACCGGCTATATCAGCCGGTTTTTTTGCGCCCGAAAAAAACTTATGCACGTTTTTTGGTTTTTTAAGCGCTTAAGAAATATCTATATAAATCATTAAGTTAGGAGACGATTTCGACGCTTTTCTCACAAACGGTACACAGCTTATCCACAGAAGCTCAGACAACCACCTGATCGTTGGTAACCGGCGCCTGCGGAGCCGGTGGCAGAGAGCCCATTTCACGCTGCATCTGCTCGTTCCAAGCCTGGACTCGGTCGTTCAATTCGGCGATAGCGCGTGGTCCGCTACCTTCGGCATACATCGGTGCACCGATGATCACGGTGATGACACCCTGCTTCTTCCTCCAACCGGTTTTTGGCCAGAACTTGCCAGCGTTATGCGCAATCGGCAGCACCGGCAGCTCGGCATTCACTGCCAGCGCAGTACCGCCGCGGGAGAATTTGCCGATGGTGCCGTAGGGAACGCGGGTGCCTTCGGGGAAAATCAGCACCCAGACGTTGTCCTTTAGTAACTCATCGCCTTTCTTGGCGACGTGCTTGAGTGCCGCTTTCGGGTTGTCCCGGTCGATGGCGATGGGACGCAGCATGGCCATGGCCCAACCGAAGAATGGCACGTACAGCAGTTCGCGCTTGAGCACCTGGCTCAATGGCGAGAAATAGGCCGAGAGAAAAAAGGTCTCCCAGGTGCTCTGGTGGTTCGACTGGATCACGCAGGGCTGTGCCGGCACGTTCTCGGCACCTTTCACTTCGTAGCGAATGCCCAGGAATACCTTGCTCAGCCACAAGGCGCAGCGGCACCAATAGACGTTGATGAAGCGATAACGCGCCTTGAATGGCAGAAAGGGCGCGATAAAAAAACTCAGGCTGCACCACAGCAGGGAGCTGGTGCCCAGCAGCAGGTAAAAGAGGAAGGTTCTGATGGCCTGCAGTATCGACATGGCGACGTTTACCGTAACGGTTCAAGCGCACTCCCGAACGTTCCTTGGTCAGGATTTCGAAAGAGCTCTAATTGTGGATAAGTTCTGCGGCAATCGCCGCCAGATCGTCGAAAATCAATGTGCCTACCGGAAGGGTCTTGCCCAAAGTCTTTTCGCCTTTCCCGGTCTTTACCAAAACTGGCTGAGAATCGACGGCTTTGGCGGCTTCCAGGTCACCGAGACTATCGCCGACGAACCATAGATTTGTCAGCGATACGTTGTAATGTGCGGCGATGCTTTTCAGCATCCCGGGTTTTGGCTTGCGGCAATCGCAGCCTTCGTCCGGCCCGTGCGGGCAGTAGACGATCAGCCCGACTTCCCCACCCTGCTCGGCCACCAGCGAGCGCAAGCGCTCGTGCATGGCGTCCAGGGTGGCGAGGTCGTAGTAGCCGCGAGCGATGCCCGACTGGTTGGTGGCGACCGCCACCGTCCAGCCGGCCTTGCTCAACTGCGCGATGGCTTCGATCGATCCGGGGAGTGGGATCCACTCCTCCACCGACTTGATGTAAGCGTCGGAGTCGTAATTGATCACCCCGTCCCGATCGAGAATCAGCAGTTTCAAACAGTCTTACCCCAGCAGCGAAATGTCGGCGACGCCGAGGAACAGCCCACGCAGGCGCGCCAGCAGTGCATAACGGTTAGCGCGGACATTGGCATCTTCCGCGTTGACCATCACCGCTTCGAAGAACGCGTCGACCGGCTCGCGCAAGGCGGCCAGGCGTGCCAGCGATTCGCTGTACTGACGTGCCGCCGCCATAGGCTGGACAGCCTGGTCAGCCTGCTGGATCGCCGAGTACAGGGAGAACTCGTTGGCATTGTCGAAATACTTGGCTTCGACCACGGTCGGCACCGAGCCTTCGACCTTGCTCAGCAAGTTCGATACGCGCTTGTTCACCGCCGCCAGGGCTGCGGCTTCCGGCAATTTGCGGAAGGCCTGTACCGCTTGTACGCGCTGGTCGAAGTCCAGGGCCGAGCCCGGGTTCAGTGCGCGCACCGACAGGTAGGTCGCCACGTCGACGCCTTCATCCTCATAACGCGCACGCAGGCGGTCGAAGATGAATTCCAGCACGGCGTCGTTGAGACCGACAGCCTTGACCTTGGTACCGAACGCATTCACGGCGAAGGCCACGGCGTCGTTCAGGTCCAGATCCAGTTGTTTCTCGATCAGGATACGCAGCACACCCAACGCAGCACGGCGCAGTGCGTACGGGTCTTTGCTGCCGGTCGGCAGCATGCCGATACCGAAGATTCCCACGAGGGTATCGAGCTTGTCGGCGATGGCCACGGCCGCACCGGTCAGGGTGGCTGGCAGTTCGGCACCGGCACCGCGCGGCATGTACTGCTCGTTCAGGGCCAGGGCGACGTCTTCTGGCTCGCCATCATTGAGGGCGTAGTAGTAACCGGCGACACCTTGCATCTCCGGGAACTCGCCGACCATTTCGGTCGCCAGGTCGCACTTGGACAGCAAGCCTGCGCGAGCGGCCCACGAAGCGTTGCCGCCAATGCGCGCAGCGATGTAGGCGGCGAGCTTGGAAACGCGTTCGGCCTTGTCGTAGACACTGCCGAGTTTTTCCTGGAACACCACGTTTTGCAGGCGCTGGTTGAAGTCTTCGAGCTTCTGCTTCTTGTCTTGCTTGAAGAAGAACTCGGCGTCGGTCAGGCGTGGGCGAACCACTTTCTCGTTACCGGCGATGATCTGCTGCGGGTCTTTGCTTTCGATGTTGGCCACGGTAATGAAACGTGGCAGCAACTTGCCTTCGGCATCCAGCAGGCAGAAGTACTTCTGGTTGTCCTGCATGGTGGTGATCAGTGCTTCTTGCGGCACGTCGAGGAAACGTTCCTCGAACGAGCACACCAGCGGTACCGGCCACTCGACCAGCGCGGTCACTTCGTCGAGCAGGGCTGGCGGAACGATCGCCGTGCCTTCCTGGCGAGTGGCCAGCTCTTCGGTGCGCTTGCTGATGATGTCGCGACGCTCGTTGGCGTCGGCCAGCACGTAGGCGGCACGCAGGTCGGCCAGGTAGCTGGACGGCGAACCGATGCGCACGTTTTCCGGGTGATGGAAGCGGTGACCACGGGAATCGCGGCCAGACTTCTGGGCGAGGATGGTGCAGTCGATGACCTGGTCACCGAACAGCATCACCAGCCATTGGGTCGGACGCACGAACTCTTCCTTGCGCGCACCCCAACGCATGCGTTTCGGGATCGGCAGGTCGTTCAGCGAGTCTTCGACGATGGTCGGCAGCAGGCTCGCGGTCGGCTTGCCGGCGATGCTCTGGCTGTAGCGCAGTTTCGGACCGCTCTGATCGATTTCGCTCAGGTCGACGCCGCACTTCTTGGCAAAGCCCAGTGCCGCTTGGGTCGGGTTGCCTTCAGCATCGAACGCGGCCTGACGTGGCGGGCCATCGAGGTTGATGCTGCGATCCGGCTGCTGTGTGGCCAGTGACGTGATCAGCACCGCCAGACGGCGCGGCGCGGCATAAACGGTTTTGGTCTCGTAGTTCAGGCCGGCAGCTTGCAGGCCCTTGTCGATACCGGCAAGAAACGCCTCGGCCAGGGTGTTCAGGGCCTTGGGTGGCAGTTCTTCAGTGCCCAGTTCAACCAGAAAATCCAGAGCACTCATTGTGCAGCCTCCAGCTTGGCCAGTACTTCGTCACGCAGGTCCGGGGTCGCCATCGGGAAGCCCAGCTTGGCGCGAGCCAGCAGGTAGGCTTGCGCAACGGAACGCGCCAGGGTGCGCACACGCAGGATGTATTGCTGACGCGCGGTCACGGAAATCGCCCGGCGCGCATCCAGCAGGTTGAAGGTATGGGATGCCTTCAACACCATTTCGTAGCTCGGCAACGGCAGCGGCTGGTCGAGTTCGATCAGGCGCTTGGCTTCGCTTTCGTAGAAATCGAACAGTTCGAACAGCTTCTCGACGTTGGCGTGTTCGAAGTTGTAGGTCGACTGCTCCACTTCGTTCTGGTGGAACACGTCGCCGTAGGTCACTTTGCCGAACGGACCGTCAGCCCAGACCAGGTCGTAGACCGAGTCCACGCCTTGCAGGTACATGGCCAGGCGCTCGAGGCCGTAAGTGATCTCGCCGGTCACCGGGTAGCACTCGATGCCGCCCGCTTGCTGGAAGTAGGTGAACTGGGTCACTTCCATGCCGTTGAGCCAGACTTCCCAGCCCAGACCCCAGGCGCCGAGGGTCGGCGATTCCCAGTTGTCTTCGACGAAGCGGATGTCGTGGACCAACGGGTCCAGGCCAACGTGCTTGAGGGAGCCCAGGTACAGCTCCTGGAAGTTGTCCGGGTTCGGCTTGAGCACCACCTGGAACTGGTAGTAGTGCTGCAGACGGTTCGGGTTTTCGCCGTAGCGGCCGTCAGTCGGGCGACGACTTGGCTGCACATAAGCGGCGTTCCAGGTTTCCGGGCCAATGGCGCGCAGGAATGTTGCAGTGTGGAAAGTGCCGGCGCCTACTTCCATATCGTAGGGCTGAAGTACCACACAACCTTGCTCGGCCCAGTATTGCTGGAGGGCGAGGATCAAGTCTTGGAAGGTACGCACGGCTGGCGTAGGCTGGCTCACGAAATTCACCTGTTTCTTGGGCTGCGATTTAAAGAGCGGGAGTATACCCGATTCGTTGCTGCGCACGCCCCCTGGAGCCTTATGCCACGCTGCTTTTGGTGTTCCGAAGATCCGCTGTACATGGCTTATCACGATCAGGAGTGGGGCACGCCGCTACGCGATGCGCAGGGACTGTTCGAGTTGCTTTTGCTCGAAGGGTTCCAGGCCGGCCTTTCCTGGATCACTGTGCTGCGCAAACGCGAGCACTATCGCCAGGTGCTGTACGGCTTTGACGTGCAGCGCGTGGCGCAGATGAGCGACACGGAAATCGATGAATTGATGCTCGACCCGGGCATCATCCGTAATCGCCTCAAGCTCAACGCGGCCCGGCGCAATGCCCAGGCCTGGATGGCGCTGGAGGACCCGGTGGGGTTTCTCTGGTCCTTTGTCGGCGGTGTGCCGAAGATCAATCATTTCAAGGACCGCTCCGAAGTGCCGGCCATCACGCCCGAGGCGGTGGAGATGAGCAAGGGCTTGAAAAAAGCCGGTTTCACCTTCGTTGGCCCGACCATTTGCTACGCGCTGATGCAGGCCTCGGGCATGGTCATGGACCACACCCGGGATTGCGATCGCTACGCGCTGCTGGCGAACGGCGGTTAGAATAGCCGCCTCGCGCACAGCACAAGATCAGGAGTGACCTGTGGATAAGTTGAAAGGCGCCTTGCTGGTAGGCGCTCTGCGGCTGTTTGCCCTGCTCCCGTGGCGGGCCGTTCAGGCCGTAGGCTCGGCGATAGGCTGGGTCATGTGGAAAACCCCGAACCGTTCCCGCGATGTGGTACGGATCAATCTGTCCAAGTGTTTTCCCGACATGGACCCCGCCGAGCGTGAGCGCCTGGTGGGCCAGAGCCTCAAAGACATCGGCAAGTCCCTGACCGAAAGCGCCTGCGCCTGGATCTGGCCGGCCCAGCGTTCCATCGACCTGGTCCGCGAAGTGGAAGGCCTCGATGTATTGAAGGACGCCCTCGCCTCCGGCAAGGGCGTGGTCGGCATCACCAGTCACCTGGGCAACTGGGAAGTGCTCAACCACTTTTATTGCAGCCAGTGCAAACCGATCATTTTCTATCGCCCGCCGAAATTGAAGGCGGTGGATGAATTGTTGCAAAAGCAACGGGTGCAACTGGGCAACAAGGTGGCCGCTTCCACCAAGGAAGGCATCCTCAGCGTCATCAAGGAAGTGCGCAAAGGTGGTGCGGTGGGTATTCCCGCCGACCCGGAACCGGCCGAATCCGCCGGGATCTTCGTGCCGTTTTTCGCCACCCAGGCGCTGACCAGCAAGTTTGTGCCGAACATGCTCGCCGGCGGCAAGGCGGTCGGCGTGTTCCTGCATGCCCTGCGGCTGCCGGACGGTTCAGGCTACAAAGTAATCCTGGAAGCCGCGCCCGAAGAGATGTACAGCACCGATACCGCCACCTCCTGCGCTGCCATGAGCAAGGTCGTCGAGCGTTACGTGGGGGCGTATCCGAGCCAGTACATGTGGAGCATGAAACGCTTCAAGAAGCGTCCACCGGGCGAAGAGCGCTGGTATTGAGTCGATTGGCATGATCTGTGGATAACTGTGAACTGTATGCCGAAGGCATTGGCTTGCGTTATCTCTGATCAGTGCGCCTGACGGTCGAGCTTTTTCAGAAACACCGTCATTTCCTTCTCGGCTTGCTTGTCGCCATGGGCGATGGCGGCCTCGATGCCTTGCTCCCAGGCCTGCCGTGCGGCTGCAAAGTCGGTCAGGGCCAGATGGGCCTTGCCGAGCAATTTCCAGGCTGCCGAATATTTCGGATCGAATTCGACGCAGCGCTGGAAATGCTCCGCCGCCTTGGCGTTCTCCCCCAGATCCAGATAACCCTTGCCCAGGCCGAAGCGCAGCAGCGAGTTATCCACACCCTTGGCGAGCATTTTTTCCAGGGATTCGAGCATGGTGGATTCCTTATCTTAGGGGTGTCAGGCGTTCATCCGGATTAGTGAGGCCGCCTTCGCGAGCAAGCCCGCTCCCACATTGGTTTTGTGTTCACCAAAGATCAAATGTGGGAGCGGGCTTGCTCGCGAAGAGGCCCTTGCTGGCAGCAAAAAACTCGGATCAGAAGAAGCTCAGCCCTACGTGGAACAGTTTCTCCACATCGCGAATATGCTTTTTATCCACAAGGAACAGGATCACATGGTCGCCCGCTGCGATCACGGTGTCATCGTGCGCGATAATGACCTCTTCATCGCGAATAATGGCGCCAATCGTAGTACCCGGCGGCAAGCCTATGTTTTCGATGGCCTTGCCGATCACCTTGCTCGATTTCGCATCGCCATGGGCAATGGCCTCGATGGCTTCCGCCGCGCCGCGGCGCAGTGAGTGCACGCTGACGATATCGCCGCGACGCACATGAGCCAGCAAGGTGCCGATGGTCGCCAGTTGCGGGCTGATGGCGATATCGATGTCACCGCCCTGGATCAGGTCGACGTAGGCCGGGTTGTTGATGATGGTCATCACCTTCTTCGCCCCCAGGCGCTTGGCCAGCAGCGAGGACATGATGTTGGCCTCGTCATCGTTGGTCAGGGCCAGGAAGATGTCCGCGTCGGCGATGTTCTCTTCCAGCAGCAGGTCACGGTCGGAGGCGCTGCCCTGCAATACCACCGTGCTGTCGAGGGTGTCCGAGAGATGACGGCAGCGCGCCGGGTTCATCTCGATGATCTTCACCTGGTAACGGCTTTCGATGGCCTCGGCCAGACGCTCGCCGATCTGCCCGCCACCGGCGATGACGATGCGCTTGTAGGTCTCGTCGAGACGGCGCATTTCACTCATGACCGCCCGAATGTTCGCCCGTGCGGCAATGAAAAACACTTCGTCGTCCGCTTCGATCACCGTATCGCCCTGGGGCAGGATCGGCCGGTCGCGACGGAAAATCGCCGCCACGCGGGTTTCGACGTTCGGCATGTGCTCGCGCAGCTGGCGCAGTTGCTGCCCCACCAGCGGCCCGCCGTAGTAGGCCCGCACCGCAACCAACTGCGCCTTGCCTTCGGCAAAGTCGATCACCTGCAGGGCGCCCGGATGCTGGATCAGGCGCTTGATGTAGTTAGTGACTACCTGCTCGGGGCTGATCAGCACATCCACCGGGATGGCTTCGTTGTCGAACAGTTCGGTGCGGGTCAGGTACGCCGCTTCACGGACGCGGGCGATCTTGGTCGGCGTGTGGAACAGGGTGTGGGCAACCTGGCAGGCCACCATGTTGGTTTCATCGCTGCTGGTCACGGCGACCAGCATGTCGGCGTCGTCGGCGCCAGCCTGGCGCAGGATGCTCGGCAGCGAACCGCGCCCTTGCACCGTGCGGATGTCCAGCCGGTCACCGAGGTCACGCAGGCGTTCGCCGTCGGTGTCGACCACGGTGATGTCATTCGCTTCGCTTGCCAGGTGCTCCGCCAGCGAACCGCCGACCTGCCCTGCTCCGAGGATGATGATTTTCATCCAGTCACTCCGTTGAATCCGTTTAACCGCGTGCGGCGGCGATCTTGATCAGCTTGGCGTAGTAGAACCCGTCGTGGCCGCCTTCCTGGGCCAGCAGTTGCCGCCCATGGGGCTGCCTGATCCCGGCCGTTGTGGCCAGGTCCAGTTCGCGGGCACCGGGTGTGCGAGCGAGGAAGGCCTCGATCACTTCGGTGTTTTCGGTCGGCAGCGTGGAACAGGTGGCGTAGAGCAGGATGCCGCCCACTTCCAGGGTATGCCACATGGCGTCGAGCAGCTCGCCTTGCAGCACTGCGAGCGCGACGATGTCATCGGGCTGGCGCGTCAGCTTGATGTCCGGGTGACGACGAATGACGCCGGTGGCCGAGCACGGGGCATCGAGGAGGATGCGCTGGAAAGGCTTGCCGTCCCACCAGGTGGCGGTGTCGCGGCCGTCGGCGGCGATCAGTTCGGCGCTCAGTTTCAGGCGTTCGAGGTTCTCGCGGACCCGTACCAGGCGCTTGGCTTCGAGGTCCACGGCGACGACGCCGGCCAGTTTCGGTTCGGCTTCAAGGATATGGCAGGTCTTGCCGCCCGGGGCGCAGCACGCATCGAGCACGCGCTGGCCCGGCGCCAGGTCGAGCAAGTCGGCGGCCAGTTGGGCCGCTTCGTCTTGCACGCTGATCCAGCCTTCGGCGAAGCCTGGCAGGCTGCGCACGTCGGCGGCTGCCTCGAGGATGATGCCGTCGCGGCTGTAGACGCAGGCACTGGCGGCAATGCCTGCTTCACTCAGCAGCCCGAGGTAGGCGTCACGGCTGTGATGGCGGCGGTTGACCCGCAGGATCATGGGCGGGTGCGCATTGTTCGCCGTGCAAATGGCTTCCCACTGCTCGGGCCAGAAGGCTTTGAGCGACTTTTGCAGCCAGCGCGGGTGAGCGGTACGCACCACCGGGTCGTGTTCCAGCTCGGCCAGCAGGGTTTCGCTTTCCCGCTGCGCGCGGCGCAGCACGGCATTGAGCAAGGCCTTGGCCCAGGGCTTTTTCAGCTTGTCGGCGCAACCCACGGTTTCGCCGATCGCGGCGTGTGGCGGGACGCGGGTGTAGAGCAGTTGGTACAGACCGACCAGCAACAGTGCCTCGACGTCGGCGTCGGCCGCCTTGAACGGCTTCTGCAGCAGCTTGGCCGCCAGCGCCGACAAACGCGGCTGCCAGCGAGCGGTGCCGAACGCCAGGTCCTGGGTGAAGCCGCGGTCACGGTCTTCGACCTTGTCCAGTTGCGTCGGCAGTGAACTGTTGAGCGAGGCTTTTCCGTTCAGGACAGCGGCGAGTGCCTTGGCGGCGGCCAGACGCGGGTTCATTGAGCGTCCACCGCTTGACCGAGGACGGTACCGATGGCGAATTTTTCACGACGGCTGTTGAACAGGTCGCTGAAGTTCAGCGCCTTGCCACCGGGCAATTGCAGGCGGGTCAGGCACAGGGCCTGCTCACCGCAGGCGACGATCAGCCCGTCCTTGCTGGCGCCGAGGATTTCACCCGCTGCGCCCTGCCCTTCGGCCAGGTTTGCCGCCAGCACCTTCAACGCTTCGCCGTTGAGTGTGCTGTGGGTGATCGGCCAAGGGTTGAAAGCGCGAACCAGACGCTCCAGCTCAACCGCTGGACGCGTCCAGTCGATGCGCGCCTCGTCCTTGTTCAACTTGTGTGCATAGGTGGCCAGGCTGTCGTCCTGCACTTCACCTTCGAGCGTACCGGCGGCGAGGCCGGCAATCGCCTGGACCACGGCAGGCGGACCCATTTCGGCCAGGCGGTCGTGCAGACTGCCGCCGGTGTCCTGGGCGCTGATCGGGGTGATGACCTTGAGCAGCATCGGCCCGGTGTCGAGGCCGGCTTCCATGCGCATCACGGTCACGCCGCTTTCGCTGTCACCGGCTTCGACGGCGCGCTGGATCGGCGCCGCACCGCGCCAGCGAGGCAACAAGGACGCGTGGCTGTTGATGCAGCCCAGGCGCGGAATATCCAGCACCACTTGCGGCAGGATCAGGCCGTAGGCAACCACCACCATCAAGTCCGGCTTCAGCGCGGCCAATTCGGCCTGGGCGTCTGCGTTACGCAGGGTCGGCGGTTGCAACACCGCAATGTTATTTTCAAGGGCAAGCTGCTTGACCGGGCTCGGCATCAGCTTTTGCCCGCGGCCCGCCGGACGATCCGGCTGGGTGTAGACCGCAACGATCTCGTAAGGGCTGTCGAGCAGGGCCTTGAGGTGTTCGGCGGCGAATTCCGGGGTGCCGGCAAAGACAATGCGCAGTGGCTCAGTCATGAAAGCTCTCGATTACAAAGCATCTTGAAAAGAAAAAGGCTTGCCGCGGCAAGCCTTTGAAGAGGGCATCAAGCGTTCTGGCGGTGAAGCTTTTCCAGTTTCTTCTTGATGCGATCGCGTTTGAGCGTGGACAGGTAGTCGACGAACAATTTGCCGTTCAGGTGGTCGCATTCGTGCTGGATGCAAACGGCTAGCAGGCCTTCGGCGATCAGTTCGTAGGGCTGGCCGTCGCGGTCCAGGGCCTTGACCTTGACCTTCTGCGGGCGATCGACGTTTTCGTAGAAACCCGGCACCGAGAGGCAGCCTTCCTGGTATTGCTCCATCTCGTCGGTCAGGGACTCGAACTCGGGGTTGATGAACACCCGGGGTTCGCTGCGGTCTTCGGAGAGGTCCATCACGACGATACGTTTGTGCACGTTGACCTGGGTCGCGGCGAGGCCGATGCCTGGCGCCTCATACATTGTTTCAAACATATCATCGACCAGCTGACGCACTTCGTCGTCCACTACGGTCACTGTCTTGGCGATCGTACGCAGGCGCGGGTCAGGGAATTCGAGGATGTTTAAAATGGCCATAAGCTTTGATGACTGCACATGTGAAGTAAGGTCGGGTCGATGGCCTGGCCGATCCGAAGATGCAGGCTACCGGTGTAAAACGTAGCTCCCTTCTCTTCATAAGCAAGCCGGGAGCGAGCCACCGAGGGCTCTGGCGTTTCACGCGAACTCACATAATAAAGGGATTCATCGCATGAGGAAATCACTACTCGCCCTGCTACTCCTGGCCTCGGCAGGTTTTGCGCACGGGCAAGTGCAACTCAGGGAGGGTTTTCCACAGCAATACACCGTGGCAACGGGCGACACACTCTGGGACATCTCGGCCAAATATCTTCGTGAGCCATGGCAGTGGCCGCAACTCTGGCAGGCCAATCCCCAGGTTGAAAATCCAGATCTCATCTACCCCGGTGACAGCCTGTCGCTGGTCTACGTCAACGGCCAGCCGCGCCTGACCCTCGATCGCGGCGCCTCGCGGGGGACCATCAAGCTTTCGCCACGGGTGCGCAGCAGTCCGGTGGCCGACGCCATCCCGAGCATCCCGCTGAAATCGATCAACAGCTTCTTGCTGAGCAACCGCATCGTCGACAAGGCCGAGGATTTCGACCAGGCGCCTTATATCGTTGCCGGTGATGCCGAGCGCGTACTCAGTGGCACCGGCGACCGTATCTTCGCCCGCGGCCACTTTGACCCGGCTCAGCCGGTGTATGGCATCTTCCGCCAGGGCAAGGTCTACAGCGATCCGCAGACCCACGAGTTCCTCGGGATCAACGCCGATGACATTGGCGGCGGCGAGATCATCGCCACCGAGGGCGACGTCACGACTCTGGCGCTGCAACGTACGACCCAGGAGGTGCGTCTCGGCGACCGCCTGTTCAGCGGCGAAGAACGCTCGATCAATTCGACCTTCATGCCCAGCGCCCCAGAGACCCAGGTCAACGGCCTGATCATCGATGTGCCACGCGGGGTCACGCAGATCGGTGCGCTGGACGTGGTCACCCTGAACAAGGGGCAACGCGACGGCCTGACCGAAGGGAATGTGCTGGCGGTGATGAAAACCGGGGAAACCGTGCGCGACCGGATCACCGGCCAGCCAGTGAAAATTCCGGATGAGCGCGCCGGCCTGCTGATGGTTTTCCGCACCTACGACAAGCTCAGCTATGGGCTGGTGCTCCATGCGTCACGTTCATTGGCAGTGCTGGACAAGGTGCAAAATCCTTAGCTCACTGCACAAGTTACCAACAGAGTTATCCACAGCTTATTCCCGTTTCGACGGGGGCTCATAACGATCAAGGATGATCCATGTCGATACCCGCTGTTACACCGGTTTCCCCTGCGGAACTGGAGGCGCGTCTGCGTCTGCACCGTCTACCGGAACTTGGCCCGGCGCGATTCAGGAAATTGCTGGAAGCCTTCGGTTCGGCGTCCAAAGCCATCAGCGCACCGGCCAGTGCCTGGCGAGCGCTGGGCTTGCCGCAGGTGTGTTGCGAGGCCCGGCGCGCCCCGGAGATTCGTGACGGCGCCAGCCATGCATTGGCCTGGCTAGAGCGTCAGGGCCAGCATTTACTGATGTGGGACCAGCCTGACTACCCGGCGTTGCTGGCGCAGATCAGCGACGCGCCGCCGTTGCTGTTCGTGGCCGGCGATCCGCAGATCCTGGAAAAACCGCAGCTGGCGATGGTCGGCAGTCGTCGTGCTTCACGGCCAGGCATGGACACCGCCACCGCGTTTTCCCGCAGCCTGGCTGGTGCCGGGTTCGTCATCACCAGCGGCCTGGCGCTGGGCATCGATGCCGCCGCGCATCAGGCGGCGCTGGACGTTGGCGGGCGAACGGTCGGGGTACTTGGCACGGGTCTTGAAAACTTTTATCCACAGCGCAACCGGCGCCTGGCGGACGCCATGATCGCGTCGGGTAGCGCGGTGCTTTCGGAGTTTCCGCTGGACACCGCGCCCAGCGCCGGCAACTTCCCCCGACGCAACCGGATCATCAGCGGTCTGTCCCTGGGCGTGCTAGTGGTCGAAGCCAGCGTTGCCAGCGGTTCATTGATCACGGCCCGGCTGGCGGCGGAACAGGGGCGCGAGGTGTATGCGATTCCCGGGTCGATTCATCATCCCGGCGCCCGCGGATGCCATCAGCTGATCCGCGACGGCGCCGTGCTGGTGGAAACCATCGAGCATATCCTTGAAGGCTTGCGGGGCTGGCAGCAGCTGCCTTTTTCAACGCAAACACCCGCGGCCACATCGAGCCATCCGCTGCTGACCCTGCTCCACGCCGCCCCCCACACCAGTGAAGCGCTGGCCGATGCCAGCGGTTGGACCTTGCCCAAGGTCCTGGCGACGTTGACGGAGCTGGAAATGGACGGCCGTGCTGTCTGTGAAAACGGACGCTGGTTTGCGCGGGTGAGCTAGGTTTTACGAGGAAGAACGGTAAACTGCGCAGAGCCTTATTCTGGAGAGTTTTTCATGGTCAACAGTTGGCGTGTGCAGCAAGCCGCACGAGCAATTCGCGCAGGGGCGGTGATTGCCTACCCAACCGAAGCAGTCTGGGGGCTGGGTTGCGACCCGTGGGATGAAGAGGCAGTGGATCGGTTGCTGCTGATCAAGGGGCGCTCGGTTGATAAGGGCCTGATCCTTGTCGCCGACAATATCCGCCAGTTCGACTTCCTCTTCGAAGACTTCCCCGAACTGTGGATGGACCGCATGGCCAGTACCTGGCCGGGGCCGAACACCTGGCTGGTGCCCCATCAGAACATGTTGCCGGAGTGGATTACCGGGGTGCATGAAACGGTGGCGTTGCGGGTCAGCGATCATCCTCAGGTGCGGGATTTGTGCGCGTTGGTCGGGCCGCTGGTGTCGACGTCCGCCAACCCCCAGGGCCGGCCGGCGGCGCGTACGCGGATTCGCGTCGAGCAGTATTTCCGGGGTCAGGTTGACCTGGTGTTGGGCGGGAACCTGGGTGGGCGCAAGAATCCGAGTGTTATTAGGGATCTGGCGACCGGGCATGTTGTGCGCCCCGATTAAGACCGAGGCGCGCCCATCGCCAGCAGGCTAGCTCCCACACTGGTTTTGTGAACGCCACAGATCCAATGTGGGAGCTAGCCCTGCTGGCGATGGCGTCAGTCAGGGCAACAGAACAACCGACCCGGTAGTGCGCCGCGCCGACAACTCGGTCTGCGCCTTCGCTGCATCCGCCAGTGGAAAACGCTGGCTGATGTCCACCGTCAGCTTGCCGCTGATGATCATCTCGAACAACTCATCGGCCATGCGCTGCAGGTTCTCGGCATTGTTGGCGTAGGTCGCCAGCGTCGGCCGGGTGACGTACAACGAGCCTTTGCCCGCCAGAATCCCCAGGTTCACCCCGTCCACAGCCCCGGATGCATTACCGAAGCTCACCACCAGCCCACGGGGCGCCGCGCTATCGAGGGAAGTCAGCCAGGTGTCCTTGCCGACGCCGTCGTACACCACCGGCACCTTCTTGCCGTCAGTCAATTCCAGTACCCGTTGCGCGACGTTTTCATGGCTGTAGTCGATGGTCGCCCAGGCACCATTGGCCTTGGCCAGCGCGGCTTTCTCTGGCGAACTCACCGTGCCGATCAGCTTCACGCCCAAGGCCTTGGCCCATTGGCAGGCCAGGGAGCCGACACCCCCCGCAGCGGCGTGGAACAGGATGGTTTCGCCACCCTTGAGTTCATAGGTCTGGCGCAGCAGGTACTGCACGGTCAGGCCCTTGAGCATCACTCCGGCAGCCTGTTCGAAAGTGATGGCGTCCGGCAGGCGCACCAGGTTGGCTTCGGGCAACACGTGAACTTCGCTGTAAGCGCCCAACGGGCCGCTGCCATAAGCCACGCGATCGCCGACCTTGAACCGGGTCACTTCGCTGCCGACCGCGTCGACCACGCCCGCGGCTTCCGAACCCAGACCCGATGGCAGGGCCGGTGGCGGGTAGAGGCCGCTGCGGTAATAGGTGTCGATGAAGTTCAGGCCGATGGCCTTGTTGGTCACGCGGACCTGCTGCGGGCCGGGCTCGGCGGGTTGGTAGTCCACATACTCAAGTACTTCCGGGCCGCCATGGGTACGGAACTGGATACGCTTTGCCATCTGCACTCTCCTGAGATCGTTTTACCAAGTGCGCTATCTGGCGCCGAAGCGTGATCTTCGTCAACTGCGACGAGCGCATCGGCGGTGTTATGCTACGCGCCCATTTGCGCAGGCTCGGCTCCGCTGGAGCGCCGCGTAGCTTTGCCCGATCCAAGGTGATGCCATGACTACCCGCACCGAGGCCGTAAAAGCCTACCTGCTCGATCTGCAAGACCGTATTTGCGCTGCCCTGGAGGCCGAAGACGGCGGCACGCGCTTCGTCGAAGATGCCTGGACCCGGCCCGCCGGCGGTGGCGGGCGCACGCGGGTGGTCGAAAATGGCACGATCATCGAAAAGGGCGGCGTCAACTTTTCCCATGTCTTCGGCAGCGGTTTGCCGCCGTCGGCCAGCGCCCATCGGCCGGAACTGGCCGGGCGTGGCTTCGAGGCCCTGGGCGTGTCGCTGGTGATCCACCCGCACAACCCGCATGTACCGACTTCGCACGCCAACGTGCGATTCTTCATCGCCGAAAAAGAAGGTGAAGAGCCGGTCTGGTGGTTTGGCGGCGGTTTCGACCTGACGCCGTACTACGGTAACGAAGAAGATTGCGTGCACTGGCACCGCGTCGCCGAGCAGGCCTGCGCGCCGTTCGGTGCGGACGTCTACCCGCGTTACAAGGCCTGGTGCGACAGCTATTTCCACATCAAGCACCGGCACGAGCCCCGGGGTATCGGCGGCCTGTTTTTCGACGACCTGAACGAGTGGGACTTCGACACCAGCTTCGCGTTCATGCGGGCCATCGGTGATGCGTTCATCGAGGCATACCTGCCGATCGTGCAACGCCGCAAGAACGCTGCCTACACCGCCAAACAGCGGGAATTCCAGGAGTTCCGCCGTGGGCGCTACGTCGAGTTCAACCTGGTTTATGACCGTGGCACCTTGTTCGGCCTGCAATCGGGTGGCCGTACCGAATCGATCCTCATGTCGCTGCCGCCGCAGGTACGCTGGGGTTACGACTGGAAAGCCGAGCCTGGGAGCGAAGAAGCGCGCCTGACCGAGTACTTCCTGCAAGACCGCGATTGGTTGGCCCAGGCCTGAAGAGGAATGTTGATGGACCGTTATGTCGTTTTCGGTAACCCGATTGGCCACAGCAAATCGCCGCTGATTCATCGCCTGTTCGCCGAGCAGACCGCGCAGAAACTCGACTACAGCACCTCGCTGGCGCCCCTCGACGACTTCTCCGGCTGCGCCCGGGCATTTTTCCTTGAAGGTCGTGGTGCGAATGTGACGGTGCCGTTCAAGGAAGATGCCTTTCGCCTCGCGGACAGCCTGACGGCGCGGGCGCAACGAGCCGGTGCGGTGAACACCCTGAGCAAGCTGGCCGACGGCACCTTGCTGGGGGACAACACCGATGGCGCCGGGCTGGTGCGGGATTTGACGGTCAACGCCGGGTTCAGCCTCAAGGGCAAACGCATCCTGCTGCTGGGTGCCGGTGGCGCGGTGCGCGGTGCGCTGGAGCCGTTGCTGGCCGAGCAACCGGCGTCGGTGATCATCGCCAATCGCACGGTGGATAAGGCCGAATTACTGGCGGAATTGTTCTGCGATCTGGGCCCGGTAGCGGCCAGTGGTTATGACTGGCTGCAGGAGTCGGTGGACCTGATCATCAATGCGACGTCCGCGAGCCTCACGGGCGATGTGCCGCCGATTGCGCCAAGCCTGATCGAGCCGGGCAAAACGGTTTGCTACGACATGATGTACGGCAAGGAGCCGACTTCGTTCTGCCGTTGGGCCAGCGAACACGGCGCGGCGGTGTCGATGGATGGCCTGGGGATGCTGGCCGAGCAGGCGGCGGAAGCGTTCTTCCTGTGGCGCGGGGTGCGCCCGGATACGGCACCGGTGTTGGCGGAGCTTCGTCGGCAATTGACACAGTCCCTGTAGGAGCGGGCTTGCCCGCGAAGCTTTTGGCGTACTTAAGGACGCCTTCGCTGGCAAGCCAGCTCCTACAAGGATTTCAATCCTCAAAGCGTATCGGGCATTTTTCTGCCCCTTCCAGCTTCCTCAATTCATCCACCACCTGCGGCCTGGCCCGGCGCAGGGTCAGGCTGCGGTCCTGGCGCAATAGCCGCCGCGCTTCCTGATGCAGCATCTCCACCCCTGAATAGTCGATGAAATTGATCTGCTGCGCCTCGATCACCACGCGTGCGCCGTGCATGCGTTGCAGGCGAACTTGCAGGTAATGGCTGGCGCCGAAAAAGATCGAGCCGCCGACCCGCAGAATGTCCTCATCGCCGTCGCGTAAATGCTGCACCCGTGGTTGTGAGGTGCGCTTGAGGTAAAAGAACAGCGACGCCAACACCCCGGCATAGATCGCCGTCTGCAGTTCCAACAGCAGCGTGGCGATGCAGGTCAGGCTCATGACCATGAACTCGGCGCGGCTGACCCGCAGCAACGCACGAATACCCCGATGATCCACCAGGCCCCAGGCGATCAGCACAATGCTGCCGGCCATGGCCGGGATAGGAATGTGAGCGATCAGATTCGCGCCAAAAATCGCAAACAGCGCCACCCACAATGCCGAAAAAATCCCCGCCAGTGGCGAACAGGCACCCGCTTCGTAGCTCAGCCCCGAACGGGTGAACGAGCCGGCCGAGAGCGATCCGGAGAAAAACGCACCGACGATATTGGACAGGCCTTGGGCGCGAACTTCCTGGTTGGCGTCGAGTAGTTGCTGCGAACGTGCAGATATCGAGCGGGCAATCGACAAACTGGTGACCAGCCCGAGCATGCCGACTGCCACGGCGCTGGGCAGCAGGCGCAGGATCAGGTCCAGGTCAAGCGGCAGTGGGCTCAAGGGCGGCAGCTGGCCAGTGAAGGCGCTGACCAGTCGCACATGCCCAAACATCGATGGCCAGAGCCAGACCAGCAGGGCTGCCAGCACCAGGGTTATCAACAGGGTCGGCCAGCGCGGCAGGCACAGCTTGAGAATCACGCCGACCACGACAGTAGCCAAGCCGAGCATGAGCGAGGGTTTATCCACCTCACCCAGGTGTTTGAACAAGGTGATGAAGCTGTCCAGGGCGGTGGCCTGGCTAGGCAGGTCCAGGCCCAGCAGGTTGGGCAACTGGCCGACGGCAATCACCACCGCCGCGCCGAGGGTGAAGCCAAGCACCACTGAATGAGAGACGAAATTGACCAGCGCACCAAAGCGCAGCAATCCCAGCAGCCACTGGAAAATCCCGGCCAGGAAGGTCAGTAACAGGATCAGGGTGACGTAGTCTTGCGTCGCCGGCACGGCCAGTGGACTGACGCTGGCGTACAGGACGATGGAGATGGCCGCCGTAGGACCGCAGATCAAATGCCACGACGAGCCCCACAGGCAAGCGATCAACACCGGGATGATCGCCGCATACAGGCCGTACTCCGGTGGAAGGCCGGCAATCAGTGCGTAGGCGATGGATTGCGGCAACGCGAGAATCGCGCCACTGAGGCCGACGACCAGGTCACGACCGACGCTGGCGCGGGTTTGCCGGGGTAACCATGAAAGGAATGGGAAGAGTGAATGGCGGCTGGGAAGGGCCATGGGTCCTCTCGGGTTGGGTTTTGCATAAGGGTATCAGCACCACGCATTGTGGGAGCGGGCTTGCTCGCGAATGCGGTGGATCAGGCAACTTCAATGTCGACTGATCCACCGCATTCGCGAGCAAGCCCGCTCCCACATGGATTAGAGCTTGGCTTTCACGGCCGGCAACGCATCCTTGCCATCCACGGTCTTCACGCCATCGAGCCACTTGTCCAGCACGGCCGGATTGGCCTTGATCCACGCCTTGGCCGCATCGGCATTGCTGACTTTCTTGTTCACCACTTCGGCCATGATGCTGTTCTCCATCTCCTGGGTGAAGCTCAGGTTGGTGAGCAGCTTGCCGACGTTCGGGCAGGCCTGTGCATAACCTTTGCGGGTCAGGGTGTGGACGCTGCCGGTGTCACCGAAATATTTCTCGCCGCCTTTCAGGTAATGCATTTTCAACTGCACATTCATCGGGTGCGGCGTCCAGCCGAGGAAGGTCACGAACTTCTGCTTCTTCACCGCCCGAGACACTTCGGCCAGCATGGCTTGCTCGCTGGATTCGACCAGTTTCCACTTACCCATGTCGAAATCATTTTTCTTGATGATCTCTTGCAGCGAGATGTTGGCCGGTGCGCCAGAGCCGATGCCATAGATCTTGTGGTCGAACTTGTCGGCGTACTTGTTCAGGTCGGCAAAGTTATGCACACCGGCGTCCCAAACGTAGTCCGGCACAGCGAGGGTGAACTCGGTGCCGTCGAGATTCTTCGCCAGTTGCGTGACGTCACCGGTGGCGACGAACTTGTCGTAGAAGCCCTGCTGCGCCGGCATCCAGTTGCCGAGGAAGACATCCACCTGGCCGTCCTTGAGCCCGCCAAAGGTGATCGGCACGGCGAGGGTATCGACCTTGGCCTTGTAGCCCATGCCGTCCAGCAGAAACCCGGTGATGGCGTTGGTCGCGGCGATGTCGCTCCAGCCCGGGTCGGCCATCTTCACCGTCTCGCAACTCTGATCGGCATAGACCGACGCACTGCCCAGTGCCAGGAGCCCGACCGTCAGTACTGTGGATAACCTTTGCATGGACTTCCCCTTGAGATTATTGATTTTGGCAGGGTTGTGGATAACGTGCTTTGCGCTCCAGATCGTCGAGGTCGATGTGGTTGCGCATGTATTGCTGACTGGCGTCCACCAGCGGCTGGTGATCCCAGCTCTTCAGCTTGCCGATGGTCAGGGCATCAGCAACGAAACGCCGGCGCCGCTGGCTCGCGAGCACCTGTTGGTGGATCGCCGGAATATTCCATTTGGCCCTCGCTTCGGTGAGAAAATCGTCGAACAGCTGGCGATGTTGCGGCGAATGGCTGAGTTCTTCCAGCTCTCTTGGGTCATTGTGTACATCGAAGAGTAGGCAAGGGTCGTCTTCGCTGTAGATGAATTTGTAGGCGCCACGGCGAATCATCATCAGCGGGCTGATGGTGCCTTCGGCCATGTATTCGCCGAACACTTCGTCGTGACCGCCCTGCCCTTGCAGGTGCGGCACCAGCGAGCGACCATCCAAAGGCAAGCCCGGTTCCAGAAAGCCGCCGGCCAGTTCTACGAAGGTCGGCAACAGGTCGGCGGTTGACACCGAAGCGCTGACCCTGCTGGCACCGAATTGCCCTGGTGCACTTATCAACAGCGGTACACGAGCTGCCATCTCGTACCAGTGCATTTTGTACCAGAGTCCACGCTCGCCGAGCATGTCGCCATGATCCCCGGAGAACACGATGATGGTGTCATCGATCAGACCCGTATCCTCAAGAGTTTGCAGGAGTTTGCCGACGTTGCTGTCGATATAGCTACAGGCGCCGAAGTAGGCACGGCGCGCGTCGCGGATTTTATCCACAGGTAGCGGCTTGTCCCACAGGTCATAGACCTTTAGCAATCGCTGGGCGTGCGGATCGAGTCCGGCTTGGTCCGGTGTAACCGGCAGCGGGATGTCGGCGTCGTTGTACAGGTCCCAGAACGCCTTGGGAATGGTGTACGGGTCGTGGGGGTGCGTCATCGAAACCGTCAGGCAAAACGGCTGGTCGCCATCTTCGCGGATGTGGTCGAACAGGTACTGTTGGGCCTTGAACACCACCTCTTCGTCAAAATCCAGTTGATTGGTGCGCACGCAGGGGCCTGCCTGCAGCACCGACGACATGTTGTGGTACCAGCTCGGACGCACGTCAGGTTCATCCCAGTTCACCGCCCAGCCATAGTCGGCGGGGTAGATATCGCTGGTCAGGCGCTCTTCATAGCCGTGCAACTGGTCCGGACCACAGAAATGCATCTTGCCCGACAGCGCGGTGCGGTAGCCGAGGCGGCGCAGGTAGTGGGCATAAGTCGGCACATCGGCAGGAAAATCCGCCGCGTTGTCATAAGCGCCGATCTTGCTCGGCAGCTGGCCGCTGACCAGGGTAAAGCGCGAAGGCGCGCAAAGCGGGCTATTGCAGTAGGCGCTGTCGAACACCACGCCGCCGGCGGCGAGGCGGCTCAGATTAGGCAGCTTGATGGGCGATGGGCCGTAGAGGGGCAACATTGGCGCGGCCATTTGATCGGCCATGATGAAAAGAATGTTCTTGCGCTTCATGTGTTCGCGGCATTCCATAGTGGATGTTTATGCGAGAGTGCTGGGATCGAGGATGTAACCCCCACACTTTGCGGTAAAGCCCATGGCCGGCAATGACTAGGATAAGCACAGCTTATGTATGACGCACTTGGTGACCTCTCTCTGGATTTACTTCGTGCTTTCGAGTCGGCGGCCCGTCAGCGCAGCTTCACGGCGGCGGCGGTCGAGCTGGGCACCACACAGCCGGCGATCAGCCAACAGATCAAGCGCCTGGAGGAGCAACTGGCGACTCGACTGTTCGACCGAATCTATCGAGGTATCGAACTGACCGAGGCCGGGGTAATCCTTTTTGAGCAGGTTCAGCTGGGTTTGCAGAATATCGACGCAGGATTGGCGGCAATCAGCGCGCAACACCAGCACGAGGTGCTGCAGGTCGCCACCGATTTCGCCTTCGCCGCCTACTGGTTGATGCCCCGGTTGCACCGCTTTCATGCGGCCAATCCACAGGTCGACGTCAGCCTGGTGACCAGTGAGCGCAGCCACAACATGCTGCGCAGCGATATCGACGTAGCGGTGCTGTTCGGCGATGGTCGTTTCAAGCAGGGCGAGAGCCATTGGCTGTTCAGCGAGGAAGTGTTCCCGGTGTGCAGCCCGCAGTTGTTGAATGATCGTGCCCTGCCCCTGCCCGCCCAGTCGTTGCTGGAGTTTCCGCTCCTGCACCTGCGTGGCGAAAACAGCAGTCATTGGTTTGACTGGAGCGGTGTCTTTCGCGAGCTGGGCATCACCTCGGCCCCAGCCCCCGGCCAGTTGCGTTTCGACAATTACACCTTGCTGATTCAGGCCGCCATTGGCGGACAGGGCGTGGCCATTGGCTGGCGGCACCTTGTGGATAACTTGTTGGCGCAGGGATTGTTGTGCCGGCCGATTGCCGAAACGGTGATTTCCAGGCTGGGTTACTACGTGGTGTTGCCCCAGCGCAAGCGACGTGGGGCGCTGATTCAACAGTTCGTTGATTGGCTGATGGCTGAGCAGGCCAGCAGTGCGCAATCGTTGACGGGAATGTCGTTTCCTTCGATTGCGGTTTGAAGATCAAAAGATCGCAGCCTGCGGCAGCTCCTACAGGGACATGCTTTACGGCTCAGAAGTCGCGATGAAATTGACGTGCTCGCCGATATGCAGGTTCAGTTGCAACTCATCAGCGATCCCCACCGCCGTGCGGGCCAGGCGTGCGAGCGGTTCGGCCAGCCCCGGCTCAAGACTGCTGCTGACCTGGCTGAAGTGCTCAATGGTCAGCCCCGGCACTCCGCGCGGGGCATTCACCATCGTCCAGTGCAAGGCACTGCTTTGTAGCGCTTCGCGGATTTCCTCGGCGGCGTGCAGTTCCAATCCGTCCTCGAACTCCGGATCGTCCAGAATCTCGAAATCACCCACCAGAAACAACCGCGCAATGCCCGCCGCCTGCATGCCATCGATCAATGCATCCACCGCCAGCACTTGCTCGACCGGGCCGGGCACGATGGTTTTTTCCACATGCTCACTGTTGAAGGGCAGCCCCGGTGCGTCTAATAAGCAGACGACAGCCGAACTGCCGGCCACGCTTTGCTTCACTCGCTCAGCATCGAACAGGTCGCCGGTTTTGGTACGCAAACCCGGTCGCGGCGCCAGGGCCGTCAGATCATCGAGAATGGCGATCACTTCATGCTGACGCCGCAGCATTTCAGCCATCAGCGCACTGCCCAGGCTACTCATGGCACCATAAAGCACCACTTTCACCACCGGGGTTTCGGCATTTTTCATGGCTGGCTCCGTTGTTGCGGGGTATATGGCGTGTGACCTGCCGGAAACGGTGAGGGTTCGACTCGGTTTGGAGGGATTCAAATGCAACGGATCAAGGGCTATCACGCCCATGTGTATTTCGACGCCAGCACCATCGACCAGGCGCGGACCCTGTGTGAGCGAGCCGCACAGTTATTCCCGCTGCAGATGGGCCGCGTACATGAGCGCCCGGTCGGCCCGCACCCGGACTGGAGCTGCCAGCTGGCGTTCGGCCCCGAGCTGATCGGCGATGTGCTGCCGTGGCTGGCGCTCAACCGCAAGGGGCTGGTGGTATTCCTGCATCCGGACACCGGCAACGACTTGCTGGATCACCGCGATCACGCGATCTGGATGGGCGCGGTTCGGCCGTTGGACCTGTCTATTTTCTGATCAGAGCGTTTCTTCGGCTTCGCCCGGCAGATGCTCATCCAGGTGCAGCCACGGCAGGCGGCTGTCGGTCCAGATGTGCCGTTCGGCCGGGGCCTGTTCCGGGTGGTCGAGGGTGGCAATGGTCACGTCGATGCTGTCCGGGCTCAGGTGAGTCACCAATGCCAGTTGCGCCCCGCAGTTGCCGCAGAAATAGCGCGTGCAGGTGGGTGAAGAGTCGTATCGCGCCGGTGTCCCAAGCAGCCATTGAAAGGCTGAAGCCGGGACGGTGATCCAGGTCGTCACGATCCCGCCGCTGACTCGCCGGCAGATCGAGCAATGGCAGTGGGCGATATCATGCAATGGCCCGCTGAATTGATAGCGCAGTTGTCCACAATGGCAACCGCCGGGGTGGAATTCGACCATGCTGTTCCTCCTGATGCGTCTTGACTGACGCCTTCGCGAGCAAGCCCGCTCCCACACTGGATCTATGTCGTACACAAAACCACTGTGGGAGCGGGCTTGCTCGCGAACGCCTCAACTCGGTCCGACGACCGGTTGCACATCCGGTCAATGCTTTCATCGGCGAAAGCTGGCTGAAAGCTTCCCCGATTAGGATCGCCCTCACTGCCGGCAACAGACCGGTTGGCTACAGCGAATGTTCGATTGTTCGCCCGGCCCATTTAACAACAACAATGGTGACCCTGATGTCCTCTTCTATCCGCCGCTTCGCTGCAACTCCGCCCGTACGTCTCGTGCTTCCCGTTCTGCGCTGATCCCGTCCGATCCGCTCATTCCCTAGCCGCGATACGCCTGGAGTATTCCCATGCTGACTTTCCTTGGCTTCGCCATGGTCATCACGTTCATGTTCCTGATCATGACCAAGCGCCTGTCCGCGTTGATCGCCCTGATCATCATCCCGATCGTTTTCGCCCTGTTCGGCGGTTTCGGCCCGAAAATCGGCCCGATGATGCTCGAAGGCATTACCAAGCTCGCGCCGACCGGCGTGATGCTGATGTTCGCGATCCTGTACTTCGCCCTGATGATCGACTCCGGCCTGTTCGACCCGGCCGTGCGCAAGATCCTCAAGATGGTCAAGGGCGACCCGTTGAAAGTGTCGGTCGGTACTGCGGTACTGGCGCTCGTGGTTTCCCTCGACGGTGACGGCGCGACCACGTACATGATCTGCGTGGCCGCCATGCTGCCGCTCTACAGCCGCATCGGCATGAGCCCGCGGATCATGGCGGGCTTGATCATCCTCGCCGGTGGCGTGATGAACATGACCCCATGGGGTGGCCCGACCGCCCGTGCGGCCAGTGCTCTGCATGTCGACCCGTCCGACATCTTCGTGCCGATGGTTCCAGCGATGGCGGCCGGTGTCCTGGCCATCCTCGCCATTGCCTACTTCTACGGCAAGCGTGAACGTGCGCGTTTGGGTGAGTTGCACCTGGTGGGTGACGAGATTGATCACAGCGAGATCACCGTTTCGCAATTCCCGGATGCCCGTCGTCCGAACCTGATCTGGTTCAACGGCGCCCTGACCCTGGCCCTGATGTGCACCCTGATCGCCGGCCTGTTGCCGCTGCCGGTGCTGTTCATGGTGGCGTTCAGTATCGCCATGATCGTCAACTACCCTTGCCTGCAACAGCAAAAAGATCGCGTCGCGGCCCACGCCGGTAGCGTGCTGGCGGTGGTCGGGCTAATCTTTGCCGCGGGCATCTTCACCGGTATCCTGTCGGGCACCGGCATGGTCGATGCCATGTCGAAGAGCCTGCTGTCGGTGATTCCGGATTTCCTCGGCCCGTACCTGGCAGTGATCACGGCGTTGGTGAGCATGCCGTTCACCTTCTTCATGTCGAATGATGCATTTTATTACGGCGTGTTACCGGTACTGGCCGAAGCCGCCAGCCATTACGGGATTACCGCAGTGGAAATGGCACGTGCCTCGATCGTCGGTCAGCCCGTCCACTTGTTGAGCCCGCTGGTACCATCGACCTACCTGTTGGTGGCCTTGGCGGGTATCGACTTCGGTGATCACCAGCGCTTCACCCTGAAGTGGGCAGTGCTGGTGTGCATGTGCATACTGGTTGCCGCATTGCTGATGGGGATTTTTCCGCTGTTCAGCACTCTATAAGCCCAAGACTCACCATTTCGGGTCCTGGCTTCGCGGTTTGAAGTCGGGGCCCTTTTTGGTTTAACAATCGCTCAAAGGAATACACATGGAATGGCTGACCAACCCTGAAATCTGGGTTGCCTTCTTTACCCTGACCGCCCTGGAAATCGTCCTGGGTATCGATAACATCATCATGATTTCGATCCTGGTCAGCCGCATGCCCAAGCACATGCAGCAGCGCACCCGGATTTTCGGCCTGGCGCTGGCCATGGTCACGCGGATCCTGTTGCTGTTGTCCATCACCTGGGTCATGCGCCTCACCGCCGACCTGTTCGAAGTGTTCGGCCAGGGCATCTCCGGGCGTGACCTGATCCTGTTCTTTGGTGGTTTGTTCCTGCTGTGGAAGAGCTCGCAAGAGATGTACCACGCGCTGGAAGGTGAAGACGAAACCGACGACGAGCCAAACCTCAAGGGTGGCAACTTCCTCTACACCATCATCCAGATCGCGATCATCGACATCGTGTTCTCCCTGGACTCGGTGATCACTGCAGTCGGCATGGTGTCCCACGTACCGGTCATGGTCGCGGCAATCGTCGTGGCGGTACTGGTGATGATGCTGGCCTCGGGCACTATCAGCGCGTTCATCGACAAGCACCCTTCGCTGAAGATGCTGGCGCTGTCGTTCCTGTTGATCGTCGGTATGGTGCTGATTGCCGAATCCCTGGACGTGCATGTACCAAAAGGCTACGTCTACTTCGCCATGGCGTTCTCGCTGGCGGTGGAAGCGATCAACATCAAGATGCGCACCGCGATTGCGAAAAAGAAGAAGCGGCAGGATCCAGTGAAACTGCGCAAGGACATTCCGGGGCAGTAACCCGTAAGCGGTATGTACGCAAAACCTGTGGGAGCGGGCTTGCTCGCGAAGACGGAGTGTCAGTCGACATCATTGTTGCCTGATACACCGCTTTCGCGAGCAAGCCCGCTCCCACATTGGTTTCATGACAGTTTTGTTTCAATCAGCACTTTAGCTATGCGATGCTGGCGCACAGACCGTTAGCCAACTACAGCTTAAGTACAGAACGTAGAACGTCGCGCGGCACCGCTAACTTGCCCCTCTGGGGCGCTACCACCTCAGGGGGCCTGCATGCTCACCCTGCTCAATTTGCTCTCAGCCGTGGCCTTGCTGATCTGGGGCACGCATATCGTCCGAACCGGCATCCTGCGGGTGTACGGCTCCAACCTGCGCCACGTCATCGGCCAGAACATGTCCAAGCGCTGGCTGGCGTTCATCGCGGGGATCGTCGTGACCGCGATGGTCCAGAGCAGTAACGCCACGGCGATGCTCGTCACCTCGTTTGTCGGTCAGGGCCTGATGGCGCTGACCCCTGCCCTGGCAACCATGCTCGGGGCCGATGTCGGTACGGCATTGATGGCGCGGGTGCTGACCTTCGACCTGTCATGGCTCTCGCCACTGCTGATTTTTCTCGGGGTGATTTTTTTCCTGTCGCGCAAACAGACGCGGCTGGGGCAAATGGGCCGCGTCAGCATCGGCCTGGGCTTGATCATCCTGGCGCTGCAACTGATCGTCGAGGCCGCCGCGCCGATCACCCATGCCCAGGGGGTAAAAGTGATTTTCGCCTCGCTGACCGGCGATATCCTGCTCGACGCCTTGGTCGGCGCGTTGTTCGCGATGATTTCCTACTCCAGCCTGGCGGCGGTCCTGCTGACCGCGACCCTGGCCGGCGCCAGCGTGATCAGCCTGCCGGTGGCCATCGGCCTGGTGATCGGGGCCAACATCGGCAGCGGCATTCTCGCGTTCCTCAGCACCAGCATGCAGAACGCTGCCGGTCGCCAGGTGGCGTTGGGCAGCCTGTTGTACAAGCTGATCGGCCTGTTGCTGATCATCCCGGTGCTCGACCCTCTGGTGCACTGGATCGACAGCCTCGACTTCAGCCCCCAGGAAATGGTCATCGGCTTTCACCTGCTCTACAACACCGCACGCTGCCTGATCCTGCTGCCCACCGTCGGGCCGATGGCCCGGTTTTGCGCGTGGATCCTGCCGGAGCGCCCGCAAACCAACGGCATGGCCAAGCCCCGGCACCTTGACCCGACAGCCTTGGTCACGCCCAGCCTGGCGTTGGCCAACGCGGCCCGGGAAACCCTGCGCATGGGTGATCTGATCGACAACATGCTCGAGGCCATGCTCGACGTGCTGCACGGCAAGCAAACCGCCGTGACCCAGGAAATGCGGCGCCTGACCGATGATGTCGAGGCGCTCTACAGCGCGATCAAGCTGTATCTGGCGCAGATGCCCCGGGAAGACCTCAGTGATCAGGACAGCCGGCGCTGGGCGGAAATCATCGAACTGGCGATCAACCTCAAGCTCGCCAGCGACCTGATCGAACGCATGCTGCGCAAAGTCCAGCAGCAAAAAACTTCCCAGCGCCGATCGTTTTCCGAAGTGGGCCTGGAAGAGCTGGCCGGGCTGCACAGCCAGTTGATTTCCACCCTGCGCCTGGGCTTGTCGGTCTTTCTCAGTGCCGACAAGGAAAGTGCCCGCCAGTTGCTGCGTGAAAAACGTCGCTTTCGCGCACAGGAACGCCGCCTGGCCCACGCGCATGTCAGCCGTTTGCAACGTAAGATCGTGCAGAGTATCGAGACCAGTTCGCTGCACCTGGAGTTGATTGCCGACATGAAGCGTCTGAATTCGCTGTTCTGCAGCAGTGCCTACGTCGTATTGGAAGCGTCCGACACCGGCGCGCTGGTTGTGGACGATTTGGCTGATATCACGCATTCGCCTTGAACGTCTGGCAAGGTGATCAGTCAGTAACATTGATTCAGCCTCAAGGCCGTTATTGCGAGCAAGCTCGCTCCCACAGGTTTCGAGTTGACCACAATGAATGGATCAGCCCGGATTCTGTGGGAGCGAGCTTGCTCGCGATGGCGGACGGAAGGACGAAACGGATCTCCGATTGGTTGCCGGGAAGCTCGTTATGCGTTGTCTGTTGTTCGCCTGTCTGTTGCTTGGTTCACTCCCTTCGTTTGCCCTGGATCGCTTCCAGGTCGAGGGCTATACCCTGCGCAACGGTTTGCAGATGTTGCTCAAGCCCGGCACCGAGCGCGGGCACGTGGCGATCCGGCTGGTGGTCGGGGTAGGCCTGGATGATTTCGGTTGCACCGATAAAGAACTGCCGCACCTGCTCGAACACTTGCTGTTCAGCGGCATCGACGCCAGCGGTGAAGGCGGCCTGGAGGAGCGCATGCAGGCGCTGGGTGGCGAGTGGAACGCTTTCACCAGCAACGCCGACACCACCTTCGTGATCGAAGCCCCGGCGAAAAACCAGCGCAAGGTCCTGGATTTGCTGCTGGCGCTGCTGACCCAGACCCATTTCGACGACGATGCCATCAACGCCGCCAAGCAAGTGGTCGAGCGTGAGGACGGCGGGCACTACACGCACCTGCAACGCTGGCTGGATCGCCAGGACTTGGGTCATACCGCCAGCAATCAACTGGCCGTGGAACTGGGCCTCAAATGCCCTGAGCGCGCGGAAGTCGATCACCTGACCCGCGAACAGCTGGAGAACGTGCGCAAGGACTGGTACGCGCCGAACAACATGACGCTGATCGTCGTCGGCGATCTCGACCGCTTACTGCCGGCCTATCTGGATCGCACTTATGGCGAGCTTGCCCCCATCACTCCGACAGAGCACCCGCCCCTGCCCCAGATCCAGGCCAGCGCCGCCCATGAGCGCAGCCTGATCCATGGCTTCGTCGGTGGCGGGGCCAAGCTGCACTGGCTGGTACCGGAGCCGGTGCTGGACGATCAGCACGACGAAACCTTCGACCTGCTCAAGGACTATCTGGACTGGGCGCTCTATCGCCAGCTGCGCCTGGCGCACGGCCTGTCCTATGGCCCCTGGGCCGAGCGCGAGGTGTTTGGCGGCGTTGGCTTCATGAGCCTGAATGCCGACCTGGAGCGCGACGACGTGAGCCAGGCACTGGAAGTGCTGGATGACTTGAAGGCCGGTATGCTCAAGGACGGTCTCAACGCCGAGACCTTCAATCGCCTCAAACAGGCCGCCATCGCCCGCCAGTCCTGGGCGGTGCAAGGCAACAGCGCACTGGCCGATTACTACTGGAGTGCCCTGGGGGACTACGCAGACGGCCGATTCGCCAACCCGGTCAAGGAGTTGCAGGCGGTCACGCTGGCGCAAGCGAACAAGGCCATGCGCGAACTGCTCCTGCAGCCGGGGTATGTGCGGATCGAAAAACCCCTGGTCAGTTATGACCAATTGATGTGGGCGATTGCCGGGCTGTCGGGGTTGTTGCTGTTGGGCCTGGCGGCATGGCGTTTTCATCGCAGAAAGTAAGCGCTTTCACCGATGAGGCGGTAACCTGTCAGGGATTTTTCCTACGACTACTGTGAACCGCCGAATGCCGACCCTGACCCTATTCGTCCAGCGCATCCTCGAGCTGATGAAACGCTACCCCGGGGTCATTGCGCTCGGTGGTTTCGTCTCCGGGATCGGCAGCTTCATCCTGGTGGATCGCCAACAGGGCCTGGCGAGCTGGATCACCACCATCATGCTGATCAGCTGGGTCTGGCTGATGCTGGAAAACAGCCTGACCAAGCTATTCACCCGAATCTTCAAGCGGGAGATCCCCCAGCCCTTGCTGCGTTATGCGACGCAGATGATTCACCAGGAAAGCCTGTTCTTCGTCCTGCCGTTCTTCTTCATCACCACGACCTGGAACAGCGGCCAGCTGTTCTTTACCGGGCTGTTGGGCATCGCGGCGCTGATTTCCATCATCGACCCGCTCTACTACAAGTGGCTGGCGCCGCGGCGCTGGGCGTTCCTGGCGCTGCACACCCTGACCCTGTTCGCCGCCCTGCTCACCGCGCTGCCGGTGATCATGCACCTGACCACTGCGCAAAGTTTCAAGTGGGCGCTGGGCATCGCCGTGCTGTTGTCGTTTCCGAGCCTGGCATCGATCTTTCCGATCCGCACCCTGCGCAACGCCCTGGCGATCCTGAGCATTACCGTGGGTATCGGCGGTGTCGGTTGGGTGCTGCGCTCGTGGGTGCCGCCGGCAACCCTGTGGATGACCGAAGTGGCCATCAGCACGCAGATGCAGGATCGCACCCCCGGCGCCAGTCTCGATGAAGTCAGCGCCGAGCAGATTCGCGGCGGTGGCCTCTATGCCTATACGGCGATCAATGCGCCGCGCGGCCTGGACGAGCGGATCTATCACGTCTGGCAATTCAACGGCAAAGAGGTCGATCGCATCCCACTCGATATCCACGGCGGTCGCAAGGAAGGCTACCGGGCCTGGACCCACAAGCAGAATTTCCCGGGCAATCCGGCAGGCAAATGGCAGGTTCGGGTGTTGACCGAAGACGGCCAATTGATCGGCGTATTGCGCTTCAAGGTGGCTGACAGCACACCGGTCAAAGAAAAGTAAGGCAGTTCGTGCTATTACGTAGCTCTGCGTAACAGCCGAAAAAGCACGGAGCTTATGACCAGCAGCACAATGGCCGGCAATGCCCAATTGGACACCTCGCACTCCCCGCCTCAGATACGGGTGACGGGAGACTGGACGCTCGCCCATTACGCCGACCTCAAGCACCTGAGCGAAAAGCTCGAAGGCCAGTACAACGACAGCACCCTCATCGATCTCAACGGCCTCGGCGCCCTTGATACAGCCGGCGCCTCGCTGCTGGTGGAACTGCTGGGCTCGGAACGCCTGGGCCGCTCCGCGCAACATCCTGATTGCACCCTTTCCTCCGCCGACCGCGCGTTGTTGCAAACCGTCTATCAATCGCTGACGGATTTCTGCGTGCCCATCAAGGAGCCGGAAATCAGCGTCGGCATCCAATTGCTGACCCGCATCGGCCGTGCGGTGGACACAGTCTGGCAGGACACCCTGCAACTGCTGGGGTTCGTCGGCCTGATCCTGGAAACCATCGTCCGTGGCCTGTTTCGTCCCAAGCGCTGGCGCATTACGCCGATGGTGGCGCACATCGAACAGACCGGCCTCGACGCCGCGCCCATCGTTGCCCTGCTGACCTTCCTGGTGGGCGCCGTGGTGGCATTTCTCGGGGCGACGGTGCTGAGCACTTTCGGCGCCAGCGTGTTCACGGTGGACCTGGTGGCGTTTGCCTTCCTGCGCGAATTCGGCGTGCTGCTGACCGCGATCCTGATGGCCGGGCGCACCGCCAGTGCGTTCACCGCGCAGATCGGCTCGATGAAGGCCAACGAGGAAATCGACGCCATCCGCACCCTGGGCCTCGATCCGATGGAATTGCTCGTGGTGCCACGGGTCCTGGCCTTGCTGGTCGCGTTGCCGATGCTGACCTTCCTGGCGATGGTTTCGGGAATTATCGGCGGCGGCGTGGTCTGCGCGGTATCGCTGGATATTTCGCCGGCAATGTTTCTGTCGCTGCTGCAATCGGACATCGGCGTTCAGCACTTTCTGGTGGGGATCGTCAAAGCCCCGATCTTCGCCTTTCTCATTGCCGCGATAGGTTGCCTGGAAGGCTTCAAGGTCAGCGGCAGCGCCGAGTCTGTCGGTGCCCACACCACATCGAGCGTGGTGCAGTCGATTTTCGTGGTGATCGTGCTCGACGCCGTGGCCGCGCTGTTTTTCATGGAGATGAGCTGGTGAGTCGAGTACCCCGAGCCCCCGCCGAGGCGGTGATCGAAGTCCGTGGGCTGTGCAATCGTTTCGGCAGCCAGAGCGTGCACGAGAACCTCGACCTGGATCTGTACAAGGGCGAGATCCTTGCCGTGGTCGGCGGTTCCGGCAGCGGTAAATCAGTGCTGCTGCGCAGCATTGTCGGTTTGCGCCAGCCCAGCGAGGGCGTGGTGAAAGTCTTCGGGAAAAACCTGCCGAGCCTGCCCGAGCACGAGCGGTCCCTGATCGAGCGGCGCTTCGGCGTGCTGTTCCAGAAAGGCGCGCTGTTCTCTTCGCTGACCGTGACCGAGAACGTCGCCCTGCCCCTGATCGAACATGCCGGCCTGAGCCGCGACGATGCCGAGCACCTGGCGGCGGTGAAACTGGCCCTGGCCGGCTTGCCGCTGTCGGCGGCGGACAAGTACCCCGCGTCCCTGTCCGGCGGCATGATCAAGCGAGCAGCACTGGCGCGGGCCCTGGCGCTGGACCCGGACATCCTGTTTCTCGACGAACCCACCGCCGGCCTCGATCCGATTGGTGCGGCCGCCTTCGATCAACTGATCCTGACCCTGCGTGATGCCCTGGGCCTGAGCGTTTTCCTGGTGACCCACGACCTCGACACGCTCTACACCATCACCGACCGGGTGGCGGTGCTGGCGCAGAAGAAAGTGCTGGTGGCCGATGCCATTGACGTGGTCTCGGAAACCGACGACGCGTGGATTCACGAATACTTCCATGGCCCTCGCGGCCGCGCGGCGCTGAGTGCCGCTCAACAGCTCAACGAGGTCTGACATGGAAACCCGAGCCCATCATGTATTGATCGGCCTGTTCACTGTGATCGTGGTGGCGGGCGCCCTTCTCTTTGGTTTGTTCCTGGCCAAATCCAGTGTCGACACCGAGTTCAAGGATTACGAAGTCGTGTTCAACGAGGCGGTCAGCGGCCTGTCCAAGGGCAGTTCGGTGCAGTACAGCGGGATCAAGGTCGGTGACGTGGTGACCCTGCGCCTGGACCCGAAAGACCCGCGCCGGGTGCTGGCGCGGATCCGCCTGGGCGGCGATACCCCGATCAAGGAAGACACCCAGGCCAAACTGGCGCTGACCGGGGTCACCGGCACCTCGATCATCCAGCTCAGCGGCGGTACGCCTCAGAGCCCGACGCTCAAGGGCAAGGACGGCAAGCTGCCGACCATCATTGCGTCGCCCTCGCCCATCGCTCGCCTGCTCAATGACAGCAACGACTTGATGGCCGGGGTGAACACCTTGATGCACAACGCCAACCTGATGTTTTCCACGGAAAACATCGAGCGCATCAGCAAGACCCTGGAGCATCTGGAGCAAACCACCGGGGTCATTGCCGACCAGCGCGGCGACATTCGCCAGGCCATGCAGCAATTGGCCTCGGTCGGCAAGCAGGCCGGTACCATGATGGAGCAGACGTCGGCGTTGATGCGCAACGCCAACGGCTTGCTCAATGACCAGGGCAAGCAGATGTTCGGCAGCGCCGAACAGGCCATGAAGTCGCTGGAACAGAGCACCGCGACCATCAACCAGCTGCTGAGCACCAATCAGGAGTCGCTCAACAACGGCATGCAGGGTCTCAATGGCCTGGCGCCGGCGGTGCGTGAGCTGCGCGAGACCCTCACCTCGTTGCGGGCTATTTCCCAACGCCTGGAATCCAACCCCAGCGGCTACCTGCTGGGCCGTGACAAGAGTAAGGAATTCACTCCATGACGCTGACCCGCCTCGCCCTCCTCGCCAGCTTCACGCTGATCAGCGCGTGCTCGATCCTGCCCAAGTCGGAACCCTTCGATCTTTATCGATTGCCGTCGGCGCAAAGCAGCATACCGGCCAGTCACGTCACACCGCAGCGCTGGTCGTTGCGCCTGAACAAACCCCAGGCCAGCGAAGCGTTGAACAGCCCGAACATTGCCGTCATCCCCCAGGGCGACGTGATCAGCAGCTACAAGGGCTCGCGCTGGAGCGACCCGGCGCCGGTATTGCTGCGCAACCGGCTGCTCGATGGTTTCCAGCGTGATGGTCGGGTGACGCTGCTGAGTACCGATGACAGCAACTTCCAGGCGGATCTGGAGCTGGGCGGCAGCTTGCAGGCGTTTCAGACTGAGTATCAGGGCACCAGCGCCAGCGTGGTCGTGCGCCTGGATGCCTTGTTGGTGCGTGGGTATGACCAGCGAATCCTCGCCAGCAAACGCTTTGAAGTGCGCCAGCCGTTGAGCGATTTGAAGGTGCCGGCGGTGGTGGCCGGGTTTGGCCAGGCCAGTGATCAGATCACGACGCAGGTGGTGGCGTGGGCGGTGGAGCAAGGACAAAAGTTAGCGCCGCCCGCGAGATTTTGAAGGTCCTGCGGACCTTATCGCTGGCAAGCCAGCTCCTACAGGTACAGCGCGCTCTCTGTAATTGGATGGACTCGCCCCAGCCGAGGCGTCAATGCGCCACGGTGGCAGTC